>DATDRQ010000066.1:0-28706 GCA_035291645.1 Anaerolineales bacterium
CAGCTTGAAAAAATAGCGGTGAGTTGAGCCGCGCGGTGGGCAGGGTCCTCCAAAGCCGCTCTTTCTGAAGCCGTTCACTCCCTCCCTACCGATTCCGCTCGCCCCCTCGGGCAGCGACGCCAGGTCTGCCGGCAGATCGTAGACCACCCAATGCACGAATGTGCCGGACGGCGCGTCCGGGTCGTCGACGATCAAAACCAGGCTTTGCGTCCCTTGCGGCACATCCGACCAGGCCAGGGGCGGCGAGAGGTTCTCCCCATCACACGAATACTCCTTGGGGATGTTCTCACCCTCATTGAAAGCCGTACTTGTAACATGAATAGACATCGTCGCCTCATCTCCCGGGTCTTCCACGCCCGGTTGGCATCCTGATATTCCTAACAGCACGATCAGAAGAACCAAAATCCGATATCGAGAAAGTGTCTGGTGTCTGCATTCTTCCATTGCCGGAACATCTCCCCCTTCTTTTCGCCTATTTCGTTCTTTTCGCGGCTTTCGTTATTTTCGCGTTTACACGCCGATCAGGATCGCCCGGGCGGGAGCGCCATCCGATCCACCCAGTTTGAGCGGCAGGCAGAAAAGCGTGTAGCGCCCCTGTGACACCGTTGAGAGGTCCAGCCCTTCGATGATCACCACCCCGGCCGAGAGCAGGATCTCGTGAGTGGGGCGGCTCTCCTTATAAGGTGCAACCGAGAGGTAATCTACACCGATCAGCTTCACGCCGCGTTTCACCAGGAGCTCGGCTCCATCGGCGCTGATGCCGACGAAATCGGTCCGGAAGCCGTCCTCCAGGTGGGACCAGTATTGAGAGTTGCGCGTCTTGAACAACAGCCGTCGCGTGCGCGGCGGAATCTGCGCTCCTTTCAGGACGGCTGCCGTGATGGTCTCGACTTCCGGCAGGTGCAATACATAGGCCCGCCCGGTCAACAGGCTTAGGCTGAGCTGGTCGATCGTTTTCCCCTCGGGAAGAAAGTGGTAGGGAGCATCCACGTGCGTGCCGCTATGCACTCCCATATCGAGGCGGGAGACATTCGCATTCGCGCCGTTCTCGATCTTTCCCACCCGTTCCAACACGATACCAGGGTCCCCCGGCCAGGTCGGTAAGTCCGGTGAAATCGTCAATGTAATATCATAGGTGCGCATGATCTCCTCCTGGAATACGAGGAATAACGGATCGTCGTTAAAAAGTATATAGGAAGGTTTTCATTAACGCAACCCGCTCAGGCGAGATCGTCACATAAGGCCGTGTGCGCATCATGGTCAGGTCGGGGACGCCTTGAAGGGCAAATGCCACGGATATCAGTCCACGTTCGAGGGACTTTCAGGGGTAGGTCTGCCTGGATAAGGTCGCCCGCTCCAGGGCGCGGAAGTCAATGGATACCCCCAACCCGGGCGCCTGCGGCACGGTAATGGTACTGTCCTGGTTCAGGCTAAAGCGCTCCTGGGTGATGTCCTCCTGATAATAACGATCGGAGGCCGAGATATCCCCCGGCAGGGAAAACCCCGGCAGGCTGGCCAGCGCCAGGTTTGAGGCGCGCCCGACTCCGGTCTCCAGCATGCCGCCGCACCAAACAGGCACGCCCCGGCTCTGACACAGATCGTGGATGGCGACTGCCTGGCTGATCCCCCCCACCCGCCCGGCCTTGATATTAATGATGCGGCAGGCCTTCATCTCCAGCGCCTGGCGGGCGTGGCGGGCGGAGAGGATGCTCTCGTCCAGGCAGACCGGGGTTGCCAGCTCCGCTTGCAGGCGATGGTGGTCCCACAGATCGTCTTCCGCCAGAGGCTGCTCGATCAGCAGCAGTCCCAGGTCGTCGAGCGGGTGCAAACCCCGGGCGGTCTCAAGCGTGTATGCAGAGTTGGCATCCACCTGCAGGCGCAGTTCGGGAAACGCCCCCCGGACCGCCTGAGTCTCGGCCAGGTCCCGCCCCGGCTTGATCTTGATCTTCACCCGCCGGTAGCCCTGATCCAAATAATCTGCCACCGTTTCCACCAGGCGTTCAGGCGAGTCCTGGATGCCTACCGAGACTCCTACCTCAACCTGCTCCCGCTCTCCTCCGAGAAGACGGTGCAATGACAGGCCTTGCTGCTTGCCAAGCAGGTCCCACAACGCCATCTCCACGCCTGCCTTCGCCATGGGATGTCCGCGCACCCGCGTAACCTGCCCCTGGAAGTCAGCCGGCCCTCTCAGCTCCCTACCGAGGATTGCCGGGATCAGGTAGTCCTGCAGGATCTGCCAGGCGGTGCCGGTCGTCTCGTACGAGTACCCCGGTTCCCTGTCGGCGACGCACTCGCCATACCCCACCAGGCCATCCGAGAAGGCTTCGATTAACAGGCACTCTCGTTCTTCGCTGCGTCCGAAGGAGGTCTCGAATGGAGAGCGCAGGCGCATGCTCAGGTGGTAGAGGGTGAGGTGGGAGATAATCATAGCGAATCCTTAGAACGTGCTGTCACCGTGGCTTAAGACGTAGTAGCTGCGCGAGTGCGTGCCCGGCAGGAAAACAAAATCGGTCACCAGGAAGCCGCTGACGAACAGACTTTCGAAGAGCGCGCGGGTGTGTTCCCGCCACCCTTGGGCCAGGTCCCTGTCTGCCGCCTTGAGCCGCGTGAAATCTGCCGGGATCTCGACCAGCAGCAGCGGGGCGTTTTCCCTGGTGGGAATCACCGGAAGAGATCCGGGAGTCGGCCTATCCTGCCCGTTCTCGGTGGAGGCATTAATTATCTCAGCCCCCGCCGCCAGGAAGTGCGCCAGGTCCAGCCGCAGGCGGGCCTTCTTGCTCAGGCGGCGTTCGACGCGGCCCGAGTTCACCCACCAGTCGACCTCGAAGCGGTCCGAAGCCAGGCCCTGGTTCAGGCCGTCGCGCATCTCGCCGTAGACCTCCCGCCGGTAGGTGTTGCACACCGCGCCCAGTTTGGCGATGTTTAAATAGGCGTTTCGGCTGAGCAGGGGATCGTAAGTCCAGGTAATGCGGTCCAATCCCTGCTGGCGGACCATCTGCCACTGCGCCCGCTTCAAGGCAAACCCCAGGCCCTGGTCACGCTGCTGTGGGTGAACCCCCAGCATGTGCGAACAGTGCTTCGGGCGCGGGCCGTCCGGTGTGAAGTACATCCCCGCGAAACCGAACACGAACCCGACCAACCTGTCTGGGCCGCCTGCTCCAGGAAGGTAAGCGCCGATCACCAAGCCGCCGTTATGAGCTGCGGTCACCAGCAGGTGCAGCGGCACGACATCGGTTTCGCTGCCGGGCCACACCTGGCGCTGCAGATCCTCGACTGCTTCCATCTCTGCAGGGGTATCCAGGATCTTGAGGTACCACTCACTCGACATGCTGCAATCTTGAGGATCGATCCATTCTCATATCGATTTTGAAGGATATTTACTGGCTCTGCCGATCACCGATCGCCACATCTCAGTCCGCCAATTTCTGGCCGTCAGGTAGGCCAGCCGCTGCGAGAGCCGGGCTGGCATCAGGTTGAAGGAGCGGGGGATCGAATCCAAAGCACAGGTGCGGTTGGCCGCCAGGTAATCCAACCAATACACCGAGACCGGCGTTGCCCGGATCAGATTCTCCAGGAAAACGGTCATTGCCCGCAAGTACGGCGGGCGAATATGGACTAGCCGGCGCCGGATGTGCATCGCCTGCATGAGTGTCTGGATAACCTGGTTAAAGGACAGGTATTCCGGACCGCCGATCTCGAACACCTGGTTGCGGGTCTCGTCGTCGTCGAGCGCCCAGGTCAGGCAGGTCGCCAGGTCCTCCACCCAGAGCGGCTGCAGAAGGGTTTCCCCATCGCCCGGGATGACGAACACTCCCGGCAGGCTGTGCAACAGTTGGGCGATGCCGGTGGTAAAAGCATCATTCGTCCCGAACACGATCGCCGTGCGCAGGATCGAGTAGTCGATTCCGCTGCGCCGGATGTACTCCTCGGCGATCGCCTTGGCTTTAAACACCGGGTAAGCCGAACCGCGATCGGCGCCCAGATGACTGGTGTAGAACAGGCGGTCCACCCCGGCATCCGCAGCAGTTTCGACCACGTACTGGGTGCCGCGAATATCGATCTCCATCAGGCTAGCGTAAGCCCCCTGCCATTCGCCGCCTGCCAGGTGAAAAACGCTATCCACACCCACCATGGCTGCTCGCAGCCCGCGCAGGTCGCTTAGCGCACTGACCGCCACCTCGACTGGTACGCCTTTCGGCAGGTTGGGCGTACGGGGAGAAGCGCGAATCAAGACCCGCACCTGGTGCCCCGCCTCCGTAAGGTGGCGAACCAGGACTCTACCGATAAAGCCGGTCCCTCCGGTCACAAGGATCGTACTCATCTATCTGCTCAGGCTTCTTATTGCTGGCCGGGAATAAGTACATCCCTGCCAGGCGCGTGGTTCACCGGATTATAGCACGCCGCCTGCTCAGGTCCAACTGGCGGGTCTAAACGATCCAATCTGGAGATTCCCAGTTACTCAGAGAATGGGCTGCAACTGACCGATAAGATTCTTGTTATAATTAAGTCAACCAATCGATTCGAGCAACATCGCGGCAGGCAGGCGTTCGTTCATCATCTCGAAGGAAATACATTCTACCTTCGAGGTGTTTGTTATCCACAGACAGGGAAATTGAGATAACCTATGAACACCCGGTCAATTTACTCTTTCATCTATTGTGCCTGGTTGGGGGTTTTTGCGTTCCATGTTCTTTTCAACCCCGATCGCCAAGCAGTTGCGGCAGACGCCGGCATCAACGTCTCCCCGACCTCCGGTCTGGTTACCAACGAAAACGGGGGAACCGCCTCCTTCTTCATTGTACTGACCGCGCGGCCGGACAACCCGGTGGAGATCCCCTTATCCAGCTCGGATCCCACCGAAGGCAAGCTGCTCATCTCTCTGGCGAAGTTCTCCCCCGGCAATTGGAATGCTCCCCAGGAGATATTCGTCGCCGGGGTTGACGATACCGAAGCAGACGGTGATATCCTGTATGAGATCATCACCGGACCGGCCAGTAGTCGAGACCCCAGCTACCAGGGCTTGAACGCGAAAGACGTTTCTGTGTTGAATTTAAACGACGCCAAACCAGCGGCGGAAAACGATGCTGCCCAGACCTCCGAGGACACGCCAGTGACCATCAACGTCCTCGCCAATGACAGCGGCCTGAATGATGCCTCCCTGACGGTCTCGATCGATACCGCTCCCCCTCACGGGACTGCCCTGGTCGTCGCCGGTAACCAGGTCACCTATCACCCGGCCCCGAATTTTAACGGCCAGGATCTGTTCAAGTATAAAGTCTGCGATGCGGACGGCGATTGTTCCACCGCCGAGGTCAGAATGAGCATCTCTGCGGTCAACGATGCGCCTTCAGCAGTCGATGACCAGGCCAGCACGACGGTCAACCTCCCCGTCGTGGTCGACGTCCTGGCAAACGACGCCGATTTGGATGGTGACCCGCTTCTCCTGGAGGGCTTCCAGGCCAACACATCCAACGGGGGGACTGTCACCCGGGTCGATAACGGTACTCCTACCAACAAACAGGATGATCGGCTCCGCTTTACTCCTGCCGCCGGTTTCAGTGGGGTGGACCAGTTCACTTACACCGCCTCCGATGGATCTCTGAGCGACCTGGCTACCGTCGCCATTACGGTCGATCCAGGCGAGCCAGTAGCCGTGGATGACAACTACCAGGCTGTCCAGGGTGTGCTTTTGAAGGTGAATAGCTCGGATGGAGTTTTGAATAACGACCTCGATTCGCGCGGGCAGGGACTTTCGGCGGTGTGGGTCTCAGGACCCAGTCACGGCAGCCTGGATCTGAAATCGGATGGCTCATTCGATTACACACCTGACTCCGCCCACCTGGGGAACGACACGTTCACATACAAGGCGTTCGACGGAACCGGGTACTCGAATGAAGGCACGGTGACGATCGCGGTCCTGTCCGCGAGTGGAGTCCCGCTGGCGAAGGATGACGCCTTCTCTATTGGCCAGAAGGAGGTACTGTTGATCGCCGCGCCCGGCATACTGGGTAACGACGTGGACCCCAACGGAGATACGCTGCAGACCACATTAGCCGACTCGCCCAATCACGGGACGCTGATCCTCAACCCGAACGGTTCGTTCACTTTCACGCCGAACGGTACTTATGTGGGGCTCGATAAGTTTATCTATACAGCGAGTGATGGAAAGCACCAATCTAACCAGGCTACCGTATCGATCGATATTAAAGACCAGATCAATCCGTTGGTGAACTGGGTCTCGCCGGTCAAGAACGGCGGCATTTTTGACGTCAACACCGGGATGGTGCGCCTGACGATCGAAGCGGCTGATAATGTTGGTATCGCCCGGGTGCGTTTCTACCGCTGGGACTCGCTGGACGGCAAGTATGTCGAGCTCGTGGAAGACGTTGTAGCCCCTTACCAATTCGACCTGACGGTAAATTCATTGAACCTCACCTGGAACCAAACCTTCGTCCGTTCCTACGATAAAGCAGGCAATCCTTCCGAACAGAAATTTATCTGGCTCTACCGCACCGGTCAACCCATCTATCTTCCCCTATTGATCAGGTAAACTATCCATCTCATTTCGCCTGCCTCTTGACCGTTCCTCCCGGGCTTAGTACAATCCACTGCCGAGAAATCGAGAATCTGAGGTAAGCAATCCTTGTTTGAAAATTTAACCGAACGTCTGAACGAAGTATTCAAACAGCTTAGCCGGCGCGGCAAGCTGTCCGAAGCCGACGTCGATACCGCCATGCGAGAGGTGCGCCTGGCCCTGCTGGAGGCCGACGTCCACTACAGCGTGGTCAAGGATTTCGTAGCCAGGGTGCGGGAACGCGCCATCGGTCAGGAGGTCTCGAAAGCGCTGAACCCGGCCCAGATGGTGATCAAGATCGTCAACGAGGAGCTGATCGCCACGCTGGGGCAGGCAGAGCGCCTGAATCTGAGCGGTCCCAAACCACGCGTGATTATGCTGGTGGGCTTGCAGGGCTCCGGCAAGACTACCGCCGCCGGCAAGCTGGCGCGCCTGCTGCGTTCGCAGGGCGAGCGTGTCATGCTGGTCGCCGCAGATCCTTACCGCCCGGCGGCTGTCCAGCAGCTGCAAACCCTTGGGGAACGCTTGAACGTACCGGTATTTGCCGAGCCCGGCGTAGCGCCTCCGCAGCTCTCCGCCCGGGCGCGCGAAAAGGCCTTTAATGGGGGCTTTTCCGTCCTGATCCTCGATACCGCCGGACGCTCCCAGCTCGACGACCAGCTGATGAACGAACTGCGCGCCATCACGGATCGCGTGGAGACCTGCGAAGTCCTTCTGGTGGTTGACGCCATGACCGGGCAGGAGGCCGTTAATATCGCCAAGGGCTTCCGCGACGCTGTCCCCCTAAGCGGGCTGATCCTGACGAAAATGGACGGCGATGCACGCGGTGGGGCCGCCATCTCGATCCGCTCGGTGACCGGCGTACCGATCAAATTCCTGGGGACCGGCGAAGGACTGGAAGCCGTCGAAGTCTTCGACCCGTCGCGCCTGTCTTCGCGCATCCTGGGCATGGGCGATTTGCTCGGCCTGATCGAACGAGCGGAGGTTGCCTTCGACGAGAAGGTCACCCGTGACCAGGCAGAACGCATGCTGAGCGGGGAGTTCACCCTGCAGGACTTCGCCGACCAGCTGCGCCAGGTGCGCCGCATGGGGCCGATCGCCCAGCTGCTCGAGATGCTCCCCGGGGGCATGGGCCAGGTCGCCCGCCAGGTCGATCCGCAAGACGCCGAAAAGCAACTTACGATGACCGAGGCGATCATTAATTCCATGACGAAGGTCGAGCGGCGAAATCCTAAGGTGCTGAACGCCAGCCGCCGGCGCCGCATCGCGCGCGGGTCTGGCACCGACGTACAGGATGTCAACCGCCTGATCAAGCAATACCAGGAAGCCCAACGGCTCTTCAAAACGTTGAAGAAGTCCGGGCCGCGCAGCCTGCCGCGCCTGTTTGGATGATCGATAAAATGAGCGGCCCAGCCAGCAGTAGACGCCTGCGGCTGTGCTATAATAGATCGGTTCGAACGCTGAGCTGCACCGGAGGTCGCGCGCATCCTTCCGCGCCCGCATTCTTCTGCGCCCGCATTCTTCTGCGCCCCCTCCCCTCCTGGTTGTCCGCCCGGCAACACAACTTAGAAACCTTACTGAAGGAGACCACGTTCTATGGTTCGTATTCGTTTACGCCGTGTCGGTGCAAAAAAGCAGCCCAGTTACCGCATCGTCGCCACCGAGAAAGAAAGCCCGCGGGATGGGCGTTTCCTGGAGGTCCTTGGTTTTTACAATCCACGCAGCGAGCCGGCTACCCTGCAGTTAGAGGAAGCCCGCATCTTCGACTGGATGAGCAAAGGTGCCCAGCCGAGCGATTCCGTCCGCCAGCTGTTCCAGTCCGCCGGACTGCTCGACCGCTTCGAGCGCTTCAAGAAAGGCGAAGCAGTCGAGGCCTTGCTGACAGAAACCGGTGTAGCCGCCGAAAGCGCAGAGACCAGCCAGCCGACGCCAGCTGGCAAGGCAAAACCCAGGGTTTCGCCGCCCGAAAACTAATCCTGACCGTCTGATTTCTTCGGCGAGACACCTGATTCTGCTCCCTCCTCACTGCCTGCGAGGAATTTCAAGGAGGTAGGACATGCAGGAGTTGATCGAATATATCGCCCGCTCCCTGGTGGATGATCCGACCCAGGTCCAGGTCAGCCAGGCGCGGCGTGGTCCAACAATTGAGCTGCACTTGCACGTTGCGAAAGAGGATATGGGGCGCATCATCGGCAAGAACGGGCGCGTCGCCAACTCGATGCGAATCCTGTTGCGCGTCGCCTCGGCTCGGGAGGGCAAGCGTGCCTCCCTGGACATCGTCGAACCCCATTGAGCCCGCGCCAATCCCCACCCGATCCGCAATCGAGACCAGGCTCGCCTTCACCCGGCGAGCCTGTCTTCTTAGCCGTAGGCCGGCTCGGGCGCCCGCATGGTATCCACGGAGACCTGCCCCTCGAAGTCTTGACCGACTTCCCCGAACGCCTGAAACCCGGAGTCTGGGTCTTTACCGGCCCCGACCACCGGCGAATGCGCATGGTGCGCAGCCGCCAGCACGCGGCGGGTCTCCTGGTCGCCTTCGAGGGGATCAGCACTCCCGAACAGGCTGCCGGTCTGCGCAACCAGCTGGTTTTCGTGCTGGCGGAAGACCGCCCGCCTCTCGATGAGGGCGAATATTACCACCACCAGCTGCTGGGCCTGCAGATAGTCGTGGAGGGCGGGGAGGCCATCGGCAGGCTGGCGGAGATCCTGGAGACGGGCGCCAACGACGTCTATGTGGTGCGCTCCCCGGCCGGCGCAGAAGTGCTCTTGCCAGCAATCGACGAGGTCATCCTGGACGTCGACCTTCCTGCCGGGCAAATCCTGATCCGGCTAATCCCTGGGCTCCTTTCCGAAGACTAAGGGTCTGTTATACCTTAGAACGATGCTTTTTGTAACGACTTCATCGTTAACTCCCGGAACGACAGAAGTCGTCAATACGGTTTCAATAATCGAGAATTCGTATAATAATTGGACCCACCAGGTTAGCAACATTTCGCTCGATTCTATTGCTTTACCCCTTCGCTTATAACTCTTTCATTAATTAACTTGACACACCGAAATGACCTATGGTATTCTCGCCTCTATGCAGAAGGAAAGGATTCCATTGAGGCAGAGCCGTGAAAGATAAACCCGAATATTGGGTAGCATTCTCGATGGTGCGCGGCATCGGCGCCGTCCGCTTCCAGGCCTTACTCGACTACTTTGGCGATCCTCAGGTCGCCTGGCACGCCCCGGCTGACGCCCTGCGCGCCGCCGGGTTGGGCGAAAAGATCGTCCAAAACCTGGTGCAGCTACGGGCCGACCTATCACCGGAGAAAGCCTTGGAACGCGTCCAGAAGCTGGGCATCACTGTCCTGACCCTGCGGGATGAACGCTACCCACGCCGCCTGAAGGAGATCGACCAGCCTCCCCCAGTTCTGTACATGCGCGGCGAGCTGCTTCCCGAGGATGTTTGGGCAGTTGCCGTTGTCGGCACCCGCCGGGTAACACCTTATGGACGGCAGGTCGCAGAAGAAGTCGCCGCCCTGCTGGCGCGCAACGGGGTGACGGTGATCAGCGGCCTGGCCCGGGGTGTGGATGGCATCGCCCACCAGGCCGCGCTCCACGCAGGTGGGCGCACGCTGGCGGTGCTCGGCAATGGATTAGATCAAATCTACCCGCCGGAGAACCGCCGCCTGGCGGAGCAGATCCAGGCCCAGGGCGCGCTGATCAGCGATTACCCTCCCGGCACGCCGCCCGACGCGGCTAACTTCCCGGCGCGCAACCGCCTGATCTCCGGGCTCTCCCTGGCGGTGGTCGTGGTGGAAGCTGGCAAGACCAGCGGCGCGTTGATAACGGCGACCTTCGCCGCCGAACAGGGGCGCGAGGTATTCGCCGTCCCCGGCAACATCACCGCTCCGCAGAGCCAGGGGACAAACCGCCTGATCTTCGACGGCGCCCGGCCCCTGCTCGACCCGCACGAGATCCTGGAAGTCCTGGAATTGACCCAGGTACCCGAGCAGAGCGCCGCCCGGGTCGTCCTTCCGGCGGATGCGCTGGAAGCGCAGCTGTTCGAAACCCTGGGTGCGGAGCCGCTCCATATCGACGAAATCCGCGCCCGCACCGACCTGCCCATCGAGCAGGTCGCCTCCGCCCTGGCGATCATGGAGCTGAAAGGCATGGTGCGCCAGGTGGGAGGCATGAACTACGTGGCCCTGAGAGAGGCAAAAGAGGGGTATTCCGTTGGAAATTGAGTCGTCATACTTGGATCATTATTACGCCGTGATCATGGCGGGCGGGGGCGGCACGCGCTTGTGGCCGCTCTCGCGCCAGACCCGCCCCAAGCAGATGCTGCGCCTGATCGACGAGCACAGCCTGTTCCAGACCTCCGTGATCCGTCTGGAGCAGCTTTTCCCGGTTGAACGCATCCTGGTCGTTACCGTCGAGGATCAGATCCTGGAGCTGTCCGCGCAGTGCCCGGGGATCCCGACGGACAACTACCTGATCGAACCCCTGCCGCGCGGCACGGCTTCCGTCGTCGGGCTGGCGGCAGCCGCCCTGCATGCGAGAGATCCCCAGGCGGTCATGGCTGTGCTGACCTCCGACCATTTCATCGGCAACGAGCCTGGCTTCCGCCACCTGCTGCGCGCCGCCCTGGAGGTCGCCTTGGATGGCTACCTGGTCACGCTTGGGATCAGCCCTACCTTCCCCGCAACCGGGTACGGTTACATCCAGCAGGGCGAATTCCTGGGCACCTACCGCAACGAGCGGGTTTTCCGGACGCTGCGCTTCAAGGAGAAGCCCGATGACGTCCAGTCTCAGCAGATGCTCGAATCCGGCGACCACACCTGGAACTCCGGCATGTTCGTCTGGCGGGTCGACCGGATCCTGGATGAGTTCGCCCGGCAGATGCCCGACTTGTATGCAACCCTTCAGGAGATCATGCGCGAGTGGGACGCACCCACCCGGCAGGCATGTATCGAGCGCCTGTGGCCTCAAATCGTGCCCGAGACGATCGATTACGGGATCATGGAGGGCGCCCGCCAGGTGGCGGTGATCCCTGCCGGCAAGCTACGCTGGAGCGATGTGGGCAGCTGGGATTCACTCTTCGACGTGCTCTCTGCCGACCAGGCAGGCAACATCGTCATGGGCGGACAGCACGTTGGCCTGGATACGAATAATTCGCTGGTGTACGTCGACCAGGAACACCGGCTGATCGTCACCATCGGGGTAGAAGACCTGATCGTGGTGGATACCGGCGACGTGCTGCTGGTCTGCCGTAAAGACCAGGCGCAGAAAGTTCGCCAGGTGGTGACCCAGCTGAAGGAAGCCGGGCAAAGTTATCTTTAGGATCTTTGCAGAAGGAGTTACCTTGGACGCATACTGTGTTAAGTGCAAAACCAAGCGGGAGATACAGGAACCGCGGCCAGATTTTACATCCAAAGGCACCCCGGGGACGCGCGGCACCTGCCCGGTATGCGGCACCGCGCTGTTCCGCATGGGTCGCACCCCGGCGCATGACTCGCTGGACGCCTCGCAGATCGTGGCGGAGAAGAATAAACGCTCGGGCAAGCTGGTGATCGTCGAATCGCCCGCCAAGGCGCGCACGGTGGGGCGCTTCCTCGGCAAAGGCTATACCGTAAAGGCCTCGGTGGGGCACATCCGCGACCTGCTGCGTTCGCAGCTGTCTGTGGACGTGGAGAACGGCTTCACGCCCAAGTACCGCGTGCCGAACGAGAAGCGTCAAGTCGTGAAGGAGATCAAGAGCCTGGCGCGTTCCGCCGAACAGGTCTACCTCGCCACCGACCCCGACCGGGAGGGCGAAGCCATCGCCTGGCACCTGAAAGAGTCCGCCGAGCTGGACCCCAAAATCACCCACCGGGTGGTCTTCCACGAGATTACCGAGCCAGCCATCGCCGAGGCCTTTTCCCACCCGCGCGACATCAACATGGAGCTGGTCAACGCCCAGCAGGCGCGCCGGGTGCTCGACCGGCTGGTCGGCTACAACTTGAGCCCGCTTTTGTGGCGCAAGGTGCGCAGCCGGCTTTCCGCCGGGCGCGTCCAATCGGTTGCCTTGCGCCTGGTGGTCGAACGCGAGCGCGAGATCGACGCCTTCGTGCCGGTCGAATACTGGTCGATCGAAGCCGAATTCCACCCGGAAGGCAAGAAGAAGAAAGAAACCTTTATCGCCAAGCTGGCGCGAGTAGACGGCGAAGAGCCCTCCCTAGGCAACGAGGCCGAAGTCCAGCCCATTCTGGCGGATATGGAGCAGGCAGCCTACGCCATCAGCAAGATCAAGCGCGGCGAGCGCCGGCGCAACCCCTCTCCTCCCTTCACCACCAGCACCCTGCAGCAGGAAGCCTCCCGCCGTCTGGGCTACACCGCCCGCCGCACGATGGCCCTGGCCCAGCAGCTGTACGAGGGCATCGAAGTTGGCGAGGGCGGCTCGGTCGGCCTGATTACTTATATGCGCACCGATTCCACCAACGTGGCCGAGTCGGCCCAGGCTGAGGCGCGCGAGTTCATCTCTAAACGCTATGGCGATTCCTTCATGCCTGCCGAGGCTCCTAAGTACCGCACCAAGTCGCGCAGCGCCCAGGAAGCGCACGAAGCCATCCGGCCCACCTCGGTCCTGCGCCAGCCCGAGTCGATCAAGCAGTACCTGGAGCGAGACCAGTTCCGCCTGTACCAGCTCATCTGGCAGCGCTTCCTGGCCTCCCAGATGACCGCCGCAGTCTACGACACCTTATCAGTGGAGGTCACCGGGAAGACCGTCCAGCACGCCTATCTACTGCGAGCATCCGGCTCAACCCTGAAGTTCCATGGATTCCTGATCGTTTACGAAGAGGCCAAAGACGAAGATGCCGCCGCTCCAGAAGAAGAGGAGGTGCGCATCCCAGAGGGATTATTCGAAGGCCAGGTCCAGGACCTGGTGCGGCTGATCCCCGAGCAGCACTTCACCCAGCCGCCGCCGCGCTACACCGAAGCCACCCTGGTGCGCACCCTGGAGGAAAACGGCATCGGCCGCCCCTCCACCTACGCCCCGATCCTGGGCACCTTGCAGACACGCGGCTATGTCATCCGGGATGCCAAGCGCCTGGTCCCCACCGAGACCGGTTTCATCGTCAACGACCTGATCACCGAGCACTTCCCGGAGATCGTCGATCTCGGCTTCACCTCGCGCATGGAAGAAGACCTGGACCGCATCGCCGCCGGCGAGGAAGAATGGGTCTCGGTGATCGCCGAGTTCTTCGGCCCGTTCGCTAAACAGGTCGAGATGGCCGAGGAGAATATGCCGGAGATGAAGACCGGCCCGGAACCGATCGGCCGCGCCTGCCCGGATTGCGGGCACGAGCTGGTGATCCGCTGGGGCCGCTACGGAAAGTTTATCAGCTGCAGCAACTTCCCCGAGTGCCGCCATACCGAGGCCTGGCTGGAGAAGATCGGCGTGAACTGCCCGAAGGACGGCGGAGATATCGTCGAACGCAAGACGCGCAAGGGAAGGTTTTTCTACGGCTGCGCAAATTACCCGGCCTGCGATTTCACCTCCTGGAAGCTCCCGCTGCCGGCGCCCTGCCCCAACTGCGGTGGACTGCTGGTCGTGGCGAAGAAGAACACCGCCCAGTGCACCGTCTGCGAAGAGCAGTACGCTCTCGACCAGGTTTCCGTCGAAGAACCTGCGGCAGGCTAAGTGTTTCGCTGAAATTAACAGGAATTCAACGGCACGTATGCACCCGGCGAAACCTTAGGTTTGGTTGAAAGTTATTGTGCAACATAATTGCCCATAACTTTCAACCAAACACATAGCCGCCAGGCGCGAGTCTTGCACGCTGAAACGATGAGGTGTATTTTGTACTTTTGTGTTAAAATTTAATTTACTTTGAAAACCCAGTCCTGAGAACTCAGACCTCATCCCCGGAGTAAACCAGATGGACGCATGGCGTGAGCAACTCAACAAACCCCTGTGGATCGGCATCCTCAGCTTCGTGGCCGGCCTGTTCATCGGGCTGGTCGTCCTGGGCTGGTGGTTGTGGCCGGTCCAGTGGACGGATGCCGGCCCGGACGATCTACTCATCGATTACCAGGAAATTTACCTGCGCGACGCGATCGATTCATACACGCTCCACCAGGACGCCGCCGTTGCCCAGCAGCGCATCGCCGAAGTGGGCGAAAACGCCGACACGGTCCTGGCAGAAATCCAGGCCGATCCACAGACGCAAAATCCCCAATCCATCCAGGCCTTCATCGCCTTTGCGGGTGGTGAATCGGTCGCAGGCGTGCCCACTCCGACGCCCGGCGCGGTGGAAGAAGCGCCGGCCGGAACGACCAGCGCAGCCCGGCGCTTGCTCCCCTGGATGTGCGTCATTACCCTGCTGCTGGCGGGAGCGCTCGTCGCCGCCTTCCTGCTGCGCAACCGCTCAGACTCTCTGCGGCTGCCCACCTTACGCAAGGAAGCCCCTCCGCAGCCACAATACGTCGAGTACCCGGTGGCTGCCGAGGAAGAGCCTTCCCTCTCCCGTTTTATGACCACCTACCAGATCGGCAACGATCTGTACGATGATTCCTTCAGCGTCGACTCTCCCTCCGGCGAGTTCCTGGGCGAGTGCGGGGTAGGCGTCTCCGAGACGATCGGCGTGGGCGAGCCGAAGCGGGTGACCGCCTTCGAAGTCTGGTTGTTCGATAAGAATGATATTCAGACCGTCACCAAGGTCTTGATGAGCCAGCACGCCTTCGAGGATGAGACCACCCGCCAGCGCCTGGCAGCCAAGGGCGAGCCAGTCCTGGCCCAACCGGGCCAGGAAATGGTCCTGGAGACCCAGACCTTGCAGCTGGTGGCGCGCGTCGTGGATATGTCCTACGGCTCCGGCCCTCTGCCCACGGACAGCTTCTTCGACCGTATGACGCTCGACCTGGTCGTTTACCCGAAAAGTTAAGCCGGATCAAGGCCGGCCCGTGATGCCAATATAAACCCCCACTCCGCACGAGAGTGGGGGTTTCGATTCTGTGGAACTTGTACCCTGCCAGGCAGGGCTGGATTACTCGATCGCCAGGATCGTCAGGCGCACCTGGCCGTCAGGGGTCTCTGCTTCGACGGTTTCCCCCACCCTGCCACCCAGCAGCGCCGCGCCGAATGGCGATTCGTTCGAGATACGCCCGTTGCGCGGGTCGGCTTCCTTGGCCCCCACCAGGTAGAAGGTCTCGGGGGGGAAATCCTCCTCCTGGACCGTCACCGTTGCCCCCAGGAAGACAACTTCTTTCTTCCCGCCATCGTCCTCGACGATGATCGCATTCTGCAGCAGGTACTCCAGCTCCTGGATGCGCCCTTCCAGGAAGGCCTGGGATTCCTTGGCCGCGTGGTAATCGGCGTTTTCGGACAGGTCACCCATCTGGATCGCAGAACGCAGGCGCCTGGCGATATCCTCTCGTTCCGGGCCTTTAAGATGTATTAATTCTCGCCGCAGGCGCTCCGCACCTTCGGCGGTCAGATACTGTTGTTCACCCATAAATTTACTCCGAATAGGCCTGTATTATACCTGATCGTCCCCCCGGCTCGCAGCTTATCCTTCGCCAGTTGTCTTCGTCAGACTAAAGTCTCGACTCCGGCTATTAACCAGGATTGGAGGTTTACCTCCCAACCACGTTGGGCAGGATGCTGGAAGCCGACCGCGATGGCTTCCTAACCTGGGCGCCACCTTACGGCAGCCGGCTGGGGTCGAACAGGCGGGCGTGCTCATCCAAGGCAAACCGGTCGGTCATCCCGGCGATGTAATCGCACACCGTGCGCTCCAGACCGCGCGCCTCGATCGAGGTTTGTACGTGGTCGGGCAGCATGGTGGGTTCGGTAACGTACGCCTGGAACAGGTCGCTGATGATCCGCTCTGCCTTCACCTGCATGCGCACGACCCGGTAATGCCGGTACAGATGGGCGTACAGGAAATCCTTCGTCTGGCGGTTGCGCCGGTACATGTCCTCGCTGAAGCTGATCACGTTGAACGGCAGGCGCTGCAGATCCTCGGCCGAGCGCACTCCGCTCTCGCGCAGCTGGAAGGAAGTTGTGGTCACCAAGTCGGTGACCTCCAGGCCGATCAGGCGGCGGATCAGGCGGTGGCGGGTCAGGTCATCCAGCTGCGCGCCGCGCCAGCCGATGCTCTCGACCAAGATCTCCCAAAGCGTGATGCCTTCCAGCATAGCGGGGGTGATCATCCCGGAACGCAGCCCATCGTCCAGGTCGTGGGCGGTGTAAGCCAGCTCGTCGGCGGCGTTGGCGATCTGCGCTTCCAGGTGACCGCGCAGCTCGGGGTTGAAATCGGACGCATCGGCGATGTCGTACTCCGATTCGTGCTTGACGATGCCCTCGCGCGCTTCCCAGGTCAAATTCAAGCCGAGGAAGTCCGGGTAGCGGTGCTCCAGTTCGGTCACGATGCGCAGGGACTGCTTGTTGTGGTCAAAACCGCCGTGGTCCTTCATCAGCCGGGAGAGCGCCACCTCCCCGGAATGGCCGAACGGGGAGTGCCCCAGGTCGTGTGCCAGGCAGATCGCTTCCTCCAGGTCTTCGTTGGCGCCCAGGGCGCGGGCGATGGTGCGCCCGATCTGCGCCACTTCCAGGGTGTGCGTCAGGCGGGTGCGGTAGTAATCCCCCTCGTGGATGATGAAGACCTGGGTCTTGTACTCCAGGCGGCGGAAGGCGGTGGTGTGCAGGATGCGATCCCGGTCGCGCTGGAAGGCCGTGCGGTACTCCGGCTCGTCTTCCGGGTAGGCGCGGCCGCGGGTGTCCTTGCTGTGGGAAGCGTAGGGCGCCAGGTCCTGCGCTTCCTGCGCTTCGAGCTGCTCACGGGTATAGTACATGGCTGTGATCGTTCAGTTAGAGATTGGAGATTTTTGACTTCTGACGGTCGCTATTGTGGTCGATCGAAGGTTATTCGAAGCCATCCATGCTCGAGATGTCATTTTGAGGAGCGAAGCGACGAAGAATCTAGATCCTTCGCTTCGCTCAGGATGACAGACGCTCAGCATGAAATTAAGCTGTCCAGAGACCTTCCAAACAAATGCTTAGCAGAGAAATAAATTATAACTTAGGATTTGAATCACGTCCCTCTCACTACCGTCCCCCCGGCTACCCCCAGCAGGGCCTCCCGCACCGCTCCCTCCGTTTCCCCCGAGAAGATCAGCACCTCCAGACCGGGTACCTGTTGGGCCAGGTCCAGGCTGTGTTGCACCTTGCTGGCCATCCCGCCGGTCACGTCGGTCGCGGTCGAACCACCCAGCGCCGGCGCCACCTCCGCCAGGTTTTCCGGCGTGATCTCCGCGATCAGGCGCGTGCAGGCCGGGAAATCCGCCCATACCCCGGCCTCGATCCCCGCCAGCAGCAGTCGCTGAGGCTTAAGCCGGATCGCCAGGTGGGCGAACAGGTCTTCGGTGGACAGGATCGTCCCGCCGCGCGCCCTGTCGTAGACCACGTCCCCGAACACCACCGGCAGCAGGCCAGCCCGCAGGGTCTTGCGCAGCGGAGCCAGGTCCCAGCTGGCTACCCGTCCGTCGTCTGCGATGACGCTGGCGACCGGCGGCAACGAGATCGCCGGCAGCCCGGCCCGCTGAAGCGCTTCCATCACCAGCCGGTTGAGGGTCGCCGCGTCGAACCACACTTCGGCGAAGCCGCGCCACTGCTCCGGGGTGTGCACACCCTGCCGGGTGCCATGCTTCTTCCCGGCGACGTGCCCGTACGAGCCCGAACCGTGCCCCAGCACCAGGCGCAGGTCCGGTTTCGCCTCCAAAGCCGCGCCGATCTCCCGCGCCAGCCTGTCCAGGGCACCCTGGCGCGGCGTGCGCGCCTGGCTCTTATCGGTGATCAGGGATCCACCCAGCTTCAGAAAAACCAGTTCCTCATGCACTCGAACGGGGCGACTACCCATGCTCACGCTCCTCTTTGAATCCGGCTCTCGCCGTTCTCCTCCCCCTTCGGCGATGCCGCGATGGTAGTGATCCAGGTCTGCCTGGCGCCTGCCCCCCGCAGAGCCAGGACGATCCGTTCGGCCTGGTCCGGCTCGACCAGGGCGATCATGTTGCCACCCCCGCCTGCGCCAGAGAGCTTCGCCCCCAGCGCGCCTGCTTGCCGGGCGGCCTGCACCAGGCGATCGAGATCCGGCGACGAGACGCCCATCTTCTCCAGGATGACCTGGTTCTCATTCATCAGTCGCCCCAGTTCCTCCAGATCCCCGCCTTCGAGGCACCCGCGAGCGCGCCGCGCCAGCGCGCCGGCCGCCGCGAACAGCCGCTCGTAATGCTCCGGGCGCGCCTGCCAACCCTGCCGCACCTCCCCCACCGTGATTGCGGTCGGGCCGGGGATGCCCGTGTCGCCGATAGCCAGGGTGAACATTCTCCCGACGGAAATGATCTCGATCAGGTTTTGCGGAGACCCGCGCACGAAGTAGACCGGCCTGCGATAGGCGATCACCGTATTATCGATGCCAGAAGGCGTGCCGTGATATAGCTTCTCCACCTCATACGCCAGCCGGGAGACCTGCTCGTCCGCCAGCCGCCGGCCGAGGAATTCAGCCGTGGCGCGGATGGCTGCTACCGAGACCGCCGCCCCGGAGCCCAACCCCGCCGCCGCCGGGATGGTGGCGGTGACGCGTAGATCGAAGGCCGGCGGGCGGGCGATCCCCAGTTCTTTGAAGACGCCGCGCAGCGCGGCAGCCAGCGGGTGGTTTTCGGGCAGGTCCTCCAGCCGTGCGTCTAACTCGATTGCGGGCGCCTGGAGGCGGATCTCACCGGCAGCCCGATCCGGCGCTGCCTTCACGATCGCCCGCGCCCGCACCTGCTCGACAGGCACCGCAATCGCCGGCTGCCCATAGACCACGGCGTGCTCACCAACCAGGATGGCTTTTCCCGGGGCCGTCGCTGAAATGGCTGGCATGAGGTCGGATTAGAACAAATAGAAAACGGCCAGGACCGTGACGCCCCACAACAGGATGGTGATCTGTAGCGGGCGGTCCGTCAGGAAGTCTTCTTCCGGAGCACCGCCCCCTTGCTCCATGTTAACGATATACAGGTAGCGAAAGATGCCATAGATCATGAAGGGGATCGTCAGCATCATGGCGTGATTATCGGGCAGGTTCGGCGCCGAGAAGGTGTACAGGCTGTACGCCCCGATGGTGGTCGCCGAGACGATCGTGATGAACTGGTCGAGCAAAGGAATAGTGTAGCCTTCCAGCACCCGCCGGTGGGCGTTTGCCCCCTCCGCCAGAAGAGCCAATTCGGCGCGCCGCTTTCCGAATCCGATATACAATGCACCGAGCGTGGTGACAACATACAGCCAGGGGGAGAAGCGCGCGACGTGAATTAAGGTCAGGCCGGCCACGATGC
Source organism: Anaerolineales bacterium (assembly GCA_035291645.1). Classification (GTDB taxonomy): domain Bacteria; phylum Chloroflexota; class Anaerolineae; order Anaerolineales; family UBA4823; genus DATDRQ01. Next base: position 19,916 of record DATDRQ010000066.1, read on the forward strand.
GCAGCAGGTAGAAGCTGGCCAGCACGAATACATCGATGATCGGGATGTGCTTTAGCCACCGCGAATAGGTCAGGTTGAGCAAGAAGTAGCCGAGCAAGACCAGGCAGAAATAGGGTGATAACAGGTACGCCACAGGAAAGGCGAAGGCCAGCAACACCACTGCGGACCAACGGGCTACCGGGATGGGCAGCTCGCCGGAGGGTAAAGGCCGCAGCCTTTTCTTCGGATGGTAGCGGTCCGACTCCAGGTCAGCCAGATCATTGACAATATAGACCGCGCTGGCGACCAGGCACAACAGTACAAACCCCGCCAGGGTTTCCAGGAAGGCCGGGATATTGTTTAACTGCTGGTCGAATACCAATGGGATGAAGATCAGCACGTTCTTCAGCCACTGGCGCGGTCGCATGGTTCGGATCAGGGCCTGCCCAGTCTGGCGATGCATGTGCGAATTATACAATGATCCGCTTATTCCACCCGTTGAGACTGGTTGACAGAACTGCAACTTCTATGCAGATCGCCGCCCTGGCGTATAATTTCTCTATGGACATCGAGCCAGCGCATCCCCTGGTCAGCTTTCTGCTGGCCGGCCAGCTCCGCCGCGACTTCATCGTGCTCCCCAACGGCGAGATGCGCTTGGATGTGCCCGGGGGAAACCTGCTCTACGCCGCGGCTGGCCTGGGGATCTGGGAGACTCCCGCCGCCTGCGGGCTGGTCGCCCGGGTAGGGGAGGACTACCAACAGGAGTGGATCGAGAAGATCGAGCAGCGCAGCTTCGACATTCGCGGCATCCGCCGGTTGCCGCACAGCGTTGACCTGCGTTCCTTCCTCGCCTATCCGGACCTGACCACGCGCCCGATCGAGAATCCGATCAATTTTTTTGCCGGCGTCGATTCCGCTTTCCCCCGCGTCCTGTACGGCTATCCGGACCGCTCCGGGGCGCCCGACAGCCGCACCCGCCTGGCGCCCACTTCCATCCGCCAGGTCGATTTCCTCGAGGAATACCTGGATGCCACCGCCGCCCATATCTGCCCGCTGGACTACCTCACCCACAGCCTGATCCCTGCCGTCTTGCGGCAGGCTGGCTTTACCCTGGTCACCCTCGATCCCTCACCGGGTTACATGAACCCGTCCTTTCGCGACGATCTGCCCTCCCTGGTCACCGGGTTGACCGCCTTTTTCCCTTCCGAAGAAGAGGTGCGCGCCGTGTTCCAGGGTTATACGGACGATCTGTGGGAGATGGCGGAGCAGCTCGCCGGGTTCGGCTGCGAGTACGTGGTGATCAAGCGCGGCCAGAATGGGCAACTGCTCTTTGATTCGTCTGCCCGCGCCCGCTGGGAGATCCCGGCCTACCCGATTCAGGTGTTCGACCCGACCGGCGCCGGGGATGCCTTCTGCGGCGGTTTCCTGGCAGGTTACCGGCGCACCTACGACCCGCTGCTGGCTGCCCTGCACGGCAACATTTCCGCCTCTTTAGTTCTTGAAGGGCACGGGCCTTTCTATGCACTGGAGGCGCTGCCAGGGTTGGCCCAGGCCCGCCTGGAAGCGCTGCACCAATCCGTCCGCCGGGTGTAAGGTTGGAGGCGGTCTCAAGACCACGCACGCTTGCGGGCAAGCACCCTTGCGGGCAAGCGCGGATTCGGAGACTGTCGGATAATAAAAGCATGAACGATGCACTGACCAAGCAGGTGCTCGACCTGGCGGTCGAGATCCAGCAGATCCCCGCCCCGACATTCCAGGAGGGCGCGCGGGGAGCTTTCGTCCGGGCCCGCCTGGGCGCGGAGCACCTTCAGGACGTGACAGCTGATGCGATCGGCAACGTCTACGCCCGCCTGCCCGGCTTAGGCCGCGGCCGCCCGCTGGTCGTCTCTGCCCACCTGGATACCGTGTTTCCAGCCGGATCAGACCTGCACTTGATCAGACATACGGAGAAAATTTCCGGACCGGGGATCGGCGATAACTCGTTAGGCGTAGCAGGCTTGTTTGGCCTGCTCTGGGCGATCCGCCAAAATGGTCACCCCTTGCCTGGGGATATCTGGTTGGTGGCGAACGTCGGCGAGGAAGGTCTGGGCGACCTGTGCGGCATGCGCGCCGTGGTCGACCGCTTCCGGGACGAACCCCTGGCATATCTGGTCCTGGAGGGCATGGCGCTGGGGCAAATATACAACCGCGGCCTGGGCGTCCGCCGCTACCGCATCGCAGCCCGCACGGCAGGGGGGCATTCCTGGGTCGATTATGGCAACCCCTCCGCCGTCCACGAACTCGCCAGGTTCGCCAGCCAGCTGGTAATCCTGCCCCTGCCCGACAAACCGCGCACCACGCTGAACATCGGCGTCGTCAGCGGCGGGTTCTCGGTGAACACCATCGCTGCCCAGGCTCAGCTCGAGCTCGATCTGCGTTCAGAAGGTCCGCACGCCCTGGCCTCGCTGGTCGCCCAGGTTGAAACCATGGTGGAGAAAGCCAACCGCCCGGGGGTCACGTTTACCGGCGAATTGATCGGCAGCCGCCCGGTGGGAGAGATCTCCCCCCATCATCCCCTGGTCGAACTGGCGTTGCGCTGTCTGAAAGAGGCCGACGTGCAGCCTTACCTGAACATCGGCTCTACCGATGCCAACATCCCGCTCAGCCGCGGTCTGCCCACCATCTGTATAGGTCTTACCCTGGGCGATGGCGCCCATACCCTGGACGAGTACATCACCACCCGTTGGCTCCCCAAGGGGCTGGGCCAGCTGGTGTCCCTGGTACTGAACCTGTTCGAAGTCTACCCGGATGGATTCAATTAGCGGCCCAAGCGCGCCCGCGCGTCGATGGCGACCGCCCCCATGCCCTCCTCCAAAACTCGTAACGGGTTGATCTCGATCTCCGCCAGCTGCGGGAAGTCCACCGCCAGCTGCGCCAGGCGCAGCAGCGCGTCCTTTACAGCTGGACGGTCTGCGGGCGGCAGGTTGCGGTAACCGTGCAGCTTTTTGCCTGCCCAGGTATTCTCTAGCATGGCCTCGGTCTCCTCGCGTGAGGGTGGAGCCAGGCTGAACTGGACGTCCTTCAACCCCTCCACCTCCACCCCGCCTGAACCGAACATCACCACAGGCCCGAAGTCGGCGTCCTGGATCGCCCCGATAATCACCTCCTGCCCCTCGGCGACCATCCGCTGGACGTACACCCCCTCGTTTTCTGCACCTGGCCAGGCCTTCCGGCTGTTATCCACTACAGTTTTGTATCCGTTCACCACCGCCCTCCGGTCGCGCAGATCGAGCAGCACACCTCCGTAATCGGATTTGTGCGCGACCTGCGGAGCAGCGATCTTTAGCACCACCGGGTAACCCATTTCGCCGGCCAGATTCGCTGCCTGTGCCGCCGAGGCCGCCAGCCTGGTCTGCAGGGTTGGGATGCCATAAGCTGCCAGGATCTGGAAGACCTGCTCCTGTGAGAGCCAGCCCGGTTCCCGACCCTCGAGAATCACCCCTACAGCCTCTCGCTTCATCCCCTCCAGCCACTGAATCGCGTCTGCCTGACCGGTCCGCTCAGCCGTTAAGTACTCGGCGCGTTGCGCCAGGATGGCGAGCGCTGTCGCAGCCCGTTCCGGGAAGCGATATTCCGGCACGTGCGCCGCCCGAAAGTGCTCGACCGCCTCCTGGATCAGGCGTTCACCCATTAATGCCACCACGACGGGCTTCTGCGAGGTGAAGATCACCGGGATGATCGCCTTGGCGATGCCGCCGGCGGTGTGCATCGGCGGCGGAGGCAGGATCACCATGGCGCTGTCCACTTCCGGCGCGCCCAACAGGATCCGCAGGCAGGCGGCATACTGCTGCGGCGAGGCGCCAGCCAGCATGTCAACAGGGTTGGTCAGGCTGGCGGCGGGGGGCAGCATCTCTTTCAGAGAAGCCTGCGTCTCGACGCTCAGCTGCGCCAGTCTCAGACCATGCGTCTCCAGCGAGTCGACCGCCGTCACCCCCGGCCCGCCGGCGTTGGTCAGCACCGCCACCGAACGCCCGCCCGGCAATGGACACCAGGCCAGCGCCCGCGCCCAGTCGAATAGCTCTTCGGTTGTCTCCGCCCGGATCACACCCGCCCGCCGGAAGGCGGCGTTAAACGCATCTTCCGAGCCGGCCAGCGCCCCGGTGTGCGAGGCCACCGCCCGCTGGCTGCTCTCGAAGCGCCCTACCTTCAGCGCCACCACCGGCTTCTCCAGGGAGACCCGGCGCGCCTGTTCCACGAAGCGCCTGCCGTCGCTGACCCCCTCCAGGTACAGCGTCAGCACATGTGTATAAGGATCGGTGGACACCTGGACCAGCATATCCGTCTCGTTGACGTCTGCCTGGTTGCCCAGACTGACCAGGCGTGAGAGACCAAAGCCCTGGCCGCGCGCCCAATCGATCACCGCCGCGCAAATCGCACCCGAGTGCGAGACGAAGGCCACGTCGCCCGGGGTCGGGCCGGGCGGAGATAGGAAGGTCGTGTCCAGGGGTAAATGTGTGTCCAGCAGCCCGATGCAGTTCGGGCCGAGCAGCCGCAGGCCGTGCTCGCGGGCCAGCTTCAGGCACTCCGCCTCCAGCGCCGCCCCGTCCGAGTCCGTCTCCCGGAAACCACCCGCCGCGATGATGGCGGCGTGGATGCCGCGCCGGGCGCACTCGCGCAAGGCTTCCGGGATGCCCGCCGCCGGGATCAACAGCACCGCCAGATCGACCGGGTCGGGCACCTCTGCCAGGTTGGGGTACACCGGGAGCCCCATCAGGCTGCCGTTGTGGATGTTGACAAAATGGATCGCCCCCCGGTAGCCGCTCTGTACCAAGTTGCGCGACAGGCCGTATCCCAGCTTGGTCGGATCGTGAGAAGCGCCGACCACCGCGACGCCGGCGGGAGAGAAAAACGGTTCGAGGGAAGGATCGGTCTCAGGCATGTGGGAGGCCTCCGCTGATCGGGTAGGATTTTGGGCAGGGATACGGCTTTCTGCGCGGCTCTGGTCAGCAGCGCAGTTCGACCTTTAACGAGCGCTCGAAATCTACCGGGATGCGGCAGCGCCCGGGCCCGCTGGTTTCCCATAACGCCTCCCGATCGCCCAGCCGTACCACCTGCGGCGATTTTGGCAGCGCCAGTTCGATCGACCCGCAGCTGTTCCCCGGGCGTTCCAGGCGCAGCTGCACCCCCTCCGGGTCTGCCTGCCATTCGGCGACTTCCAACCCCTGGGAGATGTGCAAGTCGCTTCCCAGGTATTGGGGCAGGTAAGGGCGCGTAGGGCGGCAGGCCAGCAGGATCACGCCATGCACGGGCACTTGCTCGAACAGCAGGCGCCCCGGCGTATCTCCCTTCGAGGAGACCTGGCTGGTCTGCCCGCTCCAGAAGTCCCGGGCGAAGTAATCCAGGCGTGGATCGATGAAGAAGTCTTTCAGGTCCAGTTCCAGGTCGGATGGCTTGTTTTCCCAGTTGAACAAGGCCAGCAGGTGCCAGAAGCCAACCGCCCCGCTTAAGTCCACCTGGAGCCGCTGCGGGCGCCCGTTCTCGAACCAGTCCAGCACGTGCGGCCGTTTCCCGATCAGAGGCAGCAAAGCCTGGGCCAGGCGCACCCGCTCCGCGGGCAGGTCCGGGAGGTGATCCGAGAGCAGTAGGGAGCCACCCGTCATCGCCGCCACCGTCGCCAGAGCCTGTACTTCCGCAAGCGTCAGCCGGGTAGTCGGGCGCAGCAGCAGGCAGTCCGGGTCGTTGATCCACCAGCGGCGGTGTAGGAAGGCGCGCGTCAGGGCGTTGTGGCTGGCGTTGCGCGCCGCCGGCAGGTTCGGCTCGCCCTGAATCAGGCGATCGATCTTGCCGAAGGAAGGCGCCCAATGCTTGGCGGTGTCCGCCCCAATGCGCATGGCGTCCACCAGGCCCACCGCCGGGCCGAGCGGGCAGCCGCACCCGACCAGGAAAGCCTGCTCCCCGGCGGCCTGGCGGATAACCTCCAGGCCACGCCGCAGTACCTGGGCGCGGGTGCGGGTACGGTCGAAAAAGCGCCCAGGGAGCGCCGCCGCGTACAGGAAATCTAGCTTCAAGTAGGGAAAGCCCCACTCGTGCACCGCGCGTTGGATCACATCCTCCACATAAGCCAGCGCCTCAGGCCGGGTCAAGTCCAGGGCCGTGCTGAATGATTTCCACAGGTAACCGCCGTTGACCGGCCTGCCCAGCCGGTTACGCAACAGCCACTCGGGGTGGCCTGCTGCCAGGCTCGATTTGGGATGGACGATAAAAGGCGCCAGCCACAGCCCGGGTGTAAATCCTGCAGAGCGGATCTCCGCCGCCAGGGGCGCTATTCCACCCGGAAAACCCTTGCTGAAGGAAAACCAGTCGCCCACCCGCGTTTCAAAACCATCGTCGATCTGGATCACCTCCACCGGCAGATCGGTATGTATGCTCTCCAGCGCGGCCAGGTTGGCGCGGATGTCCCCTGCCGTCAGACGCCCGCCGGTATAGCCTTCCGCCGAGAACTGGTACCAGGAACACCAGCCGGTCGGGGAACCGGCCGGGCCGCCTGCATGTTCCGTTATACCGTTTTCGCGCGCCACCGCTTCCAGGTAAGGCGCCAATGGATCGCTGGTGTCCAGGTGGAAGAAATACACGCAGGCCCAGTCGGTCTGCATGTTCTCGCCCGGATCGAGCTGCGCGCCATCCCCATTGGCCCATAGCCTCAGCGCCGGAGGCGATAAGCGCGTCACCACCTCGATCGATCCGAAATGCTGCTTCTGAGAGAGAAAGCCCAACAGGATGGCTTGCCGCTGGCCGCGGTCCCCCAACACGCCGAACATGTCGCTGTTGAACAGGCCGGAGCGCCAGGGGCGCGGCGCGCCGGCCAGTGAATTCATTGGTTCCCGGAACGGGCCTAACCGTGTGCGCTGGGTCCGGTCGGAGGCTGAGTACACCCCGCTGTATGACCAGGATTGCCAGCCGTTGGAGAAGAATGCCAGATCCTCTGCCAAGCCAGAGGCGCTCCTTACTTTTCCTGGACCAGCTCTAAGATGATTCTGTGAAAAGCTGACCGAGCCGGTTGAACCAGGACGATCTTGATAAATAAAACCCGCCGAGAGCATCTCCAATCGGTCGATATTCAGCGGCGTCGAGCCACGGTTCTCGACCTCCAATCTCCAAAACATCAAGGGGATCTCTTGAGGCAGGGCAAAGATCAGCGAAGCGCGCAAGCTGTCCTGCTCGATCGCAAGCGACTGCTGCCGAAGGAGACCGTGAGAGGAAGGAACTGTCTCCGGGTCGGAGACCGCGACTCCCGGCCACCGGTCCAGCAGGTGATGGCGCGAGCGGCCCCGGCGGTAACTCAGTCCAACCTGGAGATCCTTTAGACTGGATCCTGCCTGGTGTGGCAGGGTAACCGACCAGCGGGCCGGGTTTGTGCGGATTTCGAGTTGGTAAAAGGGGCTCTCTAAAGTATGAATCACTCAATAAACCGATCAGCTTCTAGAAGACCAGGAAGGCAGCGCCATGGCCTGCCGGATCGAGCTCTGCATGTCATCGCTATAACGAAGGATCCCGGCATCATCACTGGCCAGGCTGGTTGCATCCTCCAGGCACCTGGTCAGGGTCTGGCGGGAGATCTTAAACTGGTGCCGGGGGGTAAACAGCTGCTGGTGGCGATCGGCAGCCAGCGACAGGGTTTGGTACGCTGGGAACAGGCACATCAAGCTGGCCTGCCGGTAGCCGGTGGCGCTCTTCGGAATAGCCAGCACGTAGCGGGTAGCCTTAAACAAATCCTCCAGCACATCTTCCATCACATGGAATTTCCATGCATCTGGTGCGCCCTGCAAATCCAACGGAGAATAGCCGCATTCTCGGAGCCAGGCTTCGGGCAAGTAGCTCATCCCGCGGGACAGATCCTCTGAAAAATCCTTTAGGATGTTGGTCTTCTGCAAACTCCGCCCGCAAGACTCTGCCCCGGCAAGCAGTCCCGCTGCCTCACTCTGCAGTATGTGGTACTGGTTGATAACCAGCTCAGTCGCCAGATGACCAACCGTCCCTGCAACAATATAGCAGTAATCCTCATAATCCTGGTGGGTGCTTAATACTTTAATTCCATTGATCTCGCGCAGCTGCGGAGGCCGGTCCGGCAATTCCAGGTCGCGCATCCCGATGACCATTTCCAGGATCCACTTCCGCAAGATACCCTGGGGTTTTTCGGGAATCCGGGCGAAGATGTCCCACAGCGGCAGGCCGTTTTCCAGGGCCATGATCAGCTGTTGATCCTGCGTGAGACCTGGCCAAGGTTCTTCTTCCCAAGTTGCCAGGATATCAGCAGCTAGAAACGGACGTTCGAGCAGCAGGGCGACCTCGTTGAAGCGGTCAGATTTCCATTGGTAGGGCTGGGTGGTATCTTCAATATTATCCACCACCCGGCAGAGCAGGTATGCAGTCGAGAGGTAGTGCTTGAGGGGTCCTTCCAGGAACAGCACGACCACAGCAAAGGAACGGGATACCCGGTCCATCCAGGTATCCAGATAAAGTAGCTGATCAGAGCGTAGGGGCAGTGGAACGTTTATCATTCTTTGGTGTTCTCCATCGCCGGTGGTGAACGATTTGTTCGGTAAAAGACGAATTACTCTTTTTCGGTTGAAGCTTTGATAGAACCCGCCTCGATCACTTCCAGCTGAGTCGATTTACCCTCCGGGCGCCTCAAGAGAAACCGGCTGAACCATTTATAGAAGATCACTCGCGTGCCAGATGCGCCTTCCTGGACGTCATCGACCATCCCTTCGACCAGATCGAAGCTCTGTTCCTTGGTCAGCTGGTCCATCTCCGGGCTGCGGGCCAGGTAGTC
>DATDRQ010000067.1:0-8381 GCA_035291645.1 Anaerolineales bacterium
ATGAAATCGGTCAACGCCGGGGAGTAGACCGCGCCTCCCGCGCAGGGTCCCATGATGGCGCTGATCTGGGGGATCACCCCGGAGGCCAGGGTGTTACGCAGGAAGATATCGGCGTAGCCCCCCAGGGAGACCACGCCCTCCTGGATACGCGCCCCACCGGAGTCGTTCAGCCCGATCACCGGCGCGCCGTTCTTCATCGCCATATCCAGCAGTTTGCACACCTTCTCGGCGTGCACCTCCCCCAGGCTGCCTCCGAAGACGGTGAAGTCCTGCGAAAAGACGTACACCAGGCGTCCTTCGATCGTCCCCCAGCCGGTGACGACGCTGTCCCCCAGATATTTTTGCTGGTCCAGGCCGAAATCAGTGGTGCGGTGGACGACGAACGCGTCCACTTCCCGGAAAGAGCCTTTATCGAGTAATAGATCGATGCGCTCGCGCGCCGTCAGCCGGCCGCGGGCATGCTGCGCGGCGATCCGTTCTTCTCCTCCCCCTAACCGGCTTTGCGATTTAAGATCGCGCAGTTGCTTGATGTCGGGCGAATTATTCATGCCTCTCTCCAAAATAGGCCTGGGCTTCGGGAGTGGAGAACGACCAGAAGACGAACGCCAGGCATGCCAGTGTAAGCCCAACCCAAAATGGCGTGATCGCCTGTTCTCCGTTCCTGCTTGATAGCCACCATCGTTCCAGATAATTGTAAACGATGAACAGTACGGCGATCACCCGGGTAGCGCCAGGGGCTAATGAGCGGCCTGTCCATAATCCCAGGGTTACCAATATACCGATGAATGCCCCAGCAGATCCGGTCAATGCCAGATAAATAGGGGAGACTCCGGGTAACTGCGCGAGGAATTCCCACAAAATTATTACCTCGACCAACCGGATCAGGGAAAGGACTGTTATGCTTAACACCAGAATCGCAAGCAGCGTTACGACCAACGGGCGGGCCGGTTTCCGGCCTCCAGGTTGGATTGGAGCAGATTCTTCCATGCCGACAGGTCACCCGATTTCCAGCGTGATCTTCCCCAATTGATCGCCCTGCTCCAGCCGTACCTGGGCGGCGCGGGCTTCCCTCAGCGGGTAGCTGCGATCCAGGGCCGGGCGCAGCTTTCCGGCGAAGACCAGCCCCATCACGGTTGCGAACTCCTCCAGAGTACCCATGCTGGAGCCGATCAGCGAAAGGTGCTTCCCAAATATGAAGCGGTTGTCGATCTCCACCATCGGGCCGGCAGTGTTGCCGACCGTCAGGATGCGCCCGCCCCTGGCGGCCGCCCGGAAGCTGAGCGGGAAGGTGGCGCCGACGTTGTCGACCACCACGTCCACCCCGCGCTTGCCCGTCAGCCGGTAAACCGCTTTGGACCAATCCTCTTCCTTAGACCGGTCGATCAGGACATCTGCGCCAAAGGACTCGGCCAGGGCCAGCTTTTCAGGGCTCGAACCGACCACGAAGACCGTCGCTCCCGCCAGCCTGGCAACTTGCAGGCTGGCGGTGTTCACCCCGCCGGCAGCGCCGACGATCAGCACGCTCTCCCCGGGGCGCAGCCCGCCGCGCGTGATCAAGGAGTGCCAGGCGGTGTGGAAGACCAGCGCCGCCGCGGCCGCCGTTCTCTCGTCAAAACCAGCGGGGATGGGCAGCAGGTTGCGCTCCGGCGCCACCACGTACTCGGCGTAGGTCCCATTACGCGTCTCCCCGAGAAGGTCCCACTCGCGGCAGCGGTTGTCCATCCCTGCCCGGCAGTACTCGCACTCTCCGCAGCCCAGGTTGCTGTTGATCACCACCCGCTCGCCGACGGACCGGGAGGTTGCGCCAGGCCCCAGGACCGACACCACACCCGCGCCGTCAGCCCCAGGGATATGCGGGTATTCCAGCTTCAGCCCGGGCCAGCCTCGCCGCACCCAGATATCCACGCCGTTCAAGGCCGATGCCCTCAGCCTGACCAGGGCTTCGCCAGGACCGGGCTGCGGGTCGGGCAACTCGCCGTATTGCAGAACCTCCGGTCCCCCATGCTCGTAAAAATAGACGGCTTTCATACATACCCCGATCTTGGGTGTGAATCAGTTGAACTCGATCTCCCAGATGTGGATGTGGGCGGGTTCTTCCTGGTGCAGGTCGCGCACCACCAGGCGCACGACCCAGGCGGGCGGCGCCCCGCTCACGTCCAGTAGTACCCTGGGTTGATCGATGGTGCCCTGCAGGATCTGAGTAAATTCGGCCGGTTTTGCATCCGGGGTAAGGAACAACTGGGCTGTGATCTCGGCTTCGGTACTGCCAATGATCAGGGCGATCTGCTCGATCCGGCGCGGCTGAGGGAAGGTCAGCTCGATCACCGCCGGGTTGGCTTCCAGCGTGCGGCCTACGGTCTCGGTGTCGCCGTCGAACATCTGTTGGGGCTCGCCAATATCCAACATAGGGTAGCGGATTCTAACCGGCTCGCCGCCGATCTCGACCACGCCGGTCAGCAGCTCCCGGCGTTGCTCGCGCTCCCTGGCCAGGATCTCGTCGATGTTCTCAACGTACCGCAGGCGGACAAAGTAAAAACCCGGCTTTCCATCCGGGTATGGCAACGTTTTTTCTACCCGGATATCGGTGAACTTACCGCTCTCTTGCGCCAGCTGGTACTCTTCGGGGATCATCACGAACAGGGTGTTCTCGTCCAGGGATAGGCGCTGGAAGAGGTGCCCATCGATGCTGCCCATTTCGATCGGAAGAGGGTCCTCCAGGAAGAAGCGCGCCACCACATCCGACCCATTCGCCCAACCTGGCGATACGACCATACGGGTCTGCGGGGAGGTTTTCAAGTAATCACGCACTTCGCTGAACAGCTGGCGGGCGCCGTACTGTACGCCTCCCAGGCCGTAATCCTGGTACCAGGTGGAGCCGTTGGCCAGTGCGTCGCCCAACATGGTGAAGTTCACCACGCTCAACACGGCGAACAGGCCGGTAGCCAGGGCCGGGCGCGGGACGCGCCGCTTCTCCAGCCAGGTCAGCACCCACGAGACGCCGATGGCGGTCAACAGCGTGGCGGGGATGACGAAGACCAGCGTGCGGGTGATGCCGATCTGCACCAGGGCGCTGCCCAAAGGGGCTACCAGCAGGGCGATCAGCACCGCCCGGTTGGCGGGGGAGCGGAACCCCTTGATCGCCAGCGCCAGGCCGATCGCCGCGAAGGGCAGGCTGGCGCGCAGCAGGTTGCCGTAGCCCTTCATCAGGTGGCGGGCCAGGTCGCGCTCGTTGGGAATGAACCAGTATCCCGGGCTTAACCCATAGAAGTACTCGGAAACGTACTGCGCGATCTTATCACGCAGCGGCAGCGGTTGGACCCAGTAAGAGCCGAGCAAGCGCAGGTGGTCGATCGGCGCTTCCGGATGGTTCAAGCGAAAGCGCAGGTAAGGCAGGGCCAGGATCGCCAGCAGCCCCAGGCCGCGCAGCACCTGGCCGCGGTTCTGCCAGTGGTAACGAGCGTCGGAGACCAGGAGCAGCAGGGCCGTTACGCCGATCACCAGCTGGCCCGGGCTGTAGGAATAAAAAGCCAGGGCGGCCAGCACGACCGCCCAATTCAGGTAGCGTGGCGAACGGCAGCGGTAGAGCAGGTAGAAGTAAAGGAATCCGGCGTAGAAGGAGGTGAAGAGCACCGTCTCGAAGGCGGTGCGTGAGTGCAGGAACCAGGCTGGGGCGATGGAAAGGAGTAACACGCCTGCCCACCAGTACGGGGTCTGGAAGATATCCCGCAGGGTGAGGCCGACTGCCGCGGCTGCCAGCAGGCTGACCAGCACCGAGACAGCGCGGGTCACGAATACCGATTTACCAAACAGAAGGTACGGCAACACCTGCAGGTAGACGCTGGCGCTCAGGTTGTAAAAAGGACCGTTCTTGAAGTAGGTCGGCAGGAAAGTGCGTTCCTCATCCATCAGATCGTTGCGGATCAGGTCGGCCGCAGCCACGGTCTGGATGGCTTCATCAGTAAAGAAGTAGATTGGGAAATCGACCAGCCCGGTCAGCCGCGTGATCAGGTAGATAAACAAGCCCAGTCCAAACAGGGTCGTCTCCAAGGTGTAAGGCCAGCGCCGGACGCGGGCGCGCAGCCGTTCAAGAGCTCCCTGGCGAGGCCCTACAATTTCCTGGACCGCTGGTCCGACCGTCCTGTCCGGGAGACCAGGCGAGCGCAAGATCAGCTCTGGCTCGTTGGCGGTCCCTAAATTCTCGACGACGATCCTGGCTGGCTCTATCTCGGACTGCGCTGGAGCGGGGGGCGTTTCGACCGTCACCCGCACTTGCGCGCCCGGCGGGAGGTCGATGATTAAATTAATCTGGGTTTTCGGAATGCCTGCCTGGGAGGCAGCCTCTTCATCGATTTTAGCGGTCTCTTCCTGTAGGTTGAGCGGGTCGCATGCGCCCCCAGCGATCAGCTCACCGGATTCCCCTTCCCCCCCGGCCCGCGCCGGTTTGCCGTTCGGCTCCGGCTCTGCGAATTCGAGTGGCGCATCCGTATTGCCCTGATCTGCCATGATCTTCTGGAAAGCAGTGTTGTTATCGCAGGCCTGTTTCCAGGCGCGAGATCACCAGGCGCTGGATCTCGCTGGTGCCTTCGTAGATCTCGGTGATCTTGGCATCCCGGAAATACCGCTCGACGGGCAACTCCTTGGAGTAACCCAATCCGCCGTGGATCTGCACCGCGGCGTGCGAGACGAACATAGCCGTCTCGGAGGCAAACAACTTCGCTATGGAGGCATCCAGGGTATAGCGCTCCCCGGTTTTCTTCGAGCGCTCCTTTGCGAGCGCGGCGTTATAGATCAGCAGGCGGGCGGCTTCGATGCGGGTCTTCATGTCTGCCAGCTGGAATGAGACCCCCTCGAACTCGCCGATCTTCTGTCCGAAGGCCTCCCGTTCGCCGGCGTACGCCCGGCTGGCTTCATATGCGGCCTCGGCTATGCCCAGCGCCTGGGAGGCGATCCCGATCCGGCCCGCGTCCAGCACGGTCATGGCGATCTTGAAGCCCTCGCCCTCCTCGCCCAGGCGGTTGTCGCTAGGCAGGCAGTACTCATCGAAGACGATCTCGCTGGTGGCGGAGGCGCGGATGCCTAGCTTGGGCTCCTTCTTGCCGACCGAGAATCCGGGCAGGCCGGTCTCTACGATAAAGGCGGTGATGCCGCCCTGGTTAGCTTTCGGGTCGGTCATGGTGAATAACACGATGTAATCGGCAACCGGACCGCTGGTTACCCAGGACTTGCGCCCATTGATCACGTAGTTGTCCCCATCCCGCGCCGCTGTGCTACGCATGGCGCCGGCGTCGGAGCCGGACATCGGCTCGGTCAGGGAGTAAGCCCCGATCGCCTGGCCAGAGGCTACCGCCCGTACGTACTTCTGCTTCTGCGCCTGCGTGCCGAATTTCAAGATGCCGTGGCAGAACAGCGAGTTGTTCACCGACATGATCGTGCCGTGGGAGGCGTCCGCCTTGCAGATCTCTTCCAGCGCCAGCACGTATGCCAGGGCGTCCATCCCGGACCCGCCGTACTCCTCGGGCACTTCGATCCCCATGAAGCCCAGCTCGCCCATGCGGCGGATGGTCTCCATCGGAAACTCGCCCGATTCGTCGAACCCGGCTGCGATCGGGGCGATCTCGTTCTGGGCGAAATCGCGGGCGGCCTGGCGGATCATCTCGTGTTCCTGGGACAGGTGGTACAGTCCGGTCTCGCTCATCGGGCCCTCCTGAAAATCCAGTGCGGTGGGGTCATTATAGCATGCCTGCTCTGTGCAGACAGAAGGCGAGAGCCAGCTCCGGCCTCGACCCGATCGATGACAGCCTGCTCCGGTCGTTGAGAAAGGCTGGTAGAATTATCCGCATGCCTGAACAGACGAACCGTGAGGAAATTACCCTGCAAGTCTTCGAACGCCTGGTCGAGCTGGCTGCCCTGGAGCTGGAGCCGGCTGAGGCGAAGTACCTGCGCCGGCAGCTCAACAACCAGCTGACAGCCATCCACGAGCTGGAGGCCATCCCGTTGGACGAGAGCAGTCCGGTCACCACGCACGGCGTGCCTTACACTCCTGCTATCCGGCCTTCAACTCGCGCCGACGAGTGGCTGCCTTACCCGCACCCCGAAGATATCCTCGGGCAAGCACCCGAGCAGGTGGAAGGCTACATTATTGTGCCGGAGATCCCGCACACGGAGCTGGAGTGATTCGTAATCCGTGATGCGTGAGATGTGAAGATTGTTACATACTGTCATGCTCGTCGTTGACTGCGGCGAAAGAAGGAGGTAATTAGGTGAATCCTCTACTTGAGCGAATTTCTATAGATCCAAACGTATGTTTTGGAAAGCCATGCATTCGCGGCACCCGGATTTGGGTCTCGTTTATACTTGACATCCTGGCCAGCGGCACAACAATGGAGGAGATTCTAGAAGAGTATCCACAATTAACGATCGAGGATATCCGGGCTGCAATTGCCTACGGTGCTGAAATGGCGCGCGAAAGATTTGTTTCAATTGAAAGCTAAGATGAATCTGAAATTGGATGAGAACTTTGGGACTAGAACACAGCGGCTATTTGAGGAGGCAGGACACGATGTTCTAACAATGCGCCAGGAAGGGCTTCAGGGCATAGCCGATCAACAACTTTACGAGGTTTGTTGCCAGGAACAACGTTGTTTGGTAACTTTGGATCTGGATTTTTCTGATGTCACTCGTTTCCCCCCTGAAAGAACCGCGGGGATTTTCGTCATCCGTGTTCCACGAAATCCAAGCCTGGCAATACTTGAAGGGCTTGTACGCCAACTTTTAAAAGCTTCGGAGCAAATCGAGTTGAAGGGAAAACTTTTGATCGTGGAAGTAGGGCGAATACGCCTACATCAGTCCGAAGTAATGGATGAAGGTGAATAATTCCCATAGGGATACATTAAGAGCGGAACTGTAGACGAAATGGAACTTTGTGACATGCCTGCTCACCAGATTGCGCGTCTGGTCCGTTCTGGGGAGGTCTCCGCCGTCGAAGTCCTGGAGGCTGCGCTGGCGCGGGTGGCCGCGGTGGACGGCCGGCCGGGCAGCCTGGAGCCGGACGGCGCCCGGCCGGACGACGAACAAAAAGTGCACGCCTTCATCACCCTGACCGCCGAGCGCGCCCGCAACCAGGCGGAGGTGATCGACCACAAGGTGCGCGCCGGCGAGGACCCTGGCCCGCTGGCTGGTGTGCCCTTCACCGCCAAGGACATCTTCTGCGTGCGCGGCACGCCTTCAACCGCCGGCTCGCGCATCCTGGCTAATTTCATCTCCCCATACACCGCCACGCCCGTCGCCCGGTTGGAAGCTGCCGGCGGGGTGCTGCTGGGCAAGGTTAACCTGGACGAGTTCACCTACGGCTCCTCCAATGAATCCTCGGCCTTCCAGCCCAGCCCGCGCAACCCGTGGGACACCAGCCGCGTGCCAGGTGGCTCTTCGGGCGGCAGCGCGGCCGCGGTGGCAGCCGGGGAGGGCGTTCTCTCCCTGGGCACCGATACCGCCGGCTCGGTCCGCCAGCCAGCCGCCTTCTGCGGCGTGGTCGGGATGAAACCGACCTACGGGCGCGTCTCGCGCTACGGACTGATCGCCTTCGGCTCCTCGCTGGACTGCCCAAGCCCGGTGGCGCGCGACGTCACCGACGCGGCCCTGATGATGAACGTGATCGCCGGGCCGGACCCGCATGATGGCACCGCCGTTACCGTGCCGGTGCCGGACTATACCGCCGACCTGGAGAAGAGGTTCCGCGGCCTGCGCATCGGCCTGTCCCCCGATTACTTCCGCATCACCTACTTCAACGCCGAAACCGGCGAGCTGCACGAGCAACCCCTCCCCGCCGAGATCGAATCGGCCATCCTGAGCGTGGCAGGCGATCTGGCCAGCATGGGCGCCGACATCGTCGAGCACGTCCCGCTGCCCCACACCCGCTACGGCATTCCGGTCTACTTCGTCATCTCGCGCGTCGAAGCCGCCTCCAACCTGCACCGCTACGACGGCGTCAAATACGGCTACCGCACTCCGGAACCTGTCGAACAGCTGGCCGAGATGTACCGCAAGACCCGCGCCCAGGGATTCGGCCTGCAGCCCAAGCTGCGCATCCTGATGGGCATGTACGTCAGCGCCGCCCAGTACAGCGAGCAGTACTACAACCGCGCCCAGCGCGTGCGCACCCTGATCCGCCGCGATTTCGACCAGATATTCGACCGGAGCGGGGTGCACCGCCTGGACGCCCTGCTCACCCCCACCACGCCGACCACCGCCTTCCCGCTGGGCGCGGTCTACGGCGATTCGGTGCTGATGCAGTACGCCGACCAGCTGACCGTGCCCGCCAACCACGCCGGCATACCCGGCCTGTCCATCCCGGCCGGTTTCGACGCCCAGGGCCTGCCGATCGG
>DATDRQ010000068.1:0-2950 GCA_035291645.1 Anaerolineales bacterium
CCACCGGGCCGTTCGCCTTTTCAAACTCCTCCAGGTTAACGATACTCAACCAGCCGCGCTGGTAAAGGTACTCGACGTGCGCGCCAGCTTCTTCGAGAGCAAGCAGGATGTTATATCCATGCACCTCCCGGAAAAGGTGGCGGGATAGATCGTCGATCGTATGGGGCAGCCGCATGAATTCCTTGACCTGCACCAAACGATCGGCGTGTACATCCCGGATCTCTTGCAAACGTTTCGGAAGATCCATAACAGGATCTTTATGCCCGCCCAGGGTCAGTTGAACTGTACTTGCCCACTTCTCTAAAATATCCAATGAACTCAGGTAGTGCTCAAGCCCGGTGGATAATGTCAGGCGCTCGGGCGCCTGGTGGGGGCTGATCTCCCCCAGCACGTGGTCGCCGCTGAACAGCACCTCCTCCAGGCGGATCACGACGTGTCCGGCGCTGTGCCCTGGCACGTGGAAGAACTCGAAGGGACCGACCCGCATACCCGAATCCTCGAAGGTGAAATCTACCGGGACTGATCTGAACAGCTCCTTGGTGAAGCGGTACATTGTCAGCAGGTTGCCCCGGTTGGTATCGGAGACGCCCGCTTCGAATAGGAAGCGGTTCAGGTGGTGGGCGGCAACCGCCACGCGTTCTTCGTGTCGGGTCAGGTTGCGCCGGTCGAGCTCGTGGATGCCCAGTTGGGCATTCGTCTGCGGGCGGATGAAATTTAGGCCCCCAAAATGATCGATGTGCCCGTGGGTGATGAAGATATGCGTCAGATCCGCCAGGCTGAATGGTCTACTTCGTAATTTTCCTACACCTTCCAATCCGGATATCAGGTAGTCGTTCGAGTTGCCGAAACCAGAACCCGTATCGATCAGCACGCGCATATCGCCGGCGAAGACCAGGTAAGCGTAGGTCCAAAAATTTGGAAAGGCTTCGAGCGGCAAGCGGTAAATTTCCGCCCCGGAAGACGTCTCGAACCTGCGGATCTGAGGCGGGCTATCCATCCAATCCCCCATTCCGCTGGACCAGGCCTAGAAGGAACAGATCGGTAAATTGCCCGGCAATTTCCTCTGCAGTGAGCGGTCCCCCCTCCCGGTACCAGGTGATGGTCCAGTTCATCACGCCCAGCAGCGCCCTGGCGGTCAAGGACGGGTGTGTACAGGAAAACACTCCGGCCTGTTGTCCCTCCTGGACCAGGTCTCGCCACAGGCTCTCGAACCGGTCGCGCCGGGGGATATGGCGCAGGCTGAGCTCGGGATCCAAAGAACGGTGCTCGAGGAGCAAGACGGCAGCCAGGTCCTGGTACTCCGTCAGCGTCTCCAGGTAGGTGCACATGGCTTTGCGCAGGCGCACATCGGCAGGATCGGCCGGATCGAGCACGGCAGTGATGCGGGCGATCAGCAGGTCAAGCGCCTGGTTCAAGAGGTCGAACAGGATCTCTTGTTTGCTGGAGACGTGATGATAAAGGCTGGCCTTTTGCAGGTTGACCGCCTCGGCGATATCCTGCATGGAGGTCCCGTGAAAACCTTTCTGGCTGAAGATCTGCGCCGAAGCTTCTAAGATGTCCTGGCGGGTCATGGCTCTCCCTACCGAACGGTCGGTAGATCAAGCATAGCAAATAAAAGCGGGAAAGTCAAGCACGCGTTTTGGGTTTTCTTGACTAATCCCCCGAATTCTCCGTCCCTAATAAAAGCATCGGGTCAAAATGACGGAAAACACCGCTGGTGCGCCACAAAACGTAGTTTTCCATCTCTTCCTGAGTGGCGCGGGTGCTGTAAAACAGCATGCTTTCGAATACCTGGCCTGCAGGTCCCAGGCGCGTCTCCAGGTGCAGGTGCGGGATATCCGTGTTGCCCGATTCACCGACTTCCCCTAGCGGTTGGCAAATTTCAACTTTGTCGCCGATTGCGAAGTTTGGTGGATTTAGGAGATGGGCGTAAAGATGATAAACCGACTCCCTCTCTGGGATTCTGAGTCTGGCAATCATCGCGGCTGGGAAATCGTCGCGGGCGGTCTCGATCAGGAGCATGTTGCCGTAAGGATACCTGTCATTCAGGACTGCGGCGACCACTCCCGGCAGGATCGCCTGGACCGGCTCGCCCTGCATCGAATCGCGTTCCCCAAAATGCCAGTAGCTGAAATCGACGCCGTGGTGGCGTTCCTCCGGCCTGTTGGGGGGCGGCGGTTTATACGGATCGCTGATGATCAGGGACAGCTCCGAGAGGGGATGCATCCCCAGCGGCGAGCAGATTTGAAAGGCCGGTGTCGGGGAGGGTGTGATCGTCGGGGTGAACGGAGAAAGAGTCTCACTCGGCTCTGGGATTGGAGGGGTGACTGTTGCAGGCGATGGTTCAACCCGCGTCGTTGGAGTGATCGGTGCGGGGACAGCCGCCGCTTTGGGTCTGGCGCAGGAGGATAAGAGAGCAACGATCAGACAGAAGTGCTTCCAACGACCTGGGGGCATGCCGCCGATTATAAACAATTAATGGTTGCCAGAACCGTTGGAACGCGCTATAATCCTGGCGTTCGGGGCGTGGCGCAGCCCGGCTAGCGCGCTTGCATGGGGTGCAAGAAGTCCCGGGTTCAAATCCCGGCGCCCCGACAGCTGACCGCTTACCACCGGTGATAGAATTGGTAGGCGGTCTTTATTTTCCGCTTTAAGATAGTTCCAATGGCAGCTACTCACACAGTCGCACGATCCTACACCCTTCCCCGCGCCTGGCTTTCAAGCCTTATCTGGCACCTGTTCATCCCGCTGGCCTTCCTGGCGGTCATGCTCGTGTATTACCCTTTCCGGGGCGTTTTCGAATTCGACCCTGACGAAGGGATTAACCTGATGAAGGCCGTGTTGCTGAGGAGCGGGTATTCCCTGTATGGGGAGATCTGGAGCGACCAACCGCCTGTATTGACCTACCTCATTGCAGTCTTGTTCCGCTTCAGCGGTCCAAACGCCAACG
>DATDRQ010000069.1:0-19365 GCA_035291645.1 Anaerolineales bacterium
GGCCATGAAGTCGTTCTCGGCGATCATGTAGGTGGAGCCAGCCGTCAGGTCGATGGCCGCGCCCGTGCAGCTGCCGTCGGCTGCCTGACGAACCGCCCCGGTCACGCGACTCCCGGCTGGAGCGGTGATTTCGTAGGTGAAGCACAGGCCGGAGACCTGCGGGAAGCGGCCGTTAGCAGCCGGCATGAGTGAAACCCCATTCTCCAGCATGGTTTTCAACTCGGCGCCATTGACTGACAGGGTGACGACCACATTGCCGAACGGCAGCACCGCCAGTACCTGGCCACGCGTGATCAGGTAGGGAGGCGGGGTGAAGCTCGGACAGAGACCGGACCCGCCGCCAGCTGCTGGGCAGGTCAGGCGGTCGCGCAGGCCGCCCGAGTTGGTGATGGCGAATTCGACCCCGATCGAGCTGTACTTAGAGCGCATCGAATCGGTGGTGACGTCGCCGACCAGCGATTCGCACAGGCGGCCATCGGATCGGCCGCAGGCGTCAGAGCGCAGGATTTCGACCGTAGAGCTGCCGATGACTGTGCCCAGGATCGGCGTGAGCTGGGCGTTCAGGTCGTCGATCCGGGCCTGGATAGCCGGGTCCGGAGTCACGCCGATGGTCCACGGCTTGTGGAAGTCGGCGGTCTTGTAGACGACCTGCTTGGTGTTGGTGTCCACCACCAGGCGTATGCGGGTGAAGCGGATGCCCTTACTGAGGTTCTCGGTAACCAAAATCCCGTTGGGACGAGGGTTGATCGTCTGGAAGTTGGTATGGTCGCCAAGGGCTGCATCGACACCTACCAGGTTATCTGCCAGGGTGATCAAGGGCCCGGTCGGGTTGTTGAAGGTTCCATCGGTGGCCCCTTCGTGCCCGACGGCGATCACGGCGTTAACCTTGCTCTTTGAGCGCAGCTGGGCAGCTTCGGCATTCACTGCGGTGGTCGCGTCGGTTACCACGAACGGATCCAGGTTGCCGGGGAAGATCAGCGTCGTCAGGTCCGCGTTGGAGAAACCGATCACACCCAGCTTGAACCCGTCGAAGGAGAAGACCTGGGAGGGTTTCCACTCCGCCGGGGTTTTCCCTGTGGCCGGGTCGACGATGTTGGAGGTGAGGAAGGGGAAAGTCGCCAGCGGGATCAACGTATTCCGCATGTAAGCCTGCCCCCGGTCGAAGTTGTGATTGCCCAGGCCATCCGAAGTGAAGCCCATCATATTCATGATCTCGATGGTGGGCGTATCCCCGAAGAAGGCCGAGATGGGCGGGGTGGCGCCGACCGAATCGCCGCCGGCGACGGTGAGCGTGCCATCTCTGGCTTCAGACCGGTAGAGGTCGAACCAGGGCTTGAGGAATGCCGATCCGCCGATGGCGAAGGACGGGTTGACCGCGGGCGCGGCCAGGTTGTCTGCTGTTTCTGAAAGCGGCACCAGCTGCCCGTGGTAGTCGCTGATCTGCAGGATGGTGGCCTCTTTGAGCTGTCCGGGTTTCGGGAAGAGCTGGTAGAGGATCTTGCCGCGCGCGTTCTGCGGGCCGGGGAACCCCATCAGGAGGGCGATGGTGGGCGCCAGGTCGACGGCGCGCACGCCCGCCAGCGGGTCCTGGTGGCGGACACCCGGCCCTGCGGCCACGAAGGTGCCGTGCATGTTGACGTTGTGCGCCAGGTCGACCAGCTCCGGCAGGTAGCCATGCTGGCCGAAGAATTGGGAGAAGGCGATCAACGTTCCTGGCGTGGCGGCGTCGGATTGGTATGGCGGGCGGAACACTACAACCACGTCACCGCTTCGGTTGGGGTGCAGGGAATCGCTGCCATCCACATTGCGCAGCTCTTCTTTTTTGAAGACCGAAGCCACAACTTGTTGCTGACCGGGCAGATTCGGATCGTCCAAATTGGTGAAGTAGTTGACAAGGTTATTACGAACGGTCTCGTAATCTGCCGCAGCAACCTGCGGAGCGTTCCCTGTCGCGGGATCACGACCAGCCAAATCGATATAAAGCTGAACAGTTCCACCGGCATGACATTCCTTGACGAGAGTTGCCGCAACAGCCCGGCAGTTGCTGATCTGTTCGGGTCCATAGCCAAGATCCGCCAGAGCCTTGCTCGCGTTTACAGCGTACCATTGCGGGGCGAAGCCATGGTCGGACGAGGCAAAGACGGTTGTGTCCTGGCCCATCAACGCCCGGCCTAAGGCCAGGGTGGTGTCGGCCTCTTCGTAGGCGGAGCGGATGTAACCCTCCCGGATATCAATGCGCCCGTCCGGGACATTGTCGTCGGTCAGATCGTCGAAGTAGGGATTGGGGTTGCCGTCTATGTCGGTCGGCGTGACCAGGCCCATGAACTGGTGGCTGAACTCATCAGTAACCGGGGTGCCCAGGAAGAGCAGATCGGTATCCGGTTGAACTGTGGTGAGGATGTATTCCAGGGCTGGCAGGTGAAAGTCAGCCCACTTCAAACCCTGCTCGACATAGGTGTCCTCGTCGATAATCCCGGCCTCCAGGGGGGCGAAATCGGCGGCAGTGCTGGTGGGGAACATATCTACCAGGGTGCTCTCGAAGTTCGGATCGCAGGCGCAGTTGGCGATCGCGCGCGTCACCGAGGTAAAGTACAACTTGAAGCCACTCAGGTCGCCAGCCAGGGAAATAAGCTTAACGTAGAAGCCGGCAGTCTGCCCGGCGCGGGCGCCGATCAGGCCATCCGCCCCGACCAGGCGGATATCGACCCAGTCGCCCACCCCCAGATTCGCGGCGGCCTGGGCGGCGTTTTTGCCCACCCCAACGCGGGTGAGCAGAGCCCGGTCGTAGGCGGATGTGCCATCTACCACGCTGTCATAGATGTATACATCGTACGTGCGGGTGGGGTTTTGAGCTGCGAAGGTGGTAGCGACCGCCAATACTGTCTGCTGGGGAGGTGCAACCGCGTCGTCGCCTACCGGCGTACTGGACCAGCCGCTCGCCGGAGCGAAGGCGGCCACCTGGTAGGAAACCCCGAAGGCGTTCGCACCGGCCTGCTCGGCGGCGTTGAGCGGGGCAGCTAATACGCCACGCGTCGAGAAGAAGTTGCGGAAGTCGATCACCGGGCCAGCCAGGGCGGGGGAGATGTTGCGAGAACCCACCCACTCGACCGAGGCGATCTTCTTGCCGGCCCGCTCGGCTGCCTGCTGGAGCGTGTCCGCCTGCAGGATGCCGGTCGTGGCAAAGCTGGTGCGGTTATTGAAATTGCTCTCTCCGGTGCGGTGGAAGGTGTTATTGGTCGAGCCGTGCTCGCCCGGGTAAGTCCCGGTCGCCAGCGTGTACCAACCGACGCCGGTGTTGGGCGGGAAGGCCTGCACCAGGCCGTTATCCCCCTTGACACCTTTGGCGAGCAGGTCAGCATAGGTAGGCAAAGCGCCCTCAGCAACATATTTCTCCATCAAGTCCGGGCGCATGCCGTCGGCGGCGAAGAATATGGCAGAATTGGTCGTTGGGGTTGCGGTGGAGGTACCGCTAGACTCGGTGGAAGCGGTCCCGCCGGACGTAACGCCGGGAGCGGCGGCCACAGGGAAAACGGAAAGCAGAATGGCAAGCACCATCAACAGATAGAATGCCCGCCGCAAAGAGGTATTAGACATCCTGAACTCCTTTCGACTTAATGATTGATTGGATTTGTTTCAGCGAAAACGAGATGTGATCGGTTTGCTGACTTGCTTTTCGAATATCCCCTCCTTCCCGGGAATGTGGGGTCTGAACTTCCCCCGACCAGAACCTGGGCTGCCAGGCGCCTTGCCGGGACAGCTGCCCGGCAGATTTAAACTGCGCCAGCCGAAAGATAGGCTGGCGCAACTAGATGACTGCCTCAGGATCAGATCCGGTGACTCGAGCCTCGAAATCCAATCTGTCCAAAGCAAGTTCATCCAACGCCGCCGCCTCCTTGCCTGGGTTCGAAATATAATCCCCTCCCTTTCAAGCCGGTATTATGTGAAATTTAATCGAATTAGTCACATTTTACCCGATCCTCCTCTGCCCGTCAAATAAAAATGAGGAAATCCATATGGTAATTCGGTCAAGGTGACGCATGTCATTTCATTGAGAATGTGAAGAGGTGGAATTCAAGAATTACCAGTGACGGGGTATTTGCCACGCAACTCTTTTCGAATTACGAAGCGGGTGGCGTATTCCTGCTCAGAGAATGTGGCAACCTTATTATCCACCAGGTCCGTCTGCAAGCCGGCGGCCTGCATCTGCTCCCAGGTAAAGTCGATGCCCAATTCTTGAGCATATTTCTTCTTTGGAATGACCACCCAGATGGCGCCATTTGGCAGGATATCGAATTGCAAATCGGAAAAGTGCTCGATCAACCCTGACAGCTGACGCGGCCAGAAGAACAACAAATCACAGCGCGCCTCCCCCGGCTTTTCAACAAAGGTTACCCCGGGCGGGCTGCTCGCCCGGAGCAAATCGGCCGATTCGGGCAGCGCGTCCACCAACCCGATCACCTGTCCGGGCTGCAGTCCCAGCTTCCTCGCCAGGTCAGAGGCCGCCATCTACCCGCCGCTGAAGTAAGTCTGCATCGGGGTGAAGTAGTAGTCTTCCCAACCCTGCCGGTAGCCTTCCCCCTGCCCGTCGGGGATCTCGGTGTGAAGCAGGGTCACGCGGGTGCCGCCACCCAGCTGCTCCAGCAGCACCTCCAGGCGAGAATCGGGGCTGCCTGCAGGGAATTCGGTCGTGCGCCAGGACTGTACGATCCGGCTGAAGGGGTGTAACTCGACTGTCGTACCCTGGATATATCCGTCCCAGGCGGTAAAAAGGCCCCCGAGCTGCGGGTCAACTTCTGCAGAGCTGCCGGTAAAGGCAGCGTGCTGTGCTCCATCCAGCCAGGCGGAATAGATGCGCCCGGCGCGGGCGCCCGGGAAAAAGGCGGAAACCTGGATGCTTTCTGTCATGGATGCACCTCATCAGATCGGGTTTGGCGGGTTTCCGTTGATGAGGCAAGGCCATCAAACAGGTCGCGCTCACGCAGCCCAGGCTCGGGTGGCGGGTAGGCGCGGGTGAACTGGTCTACGCCGGCAGCCAGGCGAAAGGCGTAGCGCATCAGCCCGGAAGAAGGGGCCATGGCGCCCTGGCTGGCGTGGCAGGCCGAAGCAGCCTCTTTCAGTTCGAGCACTTCTTTATAGTTGATGCGGGCGTGCACCGGGAAGTCTTCCGCCGCCAGAGGGACCAGGTCGATATCGCCGTTCAAGCCGAAGCGGTGCGGGTCCTTGCCGAAGAGCGGCATCAGGCGCACCGCCCAGCGCAGCATGCGCCGGGGGAAGGTGTGAAAGTAGAGTTTCTGCGGCTGGTAGGCCGGGTATTCGCAGGGATAGGCGGCCGGGTTCCCGGCGGCGTTAAATGCCTCCACCGTCGCCCGGTGGATGGCGATGTGGTCGGGATGGCGGTAGCCGCCGATCGGGTCAAAGGTCAGCACCACCTGTGGGCGCAACCGGCGGATGTAACAGGTTACTCTGGCAGCCGCCTCATCCAGCGGAGCTTTCGCCAGCGCTTCGGGGTGCTCGTTTTCCGGTGAGCCGGTCATGCCCGAGTCGCGGTAACCCAGGAAGTAGACGCCCGCCAGGCCCAGCTTGCCGGCCGCGCAGCGCAGCTCGGCCTCGCGCAGGTCGCCGATCGACCGGTAGCTCTCCAGGTGATGCGGCTCGACCTCCCCCACTTCGCCGCGCGTGGCGCACACCAGGTGCACTGCCACGCCCTGGCTGGCGTATAAGGCCAGCGTCCCGCCCATGCCGAAGGACTCGTCGTCCGGGTGAGCCAGCACCGCCAGCAGGGTGCGGTAATTTTGAGATGAATTGTCCATTAAGGGAGATTATAACCAAGAAGGAATAATACGTAACGAGTACACCGTAAAAAGAGCCTTACGGATTATTCCTTACGTGTTATTTAATAGACCGGCAAGGAAGGATCGACCTGCTCTGCCCAGGCGTTGATCCCGCCCTTCAGGTTCTTGACTTTGCGAAAGCCGGCGCTGGCGAGCACCTCCAGGGCGCGCGCCGAGCGCGTCCCGCCCTTGCAGAACACCACCATCTCGTCGGCGCTGTCCAGCTCGGAAAGGCGGGCTGCCAGCTGCCCGAGCGGGATCAGCTGCGCCCCTTCCAACCGGGAGATCTCCAACTCGTGGGGCTCGCGCACATCCAGAAGTTTGACGCGCTCGCCGCGCTGCAGCCTGCCGGCCAGCTCCCCGGCTTCAATGTCCCAGCCGCCGCCCACGCTGCCATCCTCGTGGTCGTGCCCTGGTACACCGCAGAAGGCTTCGTAGTCGATCAGCTCCGTGATCTCCGGCTCAGGAGCGCACACCTTACAACTGGGGTTCTTGCGCAGGGTGACAAATTCGAAGGACATGTCCAGGGCGTTGTACAGGAGCAGGCGCCCGATCAGCGATTCGCCGATGCCCAGGATCAGCTTCAAGGCTTCGGTGGCCTGCAACGTTCCGACCGTGCCCGGCAGGACGCCCAGCACGCCTCCCTCGGCGCAGGAAGGTACCAGGCCGGGCGGGGGCGGCTCCGGGAACAGGCAGCGGTAGCACGGGCCGCGCCTGGCATCGAACACGCTCACCTGCCCGTCGAAGCGAAAGATCGATCCGTATACGTTGGGTTTGCCCAGCAGGACACACACGTCGTTGGTCAGGTAGCGGGTTGGGAAGTTGTCGGTGCCGTCGATCAGGATATCGTAGTCGTGGGCGATGCGCATGGCGTTCTCGGAGGTGAACGGCTCGTTGTAGACCTCCACCTTGATGTCCGGGTTGACGTCCAGCATGCGCTCGCGGGCCGAGTCGACCTTCAGCCGCCCCAGCCCGGAGGTGCCATGGATCACCTGGCGCTGCAGGTTGGAATAATCCACCACGTCGTAATCTACCAGGCCAATACGCCCGACGCCAGCCGCAGCCAGGTAGAGCGATACAGGGGAGCCGAGCCCGCCGGTGCCGATCACCAGCACGCTGGCAGCCTTGAGCTTCTTCTGCCCGGCCAGCCCCACCTCCGGGATGAGCAGGTGGCGGCTGTAACGCAGGATCTCTTCATGGGTCAAATCGATGGTTCCATTCGTTCCGGTCATCGGGCATTCCTCAGATTGTGCAGCTTGCGCAGGGCGCCGTGGAAGAGCTCGGCGTAACTCGGGTTCTGCTCGACCTCTTCGATCTGGCGCAGCAGTTTTTCGGCGCTGGCCACACCGTGGTTTACGCGGCGCGGCCGCCCGTTTGAATCTATGATAAAGGTGGTGGGTACGCTTAGCACGCCCCAGTAGTCGGCTAGATCTGGCCGTTCGATGGCATCCACCGTTATGATCTGGAGGCAATCCCCCAGACGCTCCTGAAGCTTCGCCAGCGCCGGGCGTTGGACCGTCTGGCAGGGCCGGCAGGTGGGCGTGGTGAAATACAGGATAGCCGGAATCCCGGGGCGCACCGCCTCCAGACCCAGGCGCTTGCCGCGCAGCCGCGCCAGCAAGAGGCGGTTCGCCAGAACGTACAGGCCAAGTCCGAGAGCGGCGATCAGCGCCGCCCACAGGGCACGCGCCAGGATCTCAGCGTCCATCTGAGGGTCTCGGGCGCGGGCGCATGCCAGGGAGGCGGCCTTCCGGCGGGGTCCTGGAAAAACCGGGCACCCGCAGCCGGCCGAGCCAGTAATACACGGCGCAACCGGCGCAGAAGCCGGCGAACAAATTCAACGCCGCCAGGGCGATCACCAGCCAGACCAGCGCCCAGCCGATTGCACCGGCTCCGGCAAACAATACGACGGAGCCGAAGCCCTGGGCGAAGCGGTGCGGTTCCGGGTTATCAGCGAGTACGTCCGGCTTGACCAAGCCCAGCGGGCGCAGGGCGCGCCGGTAGACGAAACCGAAGGCAGGCGCACCCAGCACCGTGCCGACCGCCATGGCGAGTGCCACGAAGGCTGCCAGCCAGGGTGAGTTCAAGATGAAAGCCAGCAGGCCCAGCAGGATAATGAAGGCCTGGTTAGTGCGCAGGGCGGAGTGATCCACCCGGTCCAGGCCGCCGGCCACGCTGGGGACGATCATCAGGCGGTCGCCCGGCTGGAGGGGTGTGTCCAGCCCTTGTAGATGGCGGACGTCCTCGCTGTTGAGGAACAGATTAACGAATGGGCGCAACTCGCCCTTTCCGTTGAACAGGTGCTGGCGCAGGTCCGGGAAGCGGGCGATGAAATCGTCCAGAGCTGCGGCGACGGTTTCGCCCTGCACTTCGGCCTCGGCTTGCCCGCCGGTGTAATAGCGCAGTGGGGAGGGGATTTTTATGTTCGGCATATGTGTACTTCCAGTACTTCTATTTTCCAGTATAGGTTAATTTCCCGTTTTCAGGTTAAGTTTGGGCTTGATAAACCTCGATCGGTTCTTCCTCGAAACCGCTGCGATCATCCGCCAGCAGCCAGGCGCGGCTATCGATCGCCTGACCGGCCCGCAGGCTGGTGATCACGTAGAAAAAGGAAGGCCAGGCCCACTCCAGGTCGTACTCAGAGGGAAGGTTTGGATGGTCCGGGTGGGAGTGAAACACGCCCAGCACTTCCAGGCCTGACTGCTCGGCCTGTTCCTCGCCCCACAGGTAATCCTGCGGCGAGAGCAGGTAACGGTTGCGCCGTGAGCCGTCCTCGCGGGTGTTCGCCAAACCCAGGATCTGCACGACCTGCTTGCGCCCGCCGGCGCGTCTGCCCAGCAGCAGGCCGGCCCCTTCCTCTGGATAAGCTTGCTCGCCGTGGGCGTGGATCTGGCGTAGAACCTCAGCGGAGATGGCGATCGTCATCTTTGACGCGTCATCCTTCACGCTCCCAAAACGACTCGCTCAGGTACTTATACCCGGCGTCCGGGAAGACGGTCACCACGATCCCCTGCTCAAGCCGGGCAGCTACCTGCAAGGCGGCCTCGGCGGCGGCTCCGGAAGAGATTCCCACGAACAAACCTTCCTGCCGGGCCAGGCGCAATACCATCTCGTGGGCTACCTCGGTCGAAACCGCCAGAGTCTGGTCAGGCAAAGCCGGGTCGAAGATGCCGGGCTGGATGGCGGTCGGCAGGTGCTTGAGCCCTTCCAGGCCGTGGAAAGGCGCGTCTGGCTGGACCGCCAGCAGCTGCACAGCCGGATTGTACTGGCGCAGATAACGCCCGGTCCCGGTCAGGGTGCCGGTGGTGCCCAGGCCGGCGACGAAGTGGGTCACCCGCCCGGAGGTCTGCTGCACGATTTCGGGGCCAGTTGTCTGGTAGTGAGCCTGCCAGTTGGCCGGGTTGTTGTACTGGTCGGCATAGAAGTAGCGCTCAGGGTGCCCGGCTGCCAGGCGGCGGGCGGTTAGCATAGCCCCGTCGGAGCCTTCCAGCGGGTCGGTCAGGATGATCTCAGCGCCCAGGGCGCGCAGGATTACCAGGCGCTCCGGGCTGGCGTTGCCGGGGATGGCCAGGGTGACGAGTACGCCCATTGCGGCGCCAAAGGTGGCGTAGGCGATGCCCATGTTGCCGGAGGTCGAATCGAGCAGCCGTTTTCCCCCGGCAAAGCGACCTTCTGCAAGGGCGGTGCGCAGGATGTGAAGCGCCGGGCGGTCCTTGACCGAGCCGCCGGGGTTGAACCATTCCGCCTTGGCATACACCTCGACTCCGGGCGGCAGGTCGGCCAGCCGGCGCAGCGGCAGCAAGGGCGTTTCCCCGACGGCTGCTTCCAGACCCCCGGCAGGCGGAACGTTTACCCTGGCTTCGGTTGTGGCAAGTATCGTATTCATCAATTTTGCACGGTTTCTATCGACCCAGGATTGATTGTCTTGAATGTAGAGAAACTACCTGGCATACAACTCCATACGTTAAACACAAAACGGCCAACAGGGAACAAAAAAGGGCGGCGGACGCGCCATGCGGTTTAACGGGCGCATGCGGGGTCACAACCACCCTTACTCGTCTGTTGGCCGTTTCAGGACGAGGCGGTGGTTACGGACCCCGCCTCATACAGGAGCAAATAAACATACCGGTTTTCACCAATTCAGAATATATTAGATAAAAGTTATAGTAATTATAAGCAGGTTAAAACAATTGTCAAGAGGCTTTTTTACCGGATTGCCTCTTGACAAACCAGCAGACTGGTATACAATTATACAAAGATACAATAATACAATACTACAATCATACAGTATAAGTTTGGGCGCGGTTTCCGGACCATATAGAAGGATTCGGAGAACGTCGGATCAAAAAAGGAAGGTCGATGGAAATTAGACTAGACTTTCGGTCCGGAATGCCGATCTACCTCCAGATCATGGAGCAGATCAAACGCCAGGTCGCCAGCGGCGAGTTACAGCCCGGCGACCAGCTGCCCACCGTGCGGCAGCTGGCGACCGACCTGCGGGTGAACTTCAACACCATCGCCCGGGCTTACCGCCTGCTGGACGAAGCCGGCGTCATCTCGACCCAACACGGGCGCGGCACATACATCCTGGAGGAAATCCCGCCGGAGGCTGTCGCCCAGCTGCGCCACCAGGCACTGGATGAGCTGACCCAGCACTATCTGGCGCAGGCTGCCCGGCTGGAGTTTGCTCCCCAGGAAGTACGGGAGCAGTTTGAGAAATACCTGTCGGAATGGGAAGACAGGCATCCCCTCCCCCAGGACCCGGTCGAGGCGGTCGAGCGTTAAGGCCAGGAATAACCGGCTAATAAAGCAATCAGACGAATTCAACAGAGGAAACTATGGCTCGCAAAACCGATACACAAAGTCGCACGACCCAGCAAAAAGAAGATAACTATCGACTCAACAGCGTAGCGCTGGTTGCCAGCCTGGTGGTCATCGGGCTGGGTGTACTCGGCGCTATCCTGCTGGACAACCAGGGCACCAACAGTGTAATCACCGGGACCTACTTCACCTTCCTGCTTATTATCGGGCTCTATATCCTAAACGCGCTGAAGATCGCTGCCCAATGGGAGAAGGTCGTCATCCTGCGCTTTGGCAAGTTCCGCGGCCTGGCCGGCCCAGGCATATTTTGGATCATCCCGATCGCCGAAACCACCGCCCGCTGGATCGACCACCGCGTGATGGTCACCCCGTTTTCCGCGGAAAAGACCCTGACGAAGGACACCGTGCCGGTCGACGTGGATGCGGTATTGTTCTGGATGGTTTGGGACGCCGAGAAGGCGGCCCTGGAGGTGCAGGATTACCGCAGCGCCATCGCCTGGGCCGCCCAGACCGCCCTGCGCGAGGTGATCGGGCAGATGAGCCTGGCGGACATCCTGGTCGGGCGGGCGCGCATGGACGCCGACCTGCAGGAGATCATCGACGAGCGCACCAACCCGTGGGGGGTGACCGTCCAATCTGTGGAGATCAGGGACGTGATCATTCCTCAGGACCTGGAGGACGCCATGAGCCGCCAGGCGCAGGCTGAGCGCGAGCGGCAGGCGCGGATTATCTTGGGTGAATCCGAGAAGCAGATTGCGTCATCCTTCGCCGAAGCCTCCCAGGCCTACCGGGATAACCCAACCGCCCTGCACCTGCGGGCGATGAACATGCTCTTCGAAGGGCTGAAGGAAAAGGGCGCCCTGGTGATCGTGCCGAGCAGCGCAGTGGACACGATGAACCTGGGCGGGTTGGGCGGGACGGTTGCA
Source organism: Anaerolineales bacterium (assembly GCA_035291645.1). Classification (GTDB taxonomy): domain Bacteria; phylum Chloroflexota; class Anaerolineae; order Anaerolineales; family UBA4823; genus DATDRQ01. The sequence goes on from DATDRQ010000069.1 coordinate 11,579, forward strand.
CTCTCCCAGCTCGCTAAGGGTTCGAACGGGGAGGAATAGGCCATGCCTGAGGAAAAGCAGTGGGAGTACCACTTCATCCGGATGGGGGGCGCCTTCCGAACGACGAAAACAGAGGACGTGGAAGCCCTGCTCAACGAATGGGGAGAGCAGGGCTGGGAGGTGGTAGGCCTGACCTCTGATTCGAACACGCTGATGCTGCTGGCAAAACGCCCATTAAGCCTGCGCATCCGCCGGGAACGCTCCATGCCTGGCTATTCATAAAGGTTATAAGATGGAATATCGCATGAAAATCGAACGCAAGCCGTTGATCTGGTTCCTGGCGATCGCCTTCGGACTGGCCTGGATCCTGTTTGTGGTACCGCTGGCCTTCCGGCAGAGCGCTCCTACCTCAACACAGCTAATTTATACACTGTTCTGGTCGCTGGCGATGTGGGCGCCGGGACTGGGCGCTCTCCTGGCGACCCGCTACGCCGCCAGGGAGAGCCTGCGCACGCTCAACCTGGGCCGCCTGGGAGAGAAGCGCGCCTACCTGTGGGCCTGGCTGCTGCCGCCCGCCCTGGCGATCGCCACCGGGCTGCTCACCCTGGCTTTCGGCGCCGGGAAGCTCGACCTGCAGTTCACAATGATCAAGCAGGCTATGGCAAGTGCCCCGGGTGCAGAAGCCATCCCGACCTGGATGGTCGTCGCCATCCAGTCTGCCGTCGCGTTGACTATCGGGCCGCTGATCAATACGCTGTTCGCTCTTGGTGAAGAACTCGGTTGGCGTGGATTCTTGTTGCCCCGCCTGCTTCCCCTGGGCCAATGGCGGGCGATCGCCCTCAGTGGGGCGATCTGGGGCGTCTGGCATGCCCCGGCGATCCTGCAAGGCCACAACTACCCAGGACGCCCGGTGGTTGGGATATTTATGATGATCGTGTTCTGCGTGCTGTCCGGGGCGATCTTGAGCTGGTTGTACCTGCGCACCCGCAGCCCCTGGGCGCCGGCCCTGGCGCACGGCTCGCTGAATGCCACCGCAGGCCTGCCGATCCTGTTCCTGTCCGGCGTCGATATCTCGATCGGCGGCACGGTTGCTAGCCTGATCGGCTGGATTCCACTGGCCTTGTTCGTCGCCTGGCTGGTTTGGACGCGGCGCCTGCCGGTCGCGACCGGGGAGATGTCCCAGGCTGCCGCACCGGCCCTGGAACACAGCTCTGCAGATTAGCGGCCCTAGTCCTACTCACCGAGACTGGATTAAGCCGGTCCCGGTCTTGGTTTAACGGTCTCGCGGAACAAACAAGGCATGTTTCACGTGAAACATGCCTCCCCAAGCAGGAATTCTCAGCGCTGGTTCGTCAATAAGACCTTATCCACCCGGTAACCGTCCATATCCATCACTTCCATGCGCCAATCCCCCAGGGAAAAAGAGTCGCCACTGACCGGTACTCGCCCCAGCTGCGCCATCACCAATCCCGCCAGGGTCTCATATCCCACCTGGACTTCATCGGGCAAGTCGCGCAGTTCCAGCAGTTCTTTCAGTTCGCTTACCGAAAGCATTCCATCCACCAACAGCGATCCGTCTTCCCTGCGGACAACCTGCGGTTCCTGTTGCTCTTCAACTGAAGGCATATCCCCAACGATCGCCACGAGTATATCGTTCAGGGTTACCAGACCAACGATTCCCCCATACTCATCAACGACCAGGGCGATCTGATCACTCTTTTGCCGGAACTTTTCCAGCGCGTTAAGGATGCGCGTGGCTTCTGGTATGAAAAGCGGCAGGTGCACTAGTGTACGCAGTTCGATCTCTTCACCGTGGACCTGCCTGGCGAACAGATCCTTCACATGTAAGATGCCGAGAACTTCGTCGGGGCTCCCCTGGCAGACGGGAAAACGGGAATACCCGGAGGAAATGACGATCTGGAGATTGGCTTCGAGGGGGTCTTCTATGTCCAGCCAGACCATCCCGGTGCGGTACGTCATCATACTGCTCACTTTTCGATCGCCAAGCCGGAAAACTCGCTCCATGATCTCCTGCTCCGCTTCTTCGAAGACTCCCAGGCGGGTGCCCTCGAAGATCATGCCCCGGATCTCTGCCTCGGTAACAGCAGGTTCTTGGGACGGCTTGAAGTTCAGCAGCCGAAATACCGTTTCTGTCGAGACACTTAGCAGGTGAACCACCGGGGTCGCCAGCCGTGAAATGGTTTGCATGAGGGGCGCCACCCGGGTAGCAATCCTTTCCGGGTCCGCCAGAGCGATGCGTTTGGGTACCAGCTCACCGATAACCAGGGACAGGTAGGTGATCACAACTACGACAATTGCGACGCTGATCCCTTTACTGTATGGGATCAGTGGAGGATACCTGGACAACGCGATAGCCAGCTGGGCGGCGATCGTCGCGCCACCGTAGGCCCCGCTCAAGATTCCGATCAGGGTGATACCAACCTGTACGGTCGAAAGGAAACGGGTAGGCTCCCGTGCCAGATCAAGCGCTACCTGTGCCCGACCATCTCCAGACGCGGCCCGTTGCAGCATCCTCTGTTTACGGGCAGAGACGACCGCTATTTCCGAAAGCGCAAACACACCGTTGGCGAAAATTAATATCAACAGGATGAGGGATTCTATGGCTATCTGGCTCATGCGGGCAACCTACCTCCGTGTTTGCACCGCACAAGGATCAGCCATCAATACCATTTGCGCGTGCCCAACGGTCTAATATTTCCTCGATCGTATCCAGGTAAGCGTCCAGCGCGGCCACCCGCTGCTCGAAACCCCCCTCCAGCAGGCCCAGCTGGTTCAGAGCGGCCTCCCACTCCGGTCGGGCGGGGCTGTCTTCGGCCAAGAGCAGGATGGCTTGCGTCCAGGTGTGCAGCAGCGGCCACAGGGCATTTTGGGGTTGATTTCCTTCGACAATCTGGTCCAGCGCCCGCCGATAATAGTAGCAGCGATCCGGGTGCAGGCGCGTAGGCGCATCCAAGAAACCCAGCGAATCATAAGCAGATTGCCAGGCCGGCAACCAGGCGCGCAGGCGGGGCGCGTCCACTTGCGCCCCGCCAAGCAAGCCAAGTAATCCCGGGTACAGTCCGGGATGGCCGATCGCATCTACCCGGGCAGGCAGCTGCAACAAGAAGCGCCGCTCGGTAAGCGGTGAGCCGGCCAGGCTGACGACGCCGTTCACCACATGGTCGATCGCCTTAAGATAAAGCTCGATCTGGTCGGGGCCAGGCGTCCCCCTCAAATCATGCAATCCGAACCAGATCTCGCGGGCGTGCTCGGCCTGGCCACGAGCGCGGCCGATCACGTTGTCCGGCTGGTTGAACTGGCTACGCACGCTGGCCTGGGTGAAATCCATGAAGTGCTGCGGGTCGTACAGGATCTTACACTTCACCAGAGTCGGCCCCAGCCAGGGATGTAGTCGCAGTGAACGCGGCCAGCGGTATTCATCGCGGGAGTGGTGGGCGATGTCCAAATGGACCTCATCCGACATGCGCTGGATCTCGCGCTCTACGCCGGGCGCCTCGTTATGGATGAACACGAGATCGATATCGGCTGTCCCGCCCAGCAGGGGGTCGTCATCCAGCAAGGAGCCGGTCAGGTAGACCGAGAGCAAATCCCGGTCGCTGCGGGTGCGTTGGGCGACCGTGTCCCGGGCAATCTTATGCAGAAGAGAAGGGGTAATACGCATGGTTTAACGAGATATGATCTGCATAACTGTTTAGTCGCTTGGGACTGTCTCTAACGGCAACTCTACCTGGAATGGCGGTAGTTGCAAAGCCTGGCGGATGCGGTTTTCGATGTACTTCAGGTGAGCCGGGTTCTTAACATAGTCTAGTGGATCGGTATCGACGGTCAGCACTGCCGATCCCTGGCTCCCGTCTCGGAAAAAATCCTCGTAAACCGCGTGCAGCTGCTCGATGTAAGCCGGCTCCATGTTGCGTTCGTAGGACCGGTCGCGCAAGGAGATGCGCTGCATCAGCACGCCCGGGTCCGCCCTCAGGTAGACGATCAGGTCCGGTTTGGGCAGCTTCTCTTCCAAGGCCTCGTGCACCCGGTTATACATCTCTAGCTCGTCGCCTTTCAGGTTGATTCGAGCGAACAGGGCATCCTTCTCGAAAGTGTAATCCGAGATCAGACGCTCGTCGCTCGCCAGGATGTCATGGACGGCATGGCGCTGTTGCTGGTAGCGGCTGAGTAGGAAGAAGATCTGGGTCTGGAAGGCATAGCGTTCGCGGTCGGCGTAAAAATCCGAAAGGAACGGGTTTTCTTCGAAAACTTCCAGCAGCAGGACAGACTGGAAGCAAGGTTGGAGCAGGCGGGCCAGGGTCGTCTTGCCGACGCCGATCACGCCCTCAATGGCAATGTACATGGCGGGGTTGTCGGTTTATCCAGTGTCAATCTTACGTGTCGAGTGTTTTGTTTCAGGTAACAAGGTATCGTTAAGCATACCACGAAAGGCCTGACACAGAACCGGGATCAACCACCGTCCTGCGCAGGAGCCTCTGCAGGGTCCTCGCCGGAGCGGGTGAGCTGGTCTCGGCCGGCGAAATCGCCGCCGCCGGTGTTTACATCCCCAGCAATGTAGGCGCCGCCCTGGGTGTTGATCTCCTTGTAGATCAGGAAGAACTTTTGCCCTGCGTTCTGATCCATTCCTTGGGACTGGAGGAAGGCTTGCACGCGCGGCTGGTCCAGCTTACCGGCGAGCAAGTCCGGCAACCCGAATACGGCCTGAGGGAAGCGGGGCTGGATCTCGTCGAAATCGGTGACCACCACGCCCTTATAGATTTGCGTCACATAGAATTGTTCGATCCAGGCTACCATTTGCTGCAAGCCTTGCGCGCTGGTCGGGTCGTAGGTGCAATAGGTGGCATACAGACCTTCTCGGCCTTCGAACTCGCCGACGAAGGAGACCGCCGCGCTGACGGCGTACCCGGCGACCCCGGCTCGGGGGGCCGGCAGCATGGTTAAATCGTCGACGTGCAGGTACAGGGTGGGGATCTCGCGATGCCCTACGAAAAAGGAGGGCAGGTCTTCCAGCAGGTAGTGCATTTCGCCGCTCAAATTGACCGGCGCAGCTCCCTCCGCCAACAGGCGCGGCTTGATCTGGGCGTAGAAGCGGCGCGGGATCAAGACCGGGAAACCTTCGTGGCAAACGCCGCTCGACGAAGCGGTCATGAAGTAGTGCGGCTCGCCGGAGACCAGGCGCGGTCGCAGGCGCACCGCGCCAACCCCGCCGCGCAGCATGCTGAGCTTCCCGGAGGGATTGAAGTAGCTGATCCCCTGCGGGGTGTCTACCCGGTCCAGAAATGACTGCTGGCGGTTCTGCTTCCCTTCGGCGGTATGGAATTTCCCCGGGCTGAGCGGGAACCATTCGAACAGGTGGAATCGCTCCAGGGTTACCCGCCGGGTATCGAACAGCTGCTCCTGGGTGAACAGCTGCCAAGCCTGTTCGTTCGAGTCGACCTTCTGAGACTGGTCCGTCTGTGGAACCATGAAGCGATTGACCATCGGGTAATGCGCCAGGCGGGTCTGGTCGTCGATGATCTCGCCCATATCGATCGCCTGCAATTTCCGCAGGTAGCGGTCGGGCAGCTGCGGTTCCGGGACCGATCCCCTCGAAGAGCCGCCCCCGCCGCCCATCCCGGGGGCGATGCGCTGCTCCCAGGGCTTGATCTCCCCATCGGACGGCGGCTCCGGCTCCTGTAAACGGAAGTCATTCTGATCGCTCATCGGATATCCTCCTGCTTGTTTTCCGTTCAGATCCCGCTCCCAGTGTATCGAAAAAATCAGAGCGAGTCAATCCGGTATTATTGGCCGCTTGAATGGAACCAAGGCGAATAGGTAATTAGTCCTACCAACCAACTAATCTGCTTGACAACTTCAAATCATGGGCTACACTAAGGGGGCAGGGAGAGGGTGCGGCTGAAGCCGGACACCGGGCGGGCGAGAAAGACTACTGCAATCTTTTGAAAGCCCAGTAAACCAATAGACCCCGGATGCAGTTACGCAGATCAGTGCAGGTTGATTCCAGCCCTCAGCCGGAACAGGAGAAATAACCTTCATCTGCCCCAGGGTGTGTGATGCCGGTCAAAAAACTGCTAAAAGAGGATAAGGAATTCTTATCTCCCGAATCCTATATTGTTCGGGAGGTTGAAGCGGGTACCAGGCAAAAAGAGCTGGAGGTCGAAGAACGGGAATCGCGCCTGGCGGGGAAAATCCAGATGACACGCAGGCAGGAAAAGCTTTTTACCATCCTTGTCGTCGCCTTCCCAATGTCCGTCATCTTCACACTGGTCGTCGTCTTAATGGACGGATACAGATTGTGGGGTCTCGACGTCGAGACCTCCACCATCAATCTGCTGATCGGAGCGACGATCGCTGAGATCGCCGGATTATTAACCTTAATCCTCTCCAGCAGACTAAAGATAAAGGGTTCATCGTAGGTTTGGGTGCGTATCCGGACCAGGTGCAAGGATATGGAGACTCTCGCATCAATAAAGAATAAATGTTCTATTGACAAAGGTTAGCACTATCATATAATGATAGTGTTTTTAGTGGGAAACACTCAATATTTACTCAATAATTAATCGTTTATTAAGGAGTTTATGAAGAGGCTACAATTCGAACTTTCTGATACGAGAGTTGAAGAACTGGACGCTCTGGCAGAGCGGACAGGGTTAAAGACACGAGTCTATTTGATCAATGCTGCCCTGACACTTTTCGAGTGGGCTGTTCGAGAACGAGAAGCCGGCCGCATCATCGCCTCGGTAGATGAGAAAAGAGACCGATATAAAGAGATCGAGATGCCTGGTTTTCCTAGTATCGCAGAAGAGGAAAGCACTCTCGAAGCCATCCTTGATCAGTTAGAGCTTTATCTGAAAACTCCTGAACAAGAGGTCAGGTTCACTGCTCTGACAGAAGTCCTATCCAAAGATATCTCAGCCAAGAATTCAAAATACGAGCATCCCTCCGGGACCGAGCGGTCTCCAAACGCAAGGGAACTCCGGGACGAGCCGGTTCAAAAACACCCGCAGGGGGTTGAAGAAGAAAGACCTCGGGAATCCGGCTCCGTTGAGGGACCCGTGCTTGTCTTCGATTCGCCCGACCCCTCCGATAGAGGATAAGCCGGGCGCATAGCCGGAGATTCACGGTCATCCCATCCTGAGGAACAACCAGGCTGACAGATGGAAGACCAGCTGGCGGCCTAGTTATACTCTGTCATTGCGCCACGGATAAGCCGATTGCCCTGCTCCGGCGACCTTCTGTAGCCGATCCTTCGATCCAGTTTAAGGGGTCATTACCTGGACCGGGATAGCTTCCAGCTGAGCGACCAGGTCCTGGATCACGTTGAAGCCGCCCTGCCAGAACCCGGCGCTGCGAATATCGATCCCGGCCTCGTCCAGGATGCGCGCCGGGGCGTCTGACCCCCCGGCGGATAGTATCTTGAGGTAGCGCGGTTTGAATGCCTCGCCCTCCGCCTTGAACTGCTGGTACAACGAGAAGACCAACAGCTGTCCGAAGGCGTAGGCGTACACGTAGAATGGCACGTGGTAGAAGTGCCAGATAGAGATCCACTCCCATTTGAACTCGTCGCTCAGTTCCACCGCATCCCCGAACTGCTCGCTCAGGTTCTCCTGGTAGGCGGCAGCCAACTCATCCACCGAGACGCCCTCCTGGGTCAGTTCGTGCGCCCGGCGCTCGAACATGGCGAAGAAGGCCTGGCGCATGATGGTGGCGTAGGCGTCGTCCACCTGGCGGAAGAGCAGGTCGCGGCGCACGTCCTCGTCGCGCTCCTCTGCCAGCAGGCGGTCCAC
>DATDRQ010000070.1:0-8986 GCA_035291645.1 Anaerolineales bacterium
CAAGCGCTTCGACCCGGCTCTGCTCGAAACGCTCGCCCAGGATACCGGACAGGAGGCGGCTTACCTGCCGCTCCTGCAACTGACCCTGCAGGAGCTGTGGAGCAAAGGCAGCCTGAAGCGCAGCCAGTACAGCGACCTGACCGACGCCATCCAAAGGCGAGCCGAGCTGGTATTCCAGGACGAGGATTACAGCGCCAGCCTGCCCGAGAAGGAACGCCCGCCAGGGGACCAGACGGCCATCCTGGAGATTTTCCTGGACCTGGTGGACGTGTCTCTGGACGACGACCCCCGGCGGGATGTGCGCCGCCGCCGGGCCAAGCTCGACCTGGTCGGCGCATCTGCCCAGCGCCAAAACCTGGTCAACGATTTGATCGAGGCGCGCCTGTTGAGCAGCGGCGAGGAAACCCAAGAGCGGCTCTCACAGGAACGGTCGACATCATCCACGAGTCCCTGATTTCGAGCTGGAAGCGCCTGCGGGGTTCGATTGCAGTGAGGCGGCAAGCCTTGCAGCGCCGCGCCCGCTTCGAAACCCAGCTGGGGGAGTGGCTCGAGTACGACCGAACGGACGATTACACCTTGACCGGAGTCCGCCTGGCGGAGGCGCGCGAGCTGGAGCGGGAGGAGGACATAGCCCGGCGCCGGGGGGAAGCCCGGGAATACCTGCGGCGCAGCCTGGCGCTGGCGGAGGCCGCCCAACGCAGGCGAGTCCGGCTGGCCATCGCCATCGTAACCGGTTTGTCGCTGGCGTTGTTCATCGCCATCCTGGCGGCCGGGATCGCCTTTCAGCGCACGAACGACCTGCGCGCCCAGACCATCCTGCTGGAGACCGAGAAAGCGGTTTCGGAAGAACGCCGTTTAGCGGCCGAAAATTCCGAGGGCCTCGCCAACCGGGCGAGGAGCACGGCCGAGGCCGAAAGACAGGCAGCCGAAAACGCCAAGAGCACCGCCGTCGCCGAACAGGACATATCTCGTTCCCGAGAGCTGGCGGCAATCGCGATCAACCAGATCGAAGCCGACCCGGAGCGGGCCGTGTTGATCGCCCTGGAGGCGATTCGCAGGCAGCATACCTTCGAAGCAGAAGATGCGCTGCGCCAGGCAGTAAATACATCCATCAAAGTTATAACGCTTCGAGAGCAGGTTGATCCAGCCAATGTCGCTTCAGTCAACAGCGCCCGGTTTTCACCGGACGGAAGGTGGTTGGTCACTGCCGGCGGTGAAGACACGGCCAGGATTTGGGAAGCGAACACTGGGAAGCTGTTGGTGATCCTGCAAGGGCATACGGAATGGATTTGGGACGCCCTGTTCTCACCGGACGGGCAGCGGGTGGTCACCGCCAGCGATGACGGGACGGCCCGGCTGTGGGAGGCAGCCAGCGGGGTGCAGCTGGCGGTCCTGCGCGGGCACGGGGCCCCGGTCCTGGACGCCCAGTTCTCACCGGACGGGAAGCGGGTGGTCACCGCCAGCGATGACGGGACGGCCAGGATTTTTCTCGTTTATTCGACAGACGTGATCGAGCTGGCCTTGAGCCAGGTCAGCAGGCAACTTACCCCTGAGGAGCGCGCCCAGTACCTGGGTGGGGAGATCGCCCCGTGAGTTCCTGATTCCAAACCGGAAACTCGGTTAGAATCATTTTAGGTCCACCCATTCAGGAAGGGAATTAGACTATGCGCATTAGCGAGCGCTTCGGCTGCACACACTTCCCCTGCACAGATGTGCGCCATGAGCGCTATACGCTGCCGGATATCGACCTGGACCCGGCCAGGGTCTCGATCTTCCTGATCTCCGAGTCCGCCGCGGCCCAACCTGGCGACGACTACTACGCGCCCGGATGCCCGCTCTTCGCCCAGACCAGCGTGCAGGCCTTCAACGACGCCGGGGCGCCGGTCGGCTCCCTCCAGGAGGTCCTCGACCTGGGCGTATACCTGACCACGGCGGTCAAGTGCGCCAAGGCCGGCTACGGGATCAAAGCCGGTACGATCGAGAATTGCTCAAGGCTGCTGGAGCAGGAGCTTGACCAGTTCCCGAACGTCAAAGCCTTCCTGCTGATGGGCGACGTGGCTATAAAATCGATCAATTCCATCGCCAAACAGGCCGGCGAGCCGCGGGTTATCCCAGCTGGCTCCACATACAAGATCCGGGACAAAGAATACACCTTCCGCGGCCGGCGCGCCTTCCCCTCCTACCTGCAAGCCGGCCCGGCCTTCTTCATTGAAAAGAGCAAGCGCCGCATGATCGCCGAGGATATTGCCGCGGCATTGCACCTGATCGTTTGAGGCATATCAATCACTTGCATGTCTTTGCAAGGAGGTCTCCACAGCGTTCTTTGCAGTGGAGACCGACGAAGCAATCCCTCTTTATCTTGCCTGCGCAGAGATTGCTTCGTCGGCAGGTCTGGCAAAGAACGCCAGACCTGCCTCCTCGCAAAGATAGACTCGTTCAGTAAGAAATGCGCGCAGCGCTGTCGAGATACTCGCAAAAACAATTCCTCCTGGAAAGTTATGCGTGGAGCGCTGTGGGATTACCCACCGCTCCGTGCGAAGCGAATCTGGCCGCATACCTAGCATGTCTCCCACCATACCCGCCCCGCTGCTCGGCCTGCTATTCGGGATCACCTCGGCCCTGATCTGGGGCAGCGGCGACTTCGCCGGAGGCCTGGCGAGCCGCCGTTACAGCCCGTTCCAGGTGCTGGCGCTGGTCTCGCTGACCGGGCTGGCCCTGTTCTTGCTGCTGGCCGGTTTCACCCGAAGCGGCATCCCCCCGGCTGTCGACTGGGCCTGGGCGGCCGGGGCGGGAGTCTCGGGAGCGATCGGCATCGCCGCGCTGTACCGGGGGCTGTCGCTGCGCACCGCCGCCATCGTAGCGCCGACCGCGGCGGTGGTCGGAACCACCCTGCCTGTGCTGGCAGGCCTGCTGTTGGAGGGTTTCCCGGGACTGCTGCCGCTGGCCGGTTTCCTGCTGGGAGGCGGCGGCATCTGGCTGGTGACCAGCGCGCTCGGCAGGCAAGATCCCGAGGCGCGCCATAGCCTGGGGCTAGCGGTCCTGGCAGGGCTGCTGTTCGGCGGCTTCTTCGTGCTGATCGCCCGGGTCGAGCACGACAACATCTTCGCGCCGCTGGCGATCGCCAAGGGGGTGGCTGTTCTGGCTGCGATCTTCATCCTGCGGGCGAAACGCCTGCCGGTACCCACGCCGCGGGTTGTGCCTCTGGCTCTGCTCGCCGGGTTGTTCGACGCCGGCGGCAACGTCTTCTACCTGCTGTCGGCGCGTTACAGCCGTCTGGACGTGGCGGCGGTGCTCTCGGCGATGGCCCCGGCGGTGACCGTGCTGCTCTCAGCGCTGGTGCTGAGCGAGCGCGTCGACCGCCGCCAATGGGCCGGCGTTGGGCTGTGCGTGCTCGCCATCGTCCTGCTGGCGCTCTAGCCTGGCGAAATCAATTTGAATGATTTATACCTGATTAGGGGGATCTAGTATGGTAAAATCTCAACCTGATCGAAGGGATTATTTACCAGGGTTTAAAACCGAAAATATAAACAGTTGAATCTGCCGCGAAACCAACGCGGGAACTGAAGGCCTGTGTCCGGTTGATACCTTAAATAATACCGTTATCCTCTTATCAATACATTTTGAGGTAATCATGCCGAAACTACCAGCCGTTACCTCCCCAGAACGTCCCGAAATCGAAGATAGAATTACAGTGGTAGAAAGGCAGACCGCCGAAGCGGTGCTGGTCCTGGACCTGGACGGCGTGATCCACGGTTTTAACCAGGCGGCCGCCGATCTATTTGGTCCTGACCTGGCCGGTCAGCAGAGCGCGCAATTCGCAGAACGCACCGATCTTCATTTCCGAAATGGAAAAGGGGTCAACATGGGGAAGCTGTCCAGCCGCCAGCCGATCATTGGAGAGGCGCCCGAGGACGAATACTTTTTTTTCAATAGCAGGGACGGCGAGGAGATGGTCGCTTTGCTCTCGGCCAGCCCGCTCTTCGCACAGGGCGACCAGGCGACCAGCGCGGTGATCGTCTTCAGAGACATCACCGGGGTGGAGCGATTTAATGTCGAGAACGGGAGCCAGCAGACTCTGGTCGAGCGAAACCAGGTGCTGGCGGAAAGCCACTGGTGGATCGCCGAGATCCTGGAGAGTATCGAGGATGGTTTCTTCGCCATCGACCGCCAGTGGCGGTTCACGTACGTCAACGAACGCGCCGCTAAAACCGGCGACATGACCCAGGATGAATTGATCGGCCAGGTCATCTGGGAAAAGTGGCCCCAGCTGATCGGCACGACTCTCGAGCAATATTACCGCCAGGCCATGGAAGAAAGAGTCCCGGTCAGCTTCGAAGTCGAGGGTCTGTTGACCAGGGCCTGGTACTTCGTGCGGGTATATCCCACTTTTGAGGGGATTTCTGTTTTTTGGATCGATATCACGAAGCGGAGGGAGATGGAACAGCATCTGGCTTACCATTCTCTCCTCCTGGAAACGATCCACGACGCGGTGATGGCGACGGACGTAGACGAGCGCATCACGGCCTGGAACCGGGCTGCGGAGGAACTATCCGGCTGGAGGACAGACGAGGTGCTCGGTAGAAAGATCGGCGAGGTGATCAGGACCGGAAGCCAGACTCTCGAACAGAACGAACTCACCTGGCGCCCCCTCCAGGAAGGGAAACCGGTTGTCCTGGAAGTGCCCATCTACCGTAAGGACGGCCGGCAGATCCTGGTGTCTACCACCACGATGCCGATCTTCGATCCGGGGGGGCATCTGATCGGGTACGTGAGCGCCGGCCGCGACGTCACCGAGCAAAAGCAGGCCGAGGATGCCCTCCAGCAGGCTTACAACGAATTGGAGGGCCGGGTCCAAGAGCGCACGCAAGAACTGACCGAGCTGCAATGGCGCCTGATCGAGAGCATCGAGGCGGAACGCCTGAGGGTTTCACGTGAATTGCACGACGGGCCGATGCAAGATCTCTACGGGTTAATATACCAGGCCAGCCTGCTGGAAGATAGCCCATCGACCACGGAACGACAGGCCGAAGTCACCACGATCCTGCAGCGCCTCAAGGAAGTCAATGAAAGCCTGCGCACTATCGCGTACGATCTGCGCCCTGTCTCTCTCACTCAGCTCGGCCTGGAGAAGGCCATCCGGGAGTATACGACCCGCTTACAAATCGAATACCCTCAGCTCGAAATGGACCTGACACTTCAGCCGGACGAAAATATCCTTCCGGAAAGCCACCGCCTGGCCTTGTTCAGAGTTTGCCAGGTCGGGTTGAACAACGTCGTGCGTCATGCCCAGGCCAGCCGGGTCGAGGTCCGATTGGAATGCGGCAGGGAGCTGGTCGTGCTCGAGATCCAGGACAATGGGCGTGGCTTCGAAGTACCGAAGCACCTGCTCAGTCTGGCGCGGCGGGGTCACCTGGGATTGGTGGGGGCGGCCGAGCGGGTGGAAGCGCTGGGAGGAAAACTAGAGGTTCATTCGACGATCGGGCAAGGCACCTCGATCCGGGTCCGCGTCCCGGTCAGGGAGCGGATAGATTCTTCGAGGCTGTGAAGATTACCCGGCGGAAAGCGCGGCGTCTACCGCCTGGACCGAGTCTAGTTCGGCCTGCGCCACCTCCAGGATACGCCTGCGCAGCTCCGCCAGGAATTCACCGGTCTCCCCTGCAGTGAGAGGAAAAGCCTGGGCGGCGGTGGCGCGCACTGCCTCCAGGCTGGTCTGCGCCTGGGCAATCTCCTGCTTGGCCGCGCGGCCGCGCTCGTAGAACAGCGCCAGGCGACGCTCCTCCAGCTGGCGGGCTTCCGCCAGCAGCGGGACGCTCTGCGGCAATAACGCAGCGCTTAGCTCGCTCCAGACTTTCGCAGCGGCGCGCGCCAGGCTGGCGGTCTGGACCAGGCCAGGATTTCCCAACAATCCACCGGCTTCTTCAATAAACGCGGCATAGAGTGTGCGTAACGCCGCCGGTCCACCACGTTGCTCGATCTGCTGGTAAGCGGAAAGCAGCGCATCAAACAGCCGCAATCCCGGGGGGAAGAACTTCGGCCAGCCGCGTCTGTCTTTAGGATCCGTCACCAGACCCGCCCATTTTTCCAGGCTCCTCAGACCAAAATTAGAGCGGAAGTTCGCCGGTCCAAACCCCTCGCGCTGCTGCTCCAACCCGGCAGCCAGGCCCAGGCGGGCGGCTTCCCGCAGGTCTTCTAGCGCAACAGGACTCCTGCCGATCACCTCCAGCGCCCGGAACTTGGGGGCGCCCTCTCCCGTGCGCGCCGCGCTGAGCTCTTCGGCGGTCAGGGTGAGCGGTACGGAGTACCGGTCGATCACCTGGTAGGTCCCTGCGACAGAGTCGAACGCGAATATCAGCACGGCGTGGTAGGCGGCTGGCGGCCCCTGGTAAGGCAGCCGGCGAGGGTCGACGTAAGCCAGCACCGGCGAGCCGGCAGCCAGGGCCGCCTGCAGCTTTTTCTCCGCCAGTATAGCGCTGGAAGCGGACTGCTGGCGGACACCCACCCCCAACCGGGCGCAAATCGTATGGAGGAAACCGGTCTGGGGAGTCTCGGCGGTGACCAGGCGCGTCGCCAGGTACAGCGAGGTGAAGTCGCCGGACTCGTAGACGAAATAGCCCAACCCGATCCCGCCGCCGACGCCGAACAGCAGCGCTTCGCTGAGCGGTTCGAGGCTTTCTGTATTAATCACGCCCAGACCTTCCAGGGCGCTCCAAAGCGCCCCCGCCTCCGATCGCTTACCGCCGGTAAATGGTTGGCTGGTCTCCATGGTCGTTAAATAGGCTCCCTGCGCTGATACACCGCCACCTGCCACACCCAGGTCTTGCGGTAATAGACCTTTTCCAGGCCTTCCTCCCGCAGGATCGCCTCCACCGCCTGGGTGCGGTGGGCGAAAACCCTGAACTGGCTGCCGAAAAGGCGCTGGAAGGTGTCCGCAACCCAGATCCCAGCTCGCACCCACCAGATGTCACGCGGGTAGACCAACCCGTACTGGCGGCGCGCCCGCTGCGCCGAGAGGCGCACCAGCGCCTGCACGTCGCCATAGCAGCAGATCACCCGGTCGAGCGTGACGATATCCGCGGCCGGGATCTCTGGCGCCAGGCCGACGAAATCCCCTATAAGATGCGTGATCCGGTCCCCCAGGCCGCGCCGATCGGCTTCCTGGCGCGCCACCTCCAGAAAGGCCGGGGAGGCATCGACGTTTGTCGCCCGGCTGGCGCCCGCGGCGAGCAGATGATGTTGGATGGCGCCTACCCCCCCGCCGATGTCCAGCAAGGTCTGTCCAGCCACGCCTGCCTGCTCGAGCGCCGCCACCAGCTGGCGGGTGGTTCTGTCAGCACCTTTGCGGCGGTACTCCTTTTGCTGGGCGCGCGCCCGCTTGACGTTGAACACCTGTTCAATCCCGGCGCACTGGTCTCAGGTCATCGCGTGCCTCTCCTTAACTACCCTCGAATAAGAGCCAGACGGTCAGATTATACCCGCGCCTGGAACAACCGGCTACGTTCCATCGTTTCGAAATAGATTATGATTAGGATCGAGCTCAATCCCAGGGAAATCCATATCCCGCCTGGTTCTACCTCCTTCCAGGTAATCATGAAAAAGCCAGTGAGATCTCTTCGGAGTTTGCCCCTCTGATCATGCTGGTATGGGCGGCTGCCGCTGACCAACGGTACGATCCTGGCCCCGCCCACCTATTCGCCGGATGGCAGCCTGTTCTGGTGCCCACCGCGGTAGGGGTGTTCCTGCATGCTGCGGAATCCCTGGGGCAGCGCATCGTTATCCCTGGCCCGTGCTACCGGGGATTTGCTGCCATTTCACCTTACAACCGCTGCTGGCTGCCTTCCCGGCTCATTACCAGCCGGTGACCGGCCTGGCCTTCTCGCCGGATAGGGAACTGCTGGCCTCCGGCTCGGAGGATGGTAGCGTCTTCCTTTGGGGACTGCCCGGGGATTAATAAAAAACCCCCCTTCCCTGCTTTGCAGCGGGAAAGGGGGATAGCCACCGGTTTCAAGAATCTTCAGATGATCTACTATGGTGGAAACTGGAAGGAAAAATCGTCCACATAAACGGTGCTCGTGAGAGCCTGGTCGCTGTGGAACTCCATGCGGAAGACCACCGTGTCGCCTTTGTAGCTGGTCAGGTTGATATATTGGACCTGCCAGTTGGAGCCGGTGTTGAAATCCCGGCAGACGGTGTAATCGGTGAGCTTGGCGCCCTCGATATAGATGTTCACATAATCGTAACGCTGCCCGCAGATTTCGTTTGAATTTAATCTCTGGTAGTAGCGCACCATGTAGCGGTCGGTGGGGATGGTGATCTCCTGGGCAATCGAAGCGGTCCGGTTGTGCCCGCCATTGCCCAAAGCTGCTGACCAGTTGCCGTTGTAAGCGGTCACATTCGTTCGGATGGTATTATCCCCCTGGTTGGAATCGAAGACCCAGCCGGTGTTGCCGTCCTCGAAACCGGGGTTATCGAAACCCTTAGGTGTGGGGGTGCGGGTGGGGGTTGGGGTCGGCGTACGGGTCGGGGTTGGCGTGGGGGTGGGTTCGTTGTGGTAGACGGCCGGCAAAAAATAACGGTTCACCAGCAGCGCCGAGGCCGGGCCGAGCTGGAAAAGAAGCACCGCCAGCAGGGTGAAACCAGCAACAATCCAGGTACGAGCCAGTTTGGTACGCATTTTGCCTCCTCACTTGTTGGTAATTTTAAATCAAAAAACACACGACTCCCTCCCCCGGAAACCTGCGAGCCCAATCGCCAGCAGCCGAACGGTTGCTACTATTAAATATACAGGAAAACGGTCTGAACAACAAGGAGGGAAATCGGGATCAACTGGTTTCCGCCTGACCTGGGTGGAAAGCAGCCGGAGGACCGGAAAGCGCGGCGGCGGATTCCAGGAAGGCGAGAAAAGTAACCAGGCCTGCATCTGCTGAGCCGGGGGGATCGACCTGGAACCAACCAGGCAGCGGGGCGCTTTTCCCTTTCATCCATCCGA
>DATDRQ010000071.1:0-4146 GCA_035291645.1 Anaerolineales bacterium
CGGGCAGTCTTTGAACGCACAGGTCGTCGCCTGGCATCTTCTGGAGGATGTGCTCGGTTGGGTGGCGGTGCTGGTGATGAGCCTCATCCTGCTTTTCTGGGACGCTTACATCCTCGACCCCATCCTCTCCATCCTGATCACCCTGTACGTGCTGTGGAATGTACTCCGCAACCTTCGCCGGACGTCTTCACTCTTCCTGCAGGCCGTCCCCGAGAATTATGACGTTGGCGAGTTGGAGCGAGCGCTGCTGGCCATGGAGAACGTTACATCCATGCACCATACCCATCTCTGGTCTCTGGATGGCGAGCATCACGTCTTGACCACCCACATCGTGGTTGACCCCTGTACAACTCGTGACCAGGTCTTGAGCTTGAAGCGGGAGATCAACCAGCTGACAGCGGGTCTGAACCTCGAGCACACCACCCTGGAGATCGAGTACGAAGACGAAGACTGCCGGATGAAAGAGGAAGTAGAATGAACAGGATGCAAGGACGAAGGGATTCTCCGTGAGTGACCAGCAAGTCATCTTTTCCATGGTCCGGGTCGGGAGGATGGTGCCGCCTGACAACCGGCAGATCCTGCGAGACATTTCGCTGGGCTTCTTCTATGGGGCGAAGATCGGCGTCCTGGGGCTGAACGGAGCAGGAAAGAGCACGCTGCTCCGCATCATCGCGGGAAGAGACGATGGCTACATTGGCGAAGTGGTATTCTCCCAGGGCTATTCGGTCGACCTCCTCGAACAAGAGCCGCAGCTGGATCAGGACAAGACTGTCCGGCAGGTGGTCGAGGAGGCGGTGCAGCCTATGGTCGATGCTCTGCGTCAGTTCGACGAGGTCAGCGCCAAATTCGCAGAACCGGATGCCGATTTCGACGCGCTGATCGAAGAACAGGGCCGTTTACAGGAGTACCTTGAACGGCACGATGCCTGGAACCTGGACAACCGCCTCGAAATCGCCATGGATGCGCTGCGCTGTCCGCCGGGCGACACGCCCGTACCGGTCCTCTCGGGCGGCGAGCGTCGCCGGGTGGCGCTGACGCGCCTGCTGCTCACGGAGCCGGATATCCTGCTCCTGGACGAACCCACCAACCACCTGGACGCCGAGTCGGTCGCCTGGCTGGAGCGCCACCTGCAGAAGTACCGGGGGACGGTGATCGCTGTCACCCACGACCGCTACTTTCTCGACAACGTGGCAGGCTGGATCCTGGAGCTGGACCGCGGTCACGGCATCCCCTGGAGAGGCAATTATTCCTCCTGGCTGGAGCAGAAGAAGGAACGGCTGGCGCGCGAAGAAAAGGGGGAGAGCAAGCGTCAGAAGACCCTGGATCGTGAGTTGGAGTGGATCCGCATGTCACCCAAGGCGCGCCAGGCTAAGGGAAGAGCTCGCTACACGGCTTACGAAAACCTGCTGAGCCAGGAGGTCGAGCAGCGCCGTGAGAACCTGGAAATTTATATCCCACCCGGCCCGCGCCTTGGAGATGTGGTCATTGAGTTCGAGGGAATTTCCAAAGGCTATGGCGATGGCGAAGGAGAGCGTCACTTGCTGATCGACGGTCTGGATTTAGCGATCCCGCCAGGGAGCATCGTGGGAGTGATCGGCCCGAACGGCGCAGGTAAGACGACCTTGCTGCGGATGATCACCGGGCAGGAGCAGCCAGATGCCGGCACGATCGTGATCGGCGAGACTGTGCAGCTGGCCTACGTAGACCAGAGCCGGGCCAGCCTGGATGGTGAAAAGACCGTCTGGGAGGAGATCTCTGGCGGCGCGGAGCAGCTCGACCTGGGTGGGCGCAAGCGCAATTCCCGGGCTTATGTGGCCTCGTTTAACTTCCTGGGGAGCGAGCAGCAGAAGCAAGTCAAGCAACTCTCCGGCGGCGAGCGCAACCGCGTCCACCTGGCCAAGACGCTCACCCAGGGCGCCAACGTGATCCTGCTGGATGAGCCGACCAACGACCTGGACGTGAATACTTTACGTGCGCTTGAAGAGGCGATCGATAACTTTGCCGGGTGCGCGATCGTCGTCAGCCACGACCGCTGGTTCCTGGACCGGGTCGCCACGCACATCCTGGCCTTCGAGGGCGAAAGCCAGATGCGCTGGTTCGAGGGGAACTGGACAGACTACGAGGCGGACCGGCGCAAGCGGTTAGGAGCTGCGGCGGAACGGCCTCATCGTATCAAGTACCGGAGTTTGACACGGTAGTTCTCCAGGAGGAGCTAGCCTCCAGCTGGAGGTCGTTGCCTTGTATCCAGATCGTCCGGAGCTGGAAGCTCCGGGCTAGGTTACGAAGGCCGTTGGCCTACGCTTGTCAGACCGCAGGGCTTGGTAATCTAGCCCGGACGTTTACGTCTGTCTTTTACCCACATTACAAAAAGCCTGGGTCAGAAGCCAGACGGTAGCCGCGGAGCAGGGTTTGAATAGATATCCAGCCCCGCCAGAGCGACTTCCACCCGGGTGGGCCATCTCGTTTCCGCCCGAGATAACCGCCCTGTTGAGCGACCAGGCGCCAAAATTCCTGCAGCGTCATCCCTTCTGGGGAATGCTCGGACAGATGGGTCACCACTCGAATGAGATCGGCCGGCAGCTGGCTCGCCGCCGGGACCTCCGGCTGCAAACGGGTTTGTTCTCTCAGGCGTAGCAACTCAGCCGCCATCGGCGCCAGCATGGCCAAAAGCCGCAGTAAACTGTTGGCTTCTTCCAGCCGGCGCTTTTCGATTTGGCAGCCGGTTTTGAGGCATTGATGAAAGTCTTCCACCAGCCAGCGACAACGATACCACCCCACCCGCTCCCAGGCTTGCGCCAAGGTCTCGGTTGGCACCGAAGTCAGCAGGAACCACTCGATGGGCTCTTCCACTCCGTCGGGGGGATCGACTTCCCATACCCGGATCACCCACACGGGCAAAGGCGGGCGTTTGGCGTTCATCCAACCGGCCGAGAGCCGCAGCGGACTAAACGCCAGGCGCAGAAGGGCCTCGCGAGGGGGTTGCCCAGGTCGGGCTGGCAGAGACAGGATCTGCTCGCCCACGGCCGGAAGCTGGGCGGCAAAGGTCTTCAGGTAGGTGACTTCCCCTGCTGGGGTGAGCATGCGCCGATTTTGGCAGATGCGTACCAGAAAATCGCACGTTTGCTGCCGACAGGCATCAAAAAAGTTATAGATGTCGGCCCCGCGATCCCCGACATGCACCCACCGCACACCCTCGGGAGAAGGCCCTATGGCTTCGACAGCCTGCATCCACACGTCGCTTTCTTTGGCGCGTTTCGCCCGTTGGGTGCGGGTTTCGGCGGGAGAATGAGGCTGGCGGAAGAAAGGCTGTTGATAGGCGATCCCCAGCACCTGGCGTGGTTGGGGGAGGAGGGCCAGGACAGTGGTCATCTGGAACCCCTGCCCGCGGTTGTCCCCGATCAGCCCCAGCCCCTGGATCTGCTGCTGATAGGGGGTGTAATCCAACGTGGTCAGGTCTTGCACCATCAAGATTACTGGGTGCTCCCCGGCCACTTGGCGAGTTTGCGCCCAATGGGGCTGGAGGAGGTCGGCATACTGGTAGGCTTCATCACTGAAAAAGCGGTACGCCCCCTTCGTCGCTTTCCAGGATTTCATCTGTTGCGGGATCGAGGCGCCCGGGGCAGCGTGCATGGCTGCGGCGATCTTCACGGCGCGTTGGGTGCGCCGTCGATCACCCAGCTGACAAGCGCCAAATTGTCTGCTGGCCCATTCTGGTGAGGTTTCCATTTGTTGCGGTTGCATGCCCTGATCTTACCATTTTCCTCAGTCAGTTGGCTCTTGTGTGCTAATATGGGTAAGAGACAGATCTGGAAGCTCCGGGCTAGGGGCGAACGG
The DNA here is from genome assembly GCA_035291645.1 of Anaerolineales bacterium. Classification (GTDB taxonomy): domain Bacteria; phylum Chloroflexota; class Anaerolineae; order Anaerolineales; family UBA4823; genus DATDRQ01. Next base: position 3,835 of record DATDRQ010000071.1, read on the forward strand.
AGTTCGCCTGGCAAAGGCCGCCGGCCTTTCATATATGGGTGGCCTCGTCGGAGAAAACAACCATGCCCTATTGGTCTCTTTATTACCATTTTGTTTGGGGAGTCAAGCACCGTCTTCCCCTGATCCTTCCCACCTTCGAAAAGCAACTGCATAGCGCAGTGGCTGCCAAAGCGATCGAGCTGGGCGCGACGGTCCACGCTGTGGGAGGGATGGAGGATCACCTCCACCTGGTAGTTTCCGTACCACCGAAAATCCCCCTATCCCGTTTTATCGGGGAAATCAAGGGGAATACATCCCATTTCGTAAACCACC
>DATDRQ010000072.1:0-14354 GCA_035291645.1 Anaerolineales bacterium
TATCCCCTCCCAGGAGATCCTGCAGGAGGTGCTGGCACAATACCAGGGGACCATGCTGCTGGTCTCCCACGACCGCTACCTGATCGACGCCCTCGGCACTCAGATCTGGGACATCGACCCGGAGAACAAGTTGTTGCGCGTCTTCCGCGGGACCTACAGCGAATACCGCGCCCATGTGGAGGCCGAACGGCTGCAGGGCGAGGCGCACCCTCGCCCGGATGGGGTCGGACAGAGAACCCGCATGGAGGCGCGCCCTTCGCCGGAGGAGCGCCGCCGCCAGGCGCGCCTGCAAGAAGTGGAAGATCGCGTCACCCGGCTCGAGGAGCAGCTGGGGACGATCGCTATCCGGCTGGAGAATCCGCCCAGGGACCCGCTCCTGGTGCAGCACCTGGGGGAGGATTATGTGCAGATCCAGGACGAGATCAACGCCCTACTCGCCGAGTGGGAGCAGCTGCACGCCTAGTATCTAACGAAAATAGGATGGGATCTTAATCGGCCGTCGCCCCGGCCCGGATCGGCTCGTCCCCGTTGTAGGCCCGCAGCTGCGGCCAGCGCCGTACCGTCCACAGCACCGCCAGGATGCAGCCTATCCCCCCGCTGACCACCGCGAACGGCGCCCCGAACAGCTGCGCCACCAACCCGGCCTCCACCTCTCCCAACTGCGGCCCGCCCATGAAGAACACCTGGTTCACACTGGTCATGCGCCCGCGGATGTAGTCCGGCGTCTGCAGCTGGCGGATGGTGTTGCGGATGATCGTGCTGACCGAGTCGGACGCCCCCACCAGCATCAGGGCCAGCATGGCGAAGGGCACCGTGCGCGATAAACCAAAGGCGATCGTCGCCAGCCCGAACCCGACCACCGAGATCAGGAAGATAGGTCCCTGGCGGCGGATCGCTTCCACTTGTGAGATGACCAGCGCCGCGATCATCGCCCCGATCGACTGGGCTGCCGACAGCCAGCCGTACTCAACCGCGCCCACGTGCAGGACATCCCGGGCGAAGATCGGCATCAGGGTGTTGGCAGAAGAGAAGAAAGTCGCGAAGAAGTCCAGGATCATGGTCGACCAGATGATCGGCTGGGTGAGGATAAAGCGCACTCCCTCGGCGATCGAATCCAGGTTAACCCGTGCCTGGACTCCCGCCTGGACCTGCTGAGCGACGGGTCCGATCAGCGCCAGGGCGACCAGCACGGCCCCAAAGGAAACCGCATTGATCAGGTAGGTGTAGGAAAGCCCCCCGTAGGCGATCACCAGCCCGCTCAGGGCCGGCCCAACGATCGACCCGGTCTGGAAGGCGATCGACTGCATGCTGAAGGCGTTGGGCAGGTCTTCTGGCGGCACCAGGTTGGGCACCAGCGCCTGGCGCGCCGGCAGGTCGAAGGCGATGGCTACCGCCTGGACGGCGGTCAGCAGGTAGATCTGCCACAAGGCGATCCTGTCCTGGAGGGTCAGCCAGGCCAAGGCCAGCGCGGTCAAGGCCATCACGCTCTGGGTGATGAACAGCACGTTGCGCCGGTTGACCGTGTCGGCTAAAGCTCCGCCGACCAGGGAGAACACCAGGATTGGCAGGATGCGCGCCAGCCCGATCCCGCCCAGGGCGATCGGCTGGTTGGTCAGCTCGCGGATGTGCCACAGCAGCGCCCACACCTGCATCTGCGAGCCTGCCAGCGAGATCGCCAGCCCGGCCCACAGCAAGCGGAAGCGCCGGTGGCGGAGAGAGGCAGGGAAACGGAGCATCATGGGGCGTTAAGTGTCACGTGCCATGTGTCAGGGGTCGGTAAAACACATGAGAGTATGCCACAGGAGTACTTGATACTTTTCTTTAGGTCCCCCAATCCCGCAAATAGAGGAAATCATATCCTACGGTGCGGTTGCTGACCTTGGCGATCAGCGGCTGGACTCGCTTGAAATGGTTCTGCCGGATCATTTTCACCACCGCCTGCACGAACGACTCGGGGAAGCCGGTTTCCACGCAGTCGAGCGGGCTGTAGCGCTGGTCGACCAGCAGGTAGAGCAGCTGGTCGGCCTGTTCGTAGGTGAAACCCAGCTCGCCCTCGTCCGTCTGGCCCACCCACAGGTCGGCGGAAGGCGGTTTGAGTTGGATGGCTTCCGGCAACCCCATTGCCCGGGACAGCTGCCTCACCTGGGTCTTGTACAGGTCGCCGAGCGGGTTCATGGCGTAAGCCGCATCGCCATACAGGGTTGTGTAGCCGAGCAGGACTTCGGTCTTGTTGCCGGTCCCCACCACCAGGCCTTTGAACGCCTGGGACTGATCGTACAGCACAATCATGCGGGCGCGCGCCATGGCGTTGCCTTTGCGGCGGCGGTCCATCTCAGGGAAGCCCTCGAACAGCGGATCGACCATCCCGGTAATGGAGAAGGTCAGGCTCTTCACGCCCAGCGCATCGATCACCAGCTGGGCGTGTTCGAGCGAGTCGGGTGAGGAGGTCTGGTAGGGCATGCGCACGGCTAGCACGTTCTCCGGGCCGAGTGCTTCCGCCGCCAGATAGCAGGCCAGCGCCGAATCGATCCCGCCGGAGAGCCCGATCACCGCCCGCGAGAATCCGGCGCGCGTGATCTCGGTGTGCAGGAAGCCGGCAAGGATCTTGCGAGCCAGATCAGTATCGATCGATAGGTCGATTTGGGTTGCGAGGGTTAAATCCATTTTGATTTTATAGTCAGAATCCTGCATTGGACTTTCGGGGTTCAAGCCAGGATCACGGGCAGGTCGATTCGCCTTTTTCGGTCGGCCAGATTCCTGCCAGAAACTTGTCGAGGTAGTCCCGGATCACGTCGTAATCCGCCTTCCACACGAAAGTTTCCGCCTTTTGCTGCGGGCTGTAAACCTTGCCCTGGGTCAAGATCTCATCCGGCAGGCTGGTCAGGAGCAGGTTGTCTTGCCCGAGCTTTGGCGCCAGGCAGGCCAGTTGGGCCAGCTGCTCAGGGCTGAGGTCGGTGAGCACCGACCCTTGAAAGGCGGAGATGATCTGGGGGATCTTAGGCAGCACCGCCGGGCTGGTGATCTTCTCCTTCAGCGCGCAGATCACGATGTTCTGGTTATCCTGGCGGGTCAGCTCGCTATAGCGCTTGCGGATGCGCGAGAAGCGCAGCGCCTGGTCGCCGGTGAAGTGCTGGTTGCCGGCCGTAAAATAGCCCATGTCCTCGGTCTTCTCGTCGACCGGCGTGCCGTCCACGTCAGTAGGCAGGTACACGTCTACACCGCCGACCGCGTCGACGATCTTGATGAAGGTCTGCATGTTGACCGCGCCATAATGGTCGACGCGCAGCCCGAAGTTCTGTTCGAGTGTGCGCGCCAGCAGCCCGGCGCCGGCGCCCGGTCCGTCGTAGTAGCCCATCCCCGGTGTCCCGTAGAAGTAGGCCTGGTTGAGCTTGCCATGAGTGATCCCGTAGTTGTCCTCGATGTCGGGGATCTCCACCCACAGGTCGCGCGGCAGCGAGAGCACGCTCACCCTGGGGGTGACGAAATCGACGCGCACTACCCGGATCACGTCCGATAGCCCGTAGCGGTAATCCTGGCTGCCGTCGATACCCAGGGCCAGGACCGTCATGACCGGCGGGCCGCCGCACAGTGGCTGCAGCGCAGGGGTGGGCGAAGCCTGCACCAGCTCAGTACCTGTACTCGCCGTGGCCGCGATGGTTGGGTTCTCCAGATCAGCCGGCTCAGCGCTCAGGGTTGGTGTGGAGCTGCCCGGGATTATGGCGATAGCCGGGATCGAAGAGGTCGGCGTCAGGGTGGGCAGGCCAAGTCCGGGACCAAGCGGCGCCGTCCAGCGGTCCTTGGCTTTGGGGTAGATCGCCGCGCCCAGCAAGACTGCGATGACTGCCAGGGTGCCCAGGGAGAGGAGGAACAGGTTTCTTCCAGAAGCTCGCATGAAATGGAACAGGAAAAAAGTTAAATGGTGCCAGGCGCGCTGTCCGTATCGCCTGGCGGGGAAGATTATAACATAAGCGTTTCGCAGGACTGCCTACGTCAGATCACTGAGAGAACTGTAACCACCTCCACCACAGGGCTTATGACTGGCTGAGGTATAATCGACCCGTCCGTCTATGTCCAAGCAGCCGTCGAGGATCAGCGAAAAAACCCCGTCCCAAGCTACCACCTGGGGGTCCGCGCTTGGGCCGTTGGTTCTTGCCGCCGCCAGCATCGTCCTGGCGGTCTTGCTGTGGATCTACGCCTGGCGCTTCCTGCTGCCAGGCCGGCTGCCGGGGCTGGGTTGGTTGGGGCTGTTGATCTTAACCCCGTCGCTAGAGGTCGCCATCGAACGCACCCTGGCCTCCCTGGGGGTCGGACGCGCCTGGCGCTACCGGCTGTCCTTCCTGAGCGCAGCCGGATTGCTTATTCTGGCCTGGTTTTGTTACGTTTTCACCGGACAGCCTGCGACTGGCTGGGGCTGGCCGATATTCGGCCTGGGGGTGGCCTTCCTGGGCAGCCTGCTGGCGACCGGCCTCGAAGGTCTGCCATGGGAGGACAATTCCCCACCCCCGGCGCGGGTGCAGGCCGAGGTTCTCCAGCAGCACCTGCGCGTGATCGGGCACCCGGATCGGGTACCGCCTGCCAAGCGGGCTTTCGACCTGCTCCTGGCAGCCCTGGGACTGATCCTGGCTGCGCCGCTCTGGCTGTTGGCGGGCTTTCTGATCTGGTTCGAGGACCCTGGGCCACTGTTCTTCGTTAAGAACTCGGTCGGCAGGGGCGGGGTCAATTTCCGCCAGTTCAAGTTCCGCACCATGGTACGCGGCGCGGAGGATGCGACCGGACCGGTTCTGGCCCGCGAAGGCGATGACCGCGTCCTGCGCATCGGGCGGCTGCTGCGTAAGACCGCCCTGGACGAACTCCCGCAGCTGGCCAACATCCTGATCGGGGAGATGAGTTTCGTCGGCCCGCGCCCTCAGCGCACCGTGCTGGTGGAGGGGTATCTCCAGGCCATGCCGGAATATGCCGAAAGGCACCGCGTGCTGCCCGGGCTCGCCGGTTTGGCCCAGGTAGCCGGGGATTACTACCTGACTCCCCGCCAGAAACTGCGCTTCGACCGGCTGTACATCTGCTACACAGGGTTGGGATTCGATCTCAAACTGATCGGCCTGGCTTTTCTGATCGCTTTCTGGTTCCGCTGGCAGGAGGGCTGGAATGGCCGGCTCCCCAGGAAGTACTTGCATAACAGATGACTCGTTATCTTGCCCGGCGCAGCCCGATCCAGGCTCCCCATAGGATCGCCCCGACCAGCAGAGCGTTCAACGCCTGTCCGGCGATCGTCCCGTACACGCCCCAACGCAAGATCATCCAGATCCCGATCGTGAACATGCACAGGATGGCGATCAGGTTCGCCACGAAGATCGGCCGGGATAATCGCATCGCCTTCAGAGCAGTCTGCAATGGTGTATAGACGTATAGAAGGGCATAGAAGACCGCCATCAGCACCACTCCCTGGCTGTAAGCCAGATACGTATCCCCGTAAAACAGGCTCAGCAGTTGTTCCGGGAATAGCACGGCAACGGTGAGAATACCCAGGACCGGGACGCCTGTGGAAATATAAATCCGGCGCAAGATGCGGGAAAGGGCCGGCTGTCCATTCTTGTCGTAACTGTTCGCCGCCCTTGGCGTTAAGAAAGTGTCTGCGGCGCGCAGGATCAGGTGAACCGGCGCGACCAGGTTCTGGATCGCCCGGTAAGCCCCCGCCGCCGCGAAGCTGACCAGGCCGGCCGTCAACACCGGGTAGAACTCCACCGTCACCCAGGTGGAGATCGTGCCGCCCATCGCCCATCTCCCAAAAGCCCAGTTCTTTCGCCAGGTCTCGCGGAGATCCATGAAGTTCCGGGTCCAATAGGAGCGCGTCTGCCAAAGGCCGGGCAGCAGAGCAGCCAGCGAGCCCCAGGCGATCGCCTCCAGCCCGGCGATGCCGCTCAGCGTTCCCTGGGACAGCCAGTACATCATCAGAGCCAGCCGTACGGCATTCGCCAGGATCGTATTGGTCATCGCATTGAAGACGGCCCCGCGGGTATACATCAGGCGGCGGATATATTCCTGGAGCTGCCACCACAGGAAAACGAACCAGAGTGAGAATAACACTGGACCGGCCGTGTCGTTGCCCAGCCGGGTCAGGACCTCGCCGCAGATCGCCACGACCAGTGCGCTGGACACTACCAGCCCGATCTGGATCAGGCTGGTACTGGTGGCATAACGCTGGAAATCCTTCTCAACCATCCCTGCCCCAAAGACGTTCAACGGCTGGATGGTGACGCCCTCCTGGATGGACCGGATCAAGCGTAGCGCAGTAAAGCCAACCCCGTACATCCCCAGCTCGGTTGGGCTGATATTGCGAGCCAGGATGATCGTCGCCACAAAGTTGGCCAGGCTGATTACGGCCTGATCGACCGCTGCCAGATAACCTTCTCGGGCGCTTTTTCCGGAAAAGAGCAATACCAACGAAAAAAGAAGCGGCCTCCAGTGCCAGCGCCTGGAGGCAGGGTGTACTTCTTGAACCCGCGCGGGGTCTCCGTCTGGAGGCATCAGCGGTTCACTTCGCCTCTTTCGCCAAGGATGCGGTTGAGTTCACGCATCGCCAGCGCGGTGCGTTCATCCCGCAGCAGAGGCAGGCGGGCGCGTGTGCGGTGCAACTGCTTGAGATCGATCTCGGCCAGCGTCACGGCTTCTTCATGATAAGGACCCTGGGCAACCAGCTCCCCGTTCGGATCGAACAGGGTCGATCCACCCCAGAAATTCAGCCCATCTTCGTAGCCGACGCGGTTCGAATGGGCAATGAAGTTGGTGAACAGGCTGGCGTAGGCCCGGTTGATGTGCTCCACCCAGCGGGCGGACTCCAGCTGCGGGCGGGCGTTCAAACCCCGCCCTGGCGAAGCCGAAGTGAATAGCATCAGGTCGGCTCCATCCAGCCACAGCAGGTAGGGAGGCGAGGCGTGCCAGAAATCCTCGCAGATCAATATCCCTACCCGGCCGAATCGGGTATCGAATGCCCGGATGGCGTCCCCCCAGGCGAAGAAACGTCCTTCATCGAACAATCCGTAGGTGGGCAGGTAAACCTTGTGGTGGATGTGGACGACTTCGCCTCCCGAGAGGTAAGCGCTTGAGATGAAGAATCGGTGGCGCCGGTCCTCGTCCACGAATCCGACCACCAGGTCTAAACCTTCGCTGGCCTGCAACAGCTGCTGGAAGACTGCATCCTCCGGGACAGGCTGGTGGGCGACCGCGGGAGCCAGGTCTTGGAGTACGTAACCGGTCAGCGAAAGCTCGGGAAAGACGAGCAGATCGGCGCCCGAGGCGCGCGCCTCTCTGGCAATTGCCAGGTGCTTCTCCAGGTTGGCCTCTACGTCTCCGAGGCGGGTGTTGATCTGGGCGAGGGCGACGGTCAGTTTCATGATCTCTCGTTGGAATGGCGGATCACCGGGGTAGAGGCTTCATCACAGGGTCAAACCCATGTCTATCTAATGATACCACGCAGGATTTTGTACTGAAGATGCGAAAGTTGTATAATGAGTAGTGCCTTCGTAGATCAAAGGAGCAATCATGGTCGAAGAAATTCTCCTCAACCCGAACATCGCTTACTTGTTGCTGGTTGGCGGAGCGCTGCTGGCGATCCTGGCCTTGCTAAATCCCGGAACAGGATTGCTGGAATTGGCTGCTCTGTTCCTGCTGATTCTGGCCGGTTATTCCGTTTACAACCTACCGGTAAATTACTGGGCGCTGCTCCTAATCCTCCTGGGAGTGATATCCTTCCTGGTCGCCTTGAGAAGGTCAAGGCGGCAGGTATATCTGGCGGCCTCGATCGCAGCCCTGGTGGCCGGCTCGATCTTCTTGTTTGATGATCAGGGCTGGCAGCCGGCGGTCAACCCGGTCCTGGCGTTGGTGGTTTCTGCAGCTGTTGTCGGTTTTTTGTGGCTGATTGCCCAGAAGTGGCTGGAAGCGGAGCAGATCCGGCCTGCTCATGATCTGGGGGCTTTGATTGGCGCCATCGGTGAAGCGAAATCGAGCATCCACGCGGAGGGTTCTGTTCAGGTGGCTGGTGAGCTGTGGAGCGCCCAGAGCGCCCAGCCGATTCCGGAGGGCGCCCGGGTGCGCGTGGTCGGGCGGGAAGGTTTCTTCTTGCTCGTCGAGCAAATCTAGAATGAACGATCCTGGACCGCTTTTGCCCGCTTTCATTGGGCTGTTGGGGAGTATCAACACGAGATAAGGAGGATTTACATGCCTACTACAACTATCGTACTATGCCTGATCGGGTTCGTCGTCCTCGTCGGACTGGCCCTGGTCGCCTCGGCGATCCGGGTGGTGCCCGAATACCAGCGCCTGGTCGTTTTTCGGCTTGGCCGGTCGGTTGGGGCTAAGGGGCCAGGGATTGTCATTCTGATCCCCGTGGTCGACCGGGGGGTGAAGGTAGATTTGCGCGAGCAGGTGCGCGAGATCCCTCACCAGACTTCGATCACGAAAGACAACGCTCCAATTTCAATCGATTTCCTATGGTACTACAAGGTGCTCGACCCGACCGAGAGCGTTCTCCAGGTAGGAAACTTCGAGGCAGCCGCTCAAGGTATGGCCACCACCACCCTGCGCGCGGTGATCGGTGGCATCCCGCTCGACGATGTCTTGTCGGAACGCGAGCACATCAACAACATGCTGCGCGCCCGCCTGGATGAGGTTACGGAGCGCTGGGGTGTGAAAGTCACGAACGTCGAGATCCGCGAGATCGTCCCGCCGCGCGAAGTACAGGATGCCATGAACCGCCAGATGTCTGCCGAGCGTATCCGCCGGGCGGTGGTGACCGAATCGACCGGTACGCGCGAGGCGGCGATCAACGTGGCAGAGGGAGAAAAGCAGTCCGCCATTTTACGGGCGGAAGGCGAGAAGCAGTCCGCTATCTTACGGGCGGAAGGCGAGAAGCAATCTCAACTGCTGCGCGCCGAAGGATTCTCCGCCGCCCTGAACCAGATCTACTTGGTTGCCCAAACCGTCGATCCCAAGACGATGACCCTGCAGTACTTCGAGACGCTTAAAGCGATCGGGATGAGTCCTTCCACGAAGTACATCTTCCCCCTGGAGTTCACCACCTTGCTGGAGAACTTCGTTCAAAGCCGGGGAAACCAGTCGGGATGAAACCTTTCTGGAGATCCCATCAGGAGGATGAAAAGAACCCCCCACGGTGATAGCGGATGAAATGGAGATATCGCCAGGTAGTCCGGTTTCGATCGAGCCGGCTACCTGGCGCGATTTAAACGCCCTGCGAGCCCTCGAGCAGGTCTGCTTCCCGCAGGATGCCTGGCCTCTGCTGGATCTTATCGGAGTGCTGGCTTTGCCAAACGTGATCCGCCTCAAAGCCCAGGACGATGGGAAGATGGTTGGCTTCGTGGCGGCGGATATCCGCCGCTCGCAGGGCCTGGCCTGGATCGCCACGATTGGCGTGCTGCCGGAATTTCGCCGGCGGGGGATCGGCGCGGCGCTGCTGGAGGCTTGCGAGGCGCGCCTGAATATCCCCCGCATCCGGTTGAGCGTTCGCGCCTCAAACTCTCCGGCTATCCGGCTCTACACCCGCCTGGGCTATCACCGCTATGGCACCTGGCCGCGCTATTACTCTGATGGTGAGGACGCCCTGATCCTGGAAAAAGAGCGTTGATCGGATTGTTATAATATGGCGAAACACCTATGCAAACCGGTAGTTTAAAAACACCTTTGCTGATCACCCGTACCGGCCCGCTCCACCAGCTGGCGGAGCGGATCGCGCCTGAGCCGATCGTGGCGGTGGATACCGAATCGAACAGCCTGTACGCTTACCAGGAACAGGTCTGCCTGATCCAGCTCTCGACCTCCCAGGAGGATTTCCTGGTCGATCCCCTGGAATTAAACGATCTATCCCCGCTGGCTCCCTTGTTTGCCGATCCGAAAATCGAAAAGGTTTTCCACGCAGCGGAATACGACATCGTCACCATGAAGCGCGATTTCGGCTTCTCCTTTACGAACCTGTTCGATACCATGTTGGCTGCACGCATCCTGGGCTGGGATGAGATGGGCTTAGGAGCGATCTTGAAGGCTGAGTTCGACGTGGAGCTCAACAAGCGCTACCAGCGCGCAAATTGGGGAAAGCGTCCACTACCAGAGGATATGCTGGACTACGCTCGCCTTGACAGCCATTACCTGATCCCGCTGCGCCATCGGATGAAAGCAGAGCTGAAAGCCAGCGGGAGGTGGCCTCTGGCGCTGGAAGACTTCCGCCGCCTGTGCCATATAAACGGGCGCGACCCGGACGAGGCGCCGGTAAACTGCTGGCGGATCAGTGGATCGTATGACCTGAGCCCAGAGCAAGCTGCAGTCCTGCAGGATCTGTGTCTCTACCGCGACCAGGTCGCACGCAACATCAATCAGCCGGTGTTTAAAGTGCTTGGCGACAGGACCCTGCTGGCGATCGCCGAGCGAATGCCCCGAGACTGGCATCAGCTGGAGAAGGTCGGAGAGTTAAGCCAGAAGCAAATGCAGCGCCATGGAGAGAGTTTGCTCCGCTCGGTTGCTCGTGGGTTGCAAGCCGGGCCGCTGCGACCGCCGCGCTCGCCGCGCCCAGACGACCAGTATCTGGTTCGCCTGGATGCGTTGCGCAACTGGCGTAAGAACACTGCCCAGGGAATGGGGGTGAACTCAGACGTCGTCCTGCCGCGCGACCTGCTCCAGGCGATCGCTTCGCTCAAGCAGGTCGACCGCCCCGGCCTGTCTGCTGTCCTGAACCAGGTTCCCTGGCGGCTGGAGCACTTCGGGGAAGAGATTCTCAACCTGTTGAAGCGACTTTAGGAGAACCATGCAGATCAGCTTTCACGGGGCAGCGCATACGGTAACCGGTTCGCAGCACTTGCTGCAGGTGAATGGATATCGTCTCTTGTTAGAGTGCGGCCTTTTTCAGGGGCGCCGGCAGGAATCGTTCGAACGGAACCGGAATTTCCCCTTCAACCCGGCCGGGATCGACGCGATGATCCTGTCCCATGCCCACATCGACCACAGCGGCAACCTGCCCCACCTGGTGAAGAAGGGCTATCGCGGGCCGATCTATGCGACGCCTGCTACGGCTCACTTATCCAACCTGATGCTGCTCGACTCAGGCAGCATTCACGAGTCGGATGCTGAGTTCATCAACAAAAGGCGCGCCCGCCGCGGGGAACCGCCGATCGAACCGCTTTACACGGTGGAGGATGCCGCCCGGGTGGCCCAATACTTCCAAAGCGTCGATTACGACCAATCCTTTGAGGTCTTTCCGGGGACGACCGCCCGGTTAGTCGACGCCGGGCACATCCTGGGATCGGCGGCGGTGGCGCTGGAAATCGAGGAGAACGGGCGCCGGGTCCGTCTGTGGTTCTCGGGAGATATCGGACGGCGCGATCTCCCCTTGCTGCGCGATCCGGTTTTGCCCGACGGCGATATCGATATCCTGATCATGGAATGCACTTACGGCGACCGGCTTCACCTCGATCCCGGCGTTTCGTACAACGAGCTGCGTGAGATCATCTCGGCGGCTATCCGCCGTAAAGGCAAGGTGATCGTACCGGCATTTGCGGTCGGACGCACCCAGGAGCTGGTTTACTACCTGCACCAGATGATCGACAAAAAAGAGATCCCGCGCATCCCGATCGTGGTCGATAGCCCCTTGGCGGTGAATGCCTCGGAGATCTTCCGCGCCCACCCGGAGGTCTTCGATCAAGAAGCGCTCGACTTTCAGAATAAAGACACCCATCACTCGGTCCTGGGTTTTGGCCTGGTAACCTATACACGATCGGTCGAGCAGTCAAAAAGCCTGAACGGCATGGAAGGACCGATGGTGATCATCTCCGCTTCCGGTATGGCGGAAACCGGGCGCATCCTGCACCACTTAAAGAACAATCTCGAGGATCCGCGCAACACGGTCTTGATCGTCTCCTGGCAGGCCCCGGAGACGCTCGGCCGGCGTCTGGCTGACGGCGAGCGGACGGTGAAGATCTTCGGGGAGACTTACGTTCGCCGGGCAGAGGTAGCCAGGATCGATGGCCTCTCCGCCCATGCAGATCAGACTTACTTGCTGGAGTATGCCCGGGCGGCAGGGGAGCAGCTCCGGCAGATCTTCCTGGTGCACGGGGAGGCAGGCCCTGCCCAGGCATTAACCGAGAAGCTTGCGGAGGCAGGCCTGTCGAACATCTCATACCCTGAATTGCATAGCGAGGTCGAAATTTAATCCCTGCAGCCTTCGAAAAGACGGCATCCTGCCGCGACTTTGATGCTACCCTGGTGCTGTTCGATGAGGTGGAGCAGCCGCTTATAACTTACTTCTGCCTCGCGAACGCCGCGGGTGGGGAGTAACTCGTCTTAGAGGTTTATTTGTTACTGGATAAAAAAATCGCCCGGCTTTTGACCGGGCGATTTTTTTGGTCTCTTATTATTAACTGCCAATGGGGATGGTTTAATTGTCAGTCCTGTTTAGAAGTTTCCAGATCGTGGCTTGTACTTTTTCCAAATATCCGCTTTGATCCTTTTCGAGTTGGACTCTCATGTTAGTGGGGGAGTCCTTTCCATTTGCAGAGTAATAGGAAGAATAATAACCTCCGTATTCAATAATACTACTTCGTGGGATCTTATTAAGAACCACTCCCAATACTCTGGCGCCAGCCCGGTCAAACTGCTCCAACATCGAATGAACCGCCTTTTTTCGGCTTTGCCCGGGTTGGATAACGATCAAAACGCCGTCCACTTTGGCAGCCAGGAATAGTGCATCGGATACAATGAGTGGGGGGCTGTCGATCAGAACGAAATCAGCCATGTTTTCGAGATCGGCCAGGATCTTGTCCATTTGTTCAGAAGCCAGGATTTCTGCGGGATTAGGTGGTAGATTTCCACTGGAGATCAACTTGATTTTTTCTGTTTTAATCGACTTTATGGCTTTATTAACATCCAATCCGTTAAGGAAGATGTTGGACAACCCGAAATCATTCGAAATATTAAACACTTCATGAACTCGTGGTTTCCGTAAATCTGCATCTACGAGAACGACCTCTTTGCCTCCTTGCGCGATGACAGCTGATAGATTAGCGGCAACATAGGTTTTCCCTGCCCCCACACTCGTACTGGTTATCAAGATCGATTTAATCTGCTTTGCTTCACTTAAAAACTGTAGATTGGCTCTCAATGTGCGATAAGCCTCTGTCACCGGAGAGCGCGGGTTATCAGAAACATATAATTTGCCATCTCCATCCTCTGTCTCTCTTGTCTCTCCGATAAATCCAATAATAGGTATATCCAATACTCGCTTGACATCTTCTGGAGTCTTCAGAGTGTCGTCCAGATAATCAAGTAAGTATGCCGCACCAGCTGCGAGGACGAAGCCTATTCCTGCTGCAATTATTACAATGAGTCCTTTATTCGGGCCCACCGGCGCGGTGGGCAGATCGGCTGGTTCGACTACGATGAGCGAATTTGAAGCCCCTTGCTCAGTGTTCGAGAGAAGGGTAGCATAGGTGCTTTGTAACGTGGTTAGCTTCTGTTGTTGTGCAGTGATCAGGGTTTGGGTGTCTTGAATCTCACTCGCACTATTGAGACTCCCGAGCTTCTCCTGCAGACTCGCAATCTCATCTTGGGTTTCCACAATTTTGGACTGGATATCATCGAGCTGTCCATTAATAAATTCTCGCCGAACTTGATCGGACGAAAGATCGGCTCCTGGGCTTTGTAGAATGAGTTGGTTGGCTAGTTCATTAGCGACAACTTGCGCCCGCAGCGGATTGATGTCTGTGACAAAAATCTCGATCAGGAGACTATCCGGTATGGCCCTGGCAAAATAATTAGGTAATTGGTCCAGTCCCAATGCCTGCATCGTGGCCTCTCGGATAGGTTTACGATTGGTTATATCCGCATAGGCCGATGCCAATTGTTGTGCCAGAAAAAACTCGCCAGAGGACGGGTTCGGGGCTTCAATGAACTGGCCGATCATCAGGGTTGTCTTTGCCTGGTAGGTCGCCGGTTGCTGGCGCACCGTGATAAATGTGGAAATTGCCGCGATAAAAGTTGCCGCCGCCAGCAGCCACCACATTCGAAGCAACGGTTTAAAGTAAACACTTAAATCCATGCTGTTACTTCACTTCCCAAGGACAGCGAGAATTAGGGCAAAGTCTATCGATATATACACTGTTATTAACGTTGAATCGCTGCTCATCGTTACAGCCGCGCGGAAAGTCGCACATTGGAACAATCGCTTGGAGATCTTCCAGGTGCCTGGTAGGGAGGTATAGGGTGGGAACTTTCTACCGAAACTTGATTGGATAGACAACGGTCGGTAAATAGATCCGGTTTGCTTTTTCGGGAGCCTTCTCCTGGTAAAGATAAAGTAC
>DATDRQ010000073.1:0-6122 GCA_035291645.1 Anaerolineales bacterium
GTCGACCCGGTGATCTGCGAACAGGAGACCAAGCTGCGCCTGCAGGAGGGCCTGCTGATGCTCTACACCGGGATGACCCGTTCGGCGGACGACATCCTGCGCGAGCAGAGCCATAACACCGAGAACGACGGCGACAAGCGCACCTCGTTGCAGCGCATAGCTTGCCTGGCCCACCAGCTGCGTGAGGCCCTGGTCCTGAACGATTTGGAAGGGTTCGGCGAAGTGCTGCACGCCGGCTGGCTGGAGAAGAAGAAACTGGCTTCCGGGATCAGCAACCCTGCCATAGACAGTTATTCGGACTCGGGCAATCGAGCGCGAAATAAAGCACGTTCGAAATAACCTCCCTCCAGGGACAAATTGTCGTAACCCTTGGTGAGCAATACCTCCATTAAGGGAGTCATCTGGCGTGCATAATGGTCCATACAGGCTTCGGGATGGATACCAGGCCATGAATAACAAGAGGTCGTAATCCTGCGGTGCTCAGAGGGAATGGTTGCCGGCACGGTAGAATCCCATTCCAGGTCGGTTGGCATATATACATACTTGTCCAAATTGCCCTGGGGTATCCCTTCTATCCCTCTGACAACCGGTGGCTCGTGGTCCAGCAAGTATGGATCAACAGCCAGATCGGCGACAACGGCATGATCCGGTAAGCATCCAAGCCAGGCATTCGGAATGACCGGCAAGCTGGGATTTCTGCGTTGGGTTGCGTCGACAAGCACATCTACCTGCTGCAACAATGCTTCCATCGCCAGGCGATTTTGGGAGAGGTTTCGCCCAATCGTCAGAGCAATCGATCCTAGCCCATTACTCTCGATTTGACGGGTATTTCGTTCAATGTTACCGAGCTTTGTGGCTGCTTCGACGGCATGTTTGCCAATCATACCGCTCCCGAGGATCAAGACATGAAACGGTTTGTCACTTTCTCGTTGCAATCCAGGCCACATTTGCTCAAAAATATCGAAAGTTACCTCCAATCCATTCCAAGCCACCGCCCGCATGTTCTCGACCAGGCGTAGATTCTGATCGTCGACAATGCTGTCCAGGGATATCGATCGGATACCCAGTCTATTGAGGGTTTCCACCCGTTGCGGGCGGGTAGGGTAGTGGAGCATCGAAACCAGGCAAGTGCCCCGGTTGAGCAGCTCGAATTCATCCTTATTTGGAGAACGCAACACGATTACGTAGTTCTTTTGGTAGGCTTCGCTCTGCTCTACTCTGAAGACGCACGGATTTCCCTGGCGGTAATCGTCAAAACTGTAACCCAGGCGGCTTCCGTAGCCTTCTGAGAGATAAACATCTGCGAAACGTGTCAGCATTTGGATGAAATCTGGCGGGAAAACGCGTTTCTCTCCTGGTTCTTTACGCATGCGCGGAAACCCGACCGAAATGATTTTTTTCAACGTTGGTTTCCTTTCGGTGATTTATTGCTCCAGTGAGAGAGCATAGCACGACCGATCGCGCGCTGGAAAAAGCTCCCATGCGGGTCGATATGGTTAACTCCCTGGGCCTTCGCAATTTCATGAATAATTGGGATTATTTGCTTTCCGTATAAGTCCATGCAATCCCTGGGATATATCCCCGGCCATGAATAACAGGAGACCGCCAGCCGCCTTTCTTTGGTTGGAACGCAAGCGGGGATCGCTTCGTAAGCAGGATCATCGGGCATGAAAACATATTGGTCCAGGTTCCCTTGCGGGATCCCTTCGATCCCTTTCACGGTGAGAAGTTCCGTATCGCATTCATACGGGTCTACCGACAGATCGAGCAGCACGGCATGCTGGCGCATCAGGCCAATCCAATCGTTGAAGATAACCGGCCTGGTCGGATCCAGTCGTTGGGTGGCATCGACCAGGATATCCGTGTACTTCAAGATTTGCTGCGTGATGGCAGGATGGTTGGTTAAATCATGATCAACTGCGGTAACCTGGACACCGGTGGCACCGATCGAGGCCATATGATGCCAGGTTTCTTCATTACCATAGCGAATTGCGGCCTGGATAGCCAGTAACCCCACCGCGCCAGCACCGAGCACAGTTACTTTAATCGGTAGGCGATGCGGGTCTTCCAGGCCCGGAGGAGGATAATGCTCTTTCAACACATTAAAAGCCACCTCGACACCATTCCAGGCAACCGCACGCAGGTTCTCAACGAGCCGTCGTCCAACATCATCTTTGACAGAATCGAGGGATATGGCCTCTATTCCGATCTCGTTCAGGAGCGCAACCCGGCGAGGTCGCGTTGGAAAGTGCAGCATGGAGACCAGGCAGGTGTTCGGCTGAATGGCAGCAACCACATCATCTCCCGGATAACGCAGCACGAGCACGATATCTTTCTGATAGGTCTCTTCGAAAGTTGTGAAATGGGCAGTTGGGGCTACCGCCAGGTAATCGTCGTCCTGGTAACCCATTCCGGTGCCGTAACCGTGCTCGAGAAAAATCACGAAACCATAATGATACAGGCGCTTGACAAACTCAGGCAGGAAATCCCTTTTTTCTCCTGGTTCTAAGTGCATCCTTGGGAGACCGATGGATAGGTTAGAGTTCATAAATACATCCAAACATTCCGGAAATCTGAAGTTTTAGAATCTGTCCAGAAGGATAGTTATATTTTACACTAGGTAATTATCTGAGAGGTTCTGTTGGTTCCCTTTCCAACAGGATCCAATCCCGGATCCAAGTTAATCTAAGTTTTCAATTGCGCCTTGGCGTTAAATTCTTGCTATAATTGTCATACAAGTGAAATACCGAACGATCGGAGACGCCTGCATGCACGTCGAATCGATAGCCCCCTGGAAGCACGAACACACTTTTGGTCAGGATCATGTCCGGCCGGGCGAGAAGAATACCCGGCTCGTGATCGCCCTCACCGCCACGATGATGCTGGTGGAGATCGCGGCCGGGATCGGTTTCGGGTCGATGGCCTTATTGGCCGACGGCCTGCACATGGGCTCTCACACGATCGCCCTGGGCATCTCGGCGCTGGCCTATTTCTACGCCCGCAAATATGCGGCCGACCGGCGCTTCAATTTCGGGACGGGGAAAGCCAACACCCTGGCCGGGTATACCAGCGCGGTCCTGCTGGCCGTGTTCGCCTTCACGATGGCCTGGGAGAGCATCCGCAGGATGTTCAATCCGGTGCCGATCGAGTTCAACCTGGCCATCCTGGTGGCGGTGATCGGCCTGATTGTAAACGCCGTGAGCGTGTGGATCCTGCGCGACAGGCAGCCGCATTCCCATTCCCACGACCACGCTCACCCCGGCCAGCACGCCGACCCGCATACGGACCATAACCTGCGCTCGGCTTACCTGCACGTACTGGCCGACGCCCTGACATCCGTGCTGGCGATCGTAGCCTTGCTGGGCGGGAAGTTTCTCGGCCTGGTCTGGATGGACCCGTTGATGGGATTGGTGGGCGCCGTCCTGGTGGCGCGCTGGTCGGTTGGGCTGATCCGGGAGGCTATGCGGGTGTTGCTGGACCAGCAGGGGCCGGCGCACCTCCACCAGTCGATCAGGCAATCCATCGAAAGCCAGGACGATAACCGCATATGCGATCTGCACCTGTGGTCGATCGGCCCGGGCGTCTTTGCGGCTGCCATCTCGATCGTGACGGACGCGCCGAAACCCCCCGAGGAATACAAGCGCCTCATCCCGGATCACCTGGGGCTGGTGCACGCCACGGTCGAGGTGCATCCCTGTAGAAGCTGTTAAACACACATAGTTCCTGACGCCCAGGTATTTAACGCAAGGGCGCAGAGACGCAGAGATTAAATATCCTTCGCGTCTTTGCGTTAAATCCCGATCTTTTGTATAACAAGATTAACTTCCATGCGCGTCCTGATCCGGCTGGCCTTGCTGCTCCTGTTGGCCCTGCCTCTGCTAGGGCCGGGCTTACGCGCCGCCCCGGCCTCGGCTGCTGCTTCCCAACCAATCCGCGTCTTCTTCCTCGACGTCGGGCAGGGCGACGCCACCCTGATCCGCGCCGGGCAGGACTTCGACGCGCTGGTGGATGGCGGGCGTAAGTCCGCCGGCGAAAGGGTGCTGGAGACCCTGCGCCGGCTGGGCGTGGACGACCTGGAGGTGCTGGTGGCGACCCACGCCGACGCCGACCACACCGGCGGGCTGATCGCCGTGCTGGAGGACGATGCGCTGGCTGTGGAGAGCGTCCTGTACAACGGCTACCCCGGCGAAACCCAGACCTGGGCCGGGTTTGCCGCCGCGGTCCAGGCCGAGGGGCTGACCCTGACGCCCGCCCAGCGTCCGCAGGTCTTCGCCTGGGGCGGGGTGCATGCTGCGGTGCTCAACCCGCCTCCAGGCCTGCTCGACCCGGACCAGAACCAGGCCTCCATCGTCCTGCGCCTGGAGGTGGGTCCCTTCGCCCTGTTGCTGCCCGCCGACATCGATTCAGGGGTGGAGGCGCAGCTGCTGGCGGGTGGCGAGCTTCTCGACTCGGACCTGCTCAAGGTGGCTCACCACGGCAGCCAGTACAGCTCTTCGGCGGAATTCCTGCAGGCGGTCGACCCCGCCCAGGCGGTCATCTCGGTCGGGCTGAACCCGTACGGGCACCCCGCCCCGGAGACGCTGGCCCGCCTGGCGGCGGTTGGCGCGCAGGTCTGGCGCACCGACTGGCACGGCACGCTCGTGTGGCGCGGGGAGGGGGATGGCGATATCCTGTTTGCGCTGAACACCTACGTGCCGTTGGTGGTACAGGGGGGTCCGTAAAACCGTGCCGTAACGATATCAATCGTTCTGCAACCCCGTTCTGCAACCCGCTAGCCGTTCAAATCGCCACAGCCCATAATTTCTATAATGACGACTTCAGGCGCTCAGTTGAGCGGGCGCGCTGGTAGAATGAGGCTGTGCCCTTCTACAGAGCTCGCATCTACCCTTTCCTGGTAAGCAGGCTGGGCAATCCGGAACCAGTGCGGGAAATTCGCCGGCGGATCATCCCGCTGGCTCGCGGGACCGTCCTCGAGATCGGCGTGGGTCCCGGCGTAAACTTCGTGTACTACGATCCGGCCCTGGTCGGCAAGATCTACGCGCTCGAGCCCAACCCGGAGATGATCCGGCTGGCGGAACGGCAGCGCCGCCGGACACAGCTGCAGGTCGAATATCTGGACCTGCCAGGGGAACGAATTCCATTAGCAGAAAGTTCCGTCGATACGGTGGTCAGCACCTTCACTTTATGTACGATTCCTGGCGTGGCGGAGGCGATCCGAGGTATCCGGCGCGCCTTGAAGCCAGGCGGGCAGTTGCTTTTTATCGAAATCGGTTCGTCACCCGATCCTGCAGTGCAGCGCTGGCAGGCGTTTTGGGAGCCATTTCACCAGCGGGTATTCGCAGGCCTGCACCTGACCCGGGACATGCCTGCCTTGCTTACCCAGGGCGGCTTCCAGATCGAACAGATGGAGAGGGGATACCTGACCCCATTCCCGAAGTCGTGGGCACACTGTTGGTGGGGCCGCGCCGTACCGAGCCGCGGCCCTCATGTCCGCCCGGCGCAAACCGAGGAGCTGTAGCCGCGGCTCTCGTGGCCGCCCTGCGCAAACCGAGGAGCTGTAACCGCGGCCCTCATGTCCGCCCCAATGCCGACGAGCGGCTGTGCTACACCCACCAGAAACGCCCACAGCCCCGTAGCCACGACCCTTGCGCCCGTCGTTGTAGGGGCGAAGCAAGAAAGATGATTCCAGTTTCTGGCAACCCGCTTGTTGCTTCGCCCCTACTGGTGGCCGGGGGTCAGGCCAAAGATTAAAATTTCCTAACAATTCTGTAAGTTGACTTCCCTTTTTAATTGATCTATAGTAATGCTATCAACTTTATCCGAAATTGAACATCGCTGATCACAGGCGGGAGATCATTTCGGAGCGTTCCTTCCCTACCCGTTCAATTGCATAGGAGGCTCATATGCGCACCTACCGGCTGGTTCTGACAGCTATCCTGCTGCTGTCCCTGCTCTTCGGCCTGGTCCCGGCGGCGTTGGCAGCCCCGCCAGAATTCGACGAGACCGAGCTGGTCTTCATTTTTCCCATCGAAGGCTGCGACTTCCCGGTCGAAGGCCAGCTGTTTGCTACCTTGAAAACCTCCGTCCATACCGATCAAAACGGCGATTTCAAGATGCTCCTC
>DATDRQ010000074.1:0-31392 GCA_035291645.1 Anaerolineales bacterium
TATAACCTGCCGTGGGGATTCGATCAGCGCTACCTGACGATCGGCGTGGTTGAGTTCGAAAACGGCGTCCGGGCAATGGGGCAGATCAACGTCGATGAGCAATTCGATCTTAAGACCGGTATGATGATGAAACCTACCTGGGCGCCGGTGCGAGAGCAGTACGGCGAGCACGTGTACGGCCTGGTGCTGGAATCGTTTGGATAAATTAGAAAATTTTTACGCGGATTTTCGCTGAAGTGGTACCTGTATGAGCAGGAAATTTCTTGATCAACTTGGATATGGAATATGCCAAATGGGACGCTGATTCTCGCTGATTTTGGCGAACTTTGTTCGCACTTGATCAGCGTTTTTCAGCGTGAATCAGCGTCCATAATCTAAAGCCCGGCATTTGGAAATGCCACTCACCCGAACTCATCATTAAAATCCGGATCATGATCTCAAATACCGCTCGAACCAATCCAGCGTCCTGCTCCAGGCATCCTGGGCAGCCTCCGGGTTATAACGCGGCCCGGTGTCGTTGTGGAAGGCGTGGTCGGTGTTTGGATAGATGACTTTCTCGTAGACCTTATCGTTCTGCTGCATCGCCTCTTCGATCGCGGGGATGCCCTGGTTGATGCGCTGGTCGTTTCCGGCGTAAATCGCCAGCACGGCAGCCTGGATATTGGGCACTTCCTCGACCGGCGGGTGCGGGCCATAAAACGGCGCCGCCGCGCGCAGCTCTGGCAGCCGGGTCGCCGCCAGCCAGGTCACCCCGCCCCCGAAACAAAATCCCACCATACCGACCCGCTCTGCCTGGACGAAAGGCTGCTCCTGCAGGTAGCTCAGCCCGCTGCGAAAATCCTGGACGAATTGTTCGGGATCGGTGCTGCCCAATGCACCGGGCACCTGGTCGGAGCTCAAAGCCGCCGTGCCGCCCTGGCGAGATAACAAATCGACCGCCAGCGCCGCATACCCGGCTCTGGCCAGGCGGCGGGTCACGTCTTTGATGTGCTCAGTCAACCCCCGGTTTTCGTGACAGACCAGCACTACCGGAATGGATCCCTCGCCGCCGGGCCGGGCCAGGTAACCGAGCAGCGTGGCCCCCTCCCCCTGAAACTGGACGTCGGCGGCCTCGATTTCGAGATTGCCCGGACTGGACGTCTCCGGGGCTGCAGTCTCCGGCTGTCCAGCGGGTGTGTCGGTCGACGTCGACGGTACTGGCGTCGCCGGGGGTTCAGTCGTGGCGGTTAGCGAAGGGGCAGAAGTGGTAGTGGTCTCGCCCGGTGGCGTGCAGCCCGCCAGGATGGAATTCGCCAGGAGCAGGCTGCCTGTCACGCCTGCGATTAACTTCAAAGCCTCGCGCCGGGACAGGTGCCCTTCCTGATAATCCTCGGCGAACTCCTCGACCAGGTAGGTTTGAAACCTGTTCATCCTCGATCTCCTTTCATTCGCAAATACCTGTAACTGGGGTCTGTATGCAAACTCTCGAAATTGGGAGAATAACACCATCTAAAATTGTCACCCTGAGCCCTTCGCAATCTCAGGATAAACTCCGCGAAGGCGGGCAAAGACCGCCCGGTCTCTCGCCACTGAAACTGAGATGCTTTGCTTGCCCGAACGGCAGGATAGATCACGAGAAATCACAGTTCGGTTTGCCGTTCGGGCGCTCAGCATGACAAAACGGGTATGCATAAACGCACTAGAGGTTGTTGTGAAAATGGTTGCTGTGGTTTTTTCGGCGGCGCAGCCGCCGAAAAAACCCAACTCTTCCAATTTTTCGAGATGGCTTATAGATCCTGAATTCAAGATAAATATACTCAATTTTATCCGGCTATTCGTTTTCCATGTGGAGGGACAGGCGATTAGAGTCAAGGAAATCGCCTTCACACCCCTGGTTCTCAGGATTCATTAAGATCTGTTCATCTTTATTTCATCAATTACGTTCTATAATTAGGATAAATCCGGTCGTCTACACCCTTGATTGATCCCAGGCACTTCCAATCGTCTTGATGAAGAGCTCTTCCACACTGGAGGGAACTCGCTTTTCCACATCGATCGATGGAAAAGAGAATGGATGAACCATCTGTTATACGCTCGGAACTTTGGCAGAGTCGCCTGCGGAAGCTTAGACCGCGCGCCCGCAGCTCGCTGCCGTTTGTTTCTGGGGTGCTGGCTGCCCTCCTGGCGCTCCTGCTTTATAACCTCCTCGTTCCCCGTCCACACCAACTGACTTTAGGCGAGGTGAATGATTCGGTTGCCCAGGCGCTCGCGTCTGCGACGCCTCCACCAGCCTTTTCCGCGCGCGTATACCAGGCAATCCACCCCTCGCTCGTCCTGATCCAATCGAAGGTCCCGGGCGAGAACGGAGAATTGGAGGATATTTTAGGCAGCGGCGTCGTCATTACCGATCGCGGCGATATCCTCACCAGCCTGCACGTTGTCGCCAACGCGGACGAAATTCGGATAACGTTTGCGGATGGCACACAGTCGAGCGCGCAGGTGGCAGCTGCGCAACCGGAGAATGACATCGCCGTATTGAGCGCGAGCCAGCCCCCGGTGGAGTTGCTGCCGGCGACGTTGGGGAATCCGGACGCCATGCGCATCGGGGACGAGGCGTTCGCCGTTGGCAATCCCTTCGGCTTATACAGCTCGATGAGCGCTGGCGTTATCTCCGGTTTCGGGCGTTCTTTCCAACCCCCAAAAAGCGATCAAAAATTACAGGGCTTGATTCAAATCGACGCCGCCGTGAATCCCGGCAACTCGGGCGGCCCGCTGCTGAATCGCAACGGGCAGGTGGTCGGCATCATCGTTGGGATCGTGAACCCGACCCAGCAGGAGGTCTTCATCGGGATCGGCTTCGCGGTGCCGATCACCGTGGCGGCTTCTGGAGCAGGCCTGCCGCCGTATTGAGCGCCAGGTGACCGGTCGATCGTCACAGATGCGAGTCGCGTACGTTCACAGCCATGCGGAAAGTTCCTCATCATATCAAATCAGAAAGGGGATGGCAAATGGATCAGAGTTTGAATCTCACCAATGGAAAGCCGATGGAACGCGTGCTGTACGAAGTGAAGAAGGTAATCGTCGGACAAGACCACCTCTTGGAACGGTTGGTCGTAGCTCTGCTGGCGCGCGGCCACATCCTGGTCGAAGGCGTGCCGGGTTTAGCCAAGACGATGGCGATCAAGACCCTGGCTGAAGCGATCGGCGGCGAGTTCAAGCGCATCCAGTTCACGCCAGACCTCGTCCCCGCCGATCTAATCGGCACGCGCATCTACAATCAAAAGACGGGCGAATTCAACACCTCGCTCGGTCCGGTCTTTACCAACCTCCTGCTCGCGGATGAGATCAACCGCGCGCCGGCCAAGGTCCAAAGCGCCCTGCTGGAGGTGATGCAAGAGCGCCAGGTGACCATCGGGCGTGAAACCTTTCCTGTTCCGAACCCCTTCCTGGTGCTCGCGACGCAGAATCCCATCGAGACCGAAGGTACATACCCTCTACCGGAAGCCCAGGTAGACCGCTTCATGCTCAAGGTGCTCGTCGATTATCCCTCCGCCACGGAGGAATTTGTCATCGTCGAACGGATGACGGGCGTGTTGCAAGCCTTGCAAAAGGTGTTGACGACCGGGCAGCTGCTGGATCTACAGCAAGAAGCCGACCGGGTTTACGTAGACCCGGCCCTGATCGAGTACGCCGTCCGCATGGTAACCGCCACGCGGGAGCCGGGAAGCTGTGGCTTGCCGGAATTGGAGCACTACATCCTGTTCGGCGCAAGTCCGCGCGCTTCGATCAATTTGATCCTGACCGCTCGGGCGCTGGCTTACGTGCGCGGGCGCAATTATGCGCTGCCGCAAGATGTCCTCGACATGGCGCTCGACGTGATGCGCCACCGCCTCGTGCTCTCCTATGAGGCGCTCTCGGACAATGTCACCGGCGACGACCTGTTGAAGACGATCCTCGATCGCATACCGACCCCTGTGGTGCCTTTACATGAGCACGCCCCCCTCCGCGTCAACGCCTGAGCGCATCCTCCAGCATCTCGACTGGCAGGTTATCCGCCGGCTGGATGGCTTATTGCAAGGCGATTATCGCAGCCTGTTTTATGGCTACGGGGTGGATTTTGCCGATCTACGCGAATACCAACCTGAAGATGATATCCGCTACATCGATTGGAATACCACCGCCCGCATGAACACACCCTACATCCGGCAGTATGTCGAAGATCGCGAAATCACCGCCTGGTTCCTGCTCGACCTCAGCCCGTCGATGGATTTTGGCAGCGCGCAGAGCCTTAAGCGGACGGTGCTGATCGATTTCGTCGCCACGCTCGCCCGGTTGTTGACCCGCCACGGCAATCGCGTCGGCGCCATGTTTTACGGCAGCCGGATCGAGCGGACTATCCCCGCCCGGGGCGGGCGGATTCAGGTACTGCGCCTGGTCAACGATCTGCTCAAGCAGCCGCGTCTGCCCCGCGCCCCGTTCACGGACCTGACGCCGCTGCTCGAAGGCGGGCTCAATGCGATCAAGAAGCGCTCGCTGGTATTCATCGTGTCGGACTTCATCAGCGCGCCGGGATGGGAGCGGCCGCTGAACTTGCTAAACCGGCGGCATGAAGTCCTTGCCATTCGCTTATGGGACGCACGCGAGGTCGAGCTGCCGGATATCGGCCCGATCATCATGCAGGATGCGGAGACGGGTGAGCAGTTGTACGTGGACACACACGATCGGAAATTCCGGGCCCGCTTTGAGGAGGCCGCCCAGCGGCGTGAGGCAGCGTTGAACCAGTCCTTCAAACACGCCGGGGTGGACTTGCTGTCACTCTCGACTGAAGAAGACCTGGTCCGCGCCATCGTTCGTTTTGCGGCTATGCGGCGCAGGCGGCGCATGTGATCCCAACATTCGAGGCTTGCCCGAACCGTCTTCAGCTCAATCAGAAATCTACCATCTGATATCTACAATCTGAAATGGATTCACCGGTTTCATTTATCTGGCCCGCAATGCTTTTGTTCCTGCTGTCGATTCCGCTGATCGCCGCGCTCTACCTTTTCTTGCAGCAACGCCGGCGTAGGCTTGCCGCAAGCTATAGCCGTCTCGGATTTGCGCAAGGCGCTCTCGAGCGTGGACCAGGCTATCGCCGGCACATTCCACCCGCGCTCTTTTTGGTCAGTTTTACTATCCTGTTGATCGCACTGGCGCGCCCGCAAGCTGTCGTCAGCCTGCCGAAGCAAGAAGGTACGATCATCCTTGCTTTTGACGTTTCCGGCAGTATGGCAGCCGACGATTTGAAGCCGACCCGGATGGAAGCGGCAAAAGCTGCCGTGCGTGACTTCGTCGAGCGCCAGACTTCCAGCGTGCAGATCGGCGTTGTGGCTTTCAGCGGCAGCGGCTTTGCAGTTCAAGCGCCAACCAATGACAAGGAGGCCATCCTTGCCTCGATTAACCGGCTAAAGCCGGAGCTCGGCACATCGCTCGCACATGGTATTCTCGCTTCGCTCCAGGCGATCGCCATGGACAGCGGGCCTACCCCGCCCCTCAGTAGCAGCCCTTCGCCAACCCCCACTCCTACTCCCATGCCGGAGGGGGCGTACACGTCAGCCGTCATCGTCCTGCTCACCGACGGGGAGAACACCGCGCCGCCGGATCCCATCGCCGCGGCCCAGACCGCCGCCGATCGCGGTGTGCGCGTCTACTCGATCGGGATCGGCAGCGCGGCTGGGACAACCTTACACGTCAACGGCTTCACCGTTCACACCCAGCTGGATGAGGCTGCGCTGCAACAAATCTCGCACATCACCGGCGGCGTTTATTACAACGCCGGGGACGAACAAGACTTGCGCACGGTATACGAAGAACTGATCCCCCAAATGGTGATCAAACCGGAAAAGATGGAAGTCACTTCTATTCTGACAGGCGCCAGCCTTCTCATCATGCTGATCGGCGGTGCATTTTCACTCCTGTGGTTCAGCCGCCTGCCCTGATTTTATAGGTAGATCGGAGGTTGTAGATGGGACTGCTCTGGCCTGGATTCCTTCTCCTGTTAGGATTAATTCCCCTGCTGGTCGCGGTCTACATATGGATACTGCGGCGCCGGCGGCGTTTCGCGCTGCGTTTCTCCAGCCTGGCGCTGGTGCGCGAGGCTCTGCCCCACCAATCACGCCTGCGGCGCTATCTCCCCCTGGCCCTGTTCCTGCTCGCGGTGGCAAGCCTGGTAGTCGCCTTGGGGCGCCCAATTTTCAGCGTGAGCGTGCCCTCCGGGCAGGCGAATATCATCCTCGCCATTGACGTTTCCCGCAGCATGTGCTCGACAGATATCCAGCCCAACCGCCTGGAAGCCGCCAAGGATGCCGCCCTGTCATTCGTTAAACGCCAGACGGCCAGCACGCAGATCGGCATCGTCGCCTTCGCCGGCTTCGCTGTTTTGGCCCAGCCGCCGACTGCGGATCAGGAAGTGCTGCAAGATGCAATCGATAATCTCTCCACCGCCCGCAGGACTGCGATTGGCAGCGCCATCCTTGAATCACTGGATGCGATCGCCGAATTGAACCAGAACGTCGCCCCGAGTGGGAACGACCCGGCCTCCGGAGTCCAGCCGGTCCCTGTTCCGGAAGGAGAGTACGCTCCGGACATCATTGTCTTACTGACCGATGGGGTGAGTAATTCGGGCCCCCTGCCTTTAGACGCCGCTCAGCAAGCCGTCGATCGTGGAATCCGAATCTACACCATCGGGTTTGGCACCGAGAATGGATCTGTCATGGATTGTGGGGATCAGTTCTGGGGTGGCGGTGCGTTCGGCGGCGGCCAGCAGTTTCAGGGAGACCCGTTTGGAGGCGGGTTTCGCCGGGGGATTGACGAGACGACGCTGAAGCAAATCTCGGAGATGACCGGTGGGGATTATTACTCGGCCACGAGCGCAGGCGAGCTGCAGAGCGTTTTCCAGAGTCTCCCGACATACTTGATCACCAGGCAAGAAACCATGGAGATTAGCGTGGCATTTGCGGCCTTAGGAGCACTCCTCGCCGCCTTTGCCATCTTCCTCTCGCTACTGTGGCATCCACTGCCCTGAGTGGGTTTGATTTCAGTTGAGTTGGTCTAACACGATGCGCCTGGACATTTTTCCAGGCGCATCGCTCATAATAAGAAGATATAGATTCGTTATAACGAGAGATCACTTAGACCACGATCCCGAGCAGGCCGAGCAGCCAGGTCACCAGCCAGCTGACCACGGCAATGGCGATCGCCGCGACGAGCGCACCGGTGAAGCCGTTGACCGTGAATCCGGGGAGGAAGCGGTCGCTGATCATCAGCACGACCGCCGCGATAACCAGCAGAACGATGAACCCCAAAAAGCCTCCACCGATGGTCAAACCCAGCGCTCCCAGCAGCCAGAAGACCACGGCGTTGACGACTGCGATCACGATTGCAGCCAGGAAAGCGTTGGTGAAACTGCTGACAGTTAGTCCCAGGTTCAGGCGACTGACGATGTAGATCACAACGGCGGACACCAATAGTGAAACAATCAAACTAATCAGGACTGCCATACGAAATTCTCCTTTTTATCGATTGATGGATGAATAACTTCGGTGTGAGCAGTGAAGCAGACGAATGAATGACGATTCAAGCAAATTCCTAAATCTGGTCAGTTTTGAAAATTACTCTCCTTTCCGGCGCCAACGCCTTGGAATGAACAGCAAAGTCAGCGCCCAAACGCCTGGCTTGCATGGCATATTAATCATCACAAAATATTCAACACCAGAGCACGATCAAAGTTACGTCTGACCTCGCTATCATCCTATGCATCGTCCCTCAAGGTGATAGCGAAAATTGTTCGAGGAATCGGAATCAATCCCCTTCGTACGATTGGTGTAAACCCCGGTCCTCACCGGCCTGCAAAGCCTCGAACATCTCCCCTACCATGGGCACGCCGGAGCGGTATTGGAAAGGCCACATGCTGCGCAGGTGGAAGAACGCCACCCGGTCTCCATCCTGCAAGGGATGGGCCAGGTCTGGTTGGACCCCGGGCATGGCGCTTAGCTGCCCATTGATAAAGGTAATACCGCGCTCTTCGGAAGGCATTTGCAGGCTTTCCAGCAGGTCGTTCAGGGTGCTGCCAACCGGCAGCCCGACCTGCAGGTTAGCGTGCGAGGCCGTGCCCGGCTGGCCTCCATAGCGGGCCAGGTTTCCATAAAGCCAGGCATCCACAGTGATCTCAGCCATCTAACCACCTCCGATCGACGGAAATATGCCCACCTCGTCACCGGGCTGGAGCACCCAGTCCAGCGGTTGAGTGCGCCCATTGACGAAGGCAACTTTGGTTTCCTCTGCAGGGAGCTTCAATTGCTCCACCAGATCCTCCAGTGTGGCGCCCTCCGGTAGATCGACTTTAAAAGGCTTACCAGACTGGCCCCCCTCCACAAACCGGCTCAAATTGGCGAATAACTTAACCTGGATGTGCATCTCTACGGCGCCTCACGGGCATTGGACGATATTCTGGGCCCAAAGGCAGTCGGCGCAGGAGGGATTCCAACCCCAGCAGCCCTGGTTCTGCTCCCGCAGATCGCAGGTCTCGCGCAGGTCACAATCCGGGCAGGAGGGGAAGTGATAGGCTTTGACCGCGCTGCGAAAGCACACGTATTCCTCGGAACCCCAGATCTCAGCCAGCGGCTGGTGATTGATATCCCCCAGCAGGTAGCGACCGACCTGCTTCCTGCGCCCATCGATGGTGAAGTAGGCATAGTTATGGGAAAGGGCGTAACACGGGGTGACGCCGCCATCCCAGCCGATCACCGCCGCATGATCCTTCACAAAGCGGCAGCGGCGCTCGGCGCCCCAGTGCATGCGCGGGACTTCACAGGTGGCCCAGGTGAACGTCTAACCTGGTGACCAAAAATCGTAAATAGCGGCTTTGTTCCGGATTGTTCGTAGTGCTCAATCAGAAGCCAAGATTACCCGATAATGTATTGGCTCAGATTGCCCAAGCCGTCCTGTTGGTTTTACAATCCTAGTCTATGGGAATGTCCGATCCTTTGTCCGAACATGAGAGAAATCCTTGACGTATTGAAAATTATTGTTGTAAGATAGGATTGTTAGCATAGTAAGCCGAAATTTACATTCAAGAAGAATTTGGCTTGCCTTTAAAGTGGGAGGTTTAGGAAGATGATCGTGAATTTTTATGCAACTCTGCGGCAGATAGTGGGCAGCCGACAGGTAGAATTTCAACTGCCGCTGGGTAGCACAGTACGCCAGCTCATTGCTGAAATTGTCAATCAAATTCCGGCTTTGCGTGCCGAGATGCTCGATTCTCAGGGAAATCTTCACGGACACATTCACATCTTTGTGAATGGGCGTGACAGCTCACTCCTGGATGGTGCATTAGATACCATTCTGGAGCCAAACGATACGATCTCGATTTTTCCACCTGTAGGCGGTGGTTAGCTGATAAGGTCGGGTAAGCTAGACCGCTTACTCGACCTTTTTTCTAAATAATCTCCAATTCTACCAGCTTCTTCTCCGTGACAACTCCATTGACCCAACCTCGTTCCTGATAATACTCTTCCAACATCAAGTCAAGCTCGCACACCTGACCAGTGGATCCTGGTCCTGTGGCGGGTTCCTTCAGGAAGCGCTCAGGAAGATAATCACTTCCTTCTCGAAAACCGTTCAAGTTATTGTAATATCGCTCCAGGTTCCAGACGCGCTCGCCAACTTTAAGCAAATAAGCAGCGTCGGCTTCCATACCAGTGACAGCTGCAAATTGGGCTGCGAATGTATCCAGTGACTCGGCAAAAGTAGCAAATTTGCACACATCCAGACAGTCTGTGACAGTATGAACATGCTGGAAAATGACGACTAACTTGCCTTTGCCTTTCCATTCTAGTGGATCGGTGATGGTGGATGGACCAAGGACATTTCCGATCACCTCAGCAGCTGGAGTATAAGCTCGTAAGTGACAGGCGCCACGGTTACTGGTTGCATAACCAAGGCCCATCCCCTTGATTCCTCGCGGGTCATATGCAGGGATTGCCATCCCTTTCACAGTCATGGCAATCTCAGGATGCCCAAAATGCTTAGCAGCTCTCTCTGTACCCTCCGCCAGGATATCGCCAACCCCCTGACGCATACCGATCTTATGGACCAGTGCCACCATGCCCATATAATCCCCCCATGCCAGCCCATCATCACCATTGAGATAACCCTTCTCGGTAGCTTCCATGTACATTGAGAGTATATTGCCAGTTTCGATCGCGTCCATACCGTAATCGTTGCATTGATCGATGATCTTGGCCACGCTGGGAGCATAATCATTGCCGCAATTGGCGCCCACCGCCCAGGCCGGCTCATACTCGAAGCTCTCCATGCGCAGGCCAGCAAATGGGCCGTCCTTTACCTCCACTTCCTTCTTGCAAGCAACCGGGCAGGCATGACAAGTGGGATCATCCACCAGGATCGTTTCTTTCACCCGCTCGCCACTTGTCGCTTCATGGTCTGGGAAAAAGGTGGTTTGTGAGTTGTTAGTGGGCATCGCGCCAATTACGTTAACCATGTTCATCAAGACATTCGTGCCATACACTGACAATCCACCTTTACGCGGCGAGGTTACGACACGAGTGTCACTCAACTCTTCCAGAGCCTTGGCATGCGCGTCTTTCCAAAGCTCTTTATTGACTGCCTTGGGCATCTTCTTTATTGCTTTGATCACAATTGCTTTAAGCAGTTTGCTTCCGCCCACGCATCCCGTGCCTCCGCGCCCACTGGAGCGGTCGTGCTCATTCATCCAATTGGCAAAGCGATTTAGTTTCTCACCCGCCTGTCCAATAGCTATCACACTCAAGTCTTTCTCGCCATATCTCGCCTGGAAGAACGCGATCGTCTCATGCACGCCTTTGCCCCACAGTTCCGATGCATCAAGGATCTCGACCTTCCCTTCTGTTACGAAAGCATAGACAGCTTTTGGCGCCTTGCCTTTGAAGATCAGGCCATCAAAGCCAGCCCAGCGCAGACGCGCTGCCGACCAGCCTCCATGGTGGCTGTCGGTGATCGTGTTAGTTTGTGGACTCTTCGTTACAATAGCCATTCGGCCACTAAGGTTCACCTCCGTGCCTGTTAGCGGTCCATTCATGAAACAAAGAATATTATCAGGGGAGAGTGGTTCGACCAGCGGTCCGTTCTCAAAGACATACTTTACACCTAGCCCACGGGCGCCGATATACTTCCGCTTCCAATCTTCTGGTATGGCCTCGTAGGTCACCATACCATCTGTCAGGTCAATCCTGGCAATTTTATTGGCATATCCTCCGAGTGTCATCTTTGCCTCCTTTACTCTGGGTTAAGATAGGGGTGATTTAGGAATGGATCCGAATTGGAAGAAATGGATATCATTAGTGTAGCAGATGCGAATTGAAAGATTAGTAAGTTATAGTTAATTGAACAGGGAGAGAAGAATCTAAATATGATTATTTATAGATCAAAATCAGCCACCTTTCAAGTGACATAAGTAATATATTGCGATAACCAAGTGACCTTCTCACCTGCTTTTACTCGAAGCGCAGGAGATCAGCGACACCGGATATTCTGCCTCAAGGATCGGGAGATAATCAATGTCATTTTCGAGACGAGTGGAGGAAGCCCGCAGAGCTTTTGCCAAGAACGATCTCGATTTATCGAGAGAAGCGCACGACCCGCGCCGCATCGCCAGAGCCGCCGAGGAGCGGCATGGTGGGGAAAGCAGCCAGTACCTGGGCGAGATGGTCTACGGCGGCCTGGACGGCATCATCACCACCTTCGCCGTGGTCAGCGGGGTCGCCGGCGCGGACCTGGGAGCGCAGATCGTCATTATCCTGGGAATGGCTAACCTGCTGGCGGATGGCTTCTCGATGGCGACCGGAGCATACCTTTCGACGAAAAGCGAGCAGGAATACTACCAGCAGGAATGGAAGCGCGAAGCCTGGGAAGTAGAGCACTTCCCGGAGGGAGAGCGAGCCGAGCTATACGAGCTCTACCGCCAGAATGGCTACGACGAGCAGGACGCCCACCAGCTGGTCGAGATCCAGAGCCGGGAGCCGGAGCGTTGGGTGAAAGCCATGATGGTCGACGAGCTGGGCATGCTGGCGGACGAGCGCAAACCGTTGTACAGCGGGGGTGCGACCCTGGTGTCCTTCATCCTGGCAGGCGCCCTGCCTCTGCTGATCTACCTGATCGGGTTGTTCACTCCCATCCCCGACCAGGTCGCGTTTCCGATTTCACTGGCGCTCTCCGGTGTAGCCCTGTTCGGCCTGGGAGCCGCCAAGGTGTTGGTCACCCGGCGCAACGCCTTCCGCAGCGGTTTGGAGATGCTCCTGGTCGGCGCTCTGGCAGCCGGGGTGGCCTACGCGGTCGGCGCCCTGCTCAGCGGGCTGGGAGGCGGTTAGGTATGGGTTTAGGTTCAAAGTGGGAAAGCTCTCGCGCGATCGTATACCACGAACAGCTGCCCTAGCCCGTCCAAACTGGCAGGATCGAGGTAAACCCGGTCGATCTTGAAATCGACAGGCGGATCGAACAATGGCCCGTCGACGATGCTGGCGAACCGCTCTGAGCCCAACAGGCGGTTGGCGTAAGTCATGTACAGCCGGTCTAAAACGCCCCCGGACAGCAGCAGGTGCAGCACCTTCGGCCCGGCGGCGGAGTAGACCGTGTGGTAGCCCAACCTGTCGATGTGCTCCAGCATGGCCGCGCCGTTTACACTGGCTTCTCCGGCGACGATCACCCGGCCCGCCCGGGCTTCGATCTCCGCTACCTGCACTGGGTCCGGGCTGCCGGCGGTAAAGACCACCACGCGACGCCCGCCGGCAGTCAAGACTTCCGGTATAGGGAAATCCAGACCGGCGCTCAGGACGGCGATGTCCGGCTGGGGGGGCAGTCCGTGCGCCAGCCGCCAGG
Organism: Anaerolineales bacterium; assembly: GCA_035291645.1. Classification (GTDB taxonomy): domain Bacteria; phylum Chloroflexota; class Anaerolineae; order Anaerolineales; family UBA4823; genus DATDRQ01. The sequence goes on from DATDRQ010000074.1 coordinate 12,889, forward strand.
CGCGCAGATCGGCAAAGCGGGGATCGTCCACCTGGAGGATCTCCTGTGCCAGGCCCTCTGCCCATTCCCGCAGGTAACGCCCGGTGCTGATGATCAGGTCAGCCTGGGCGGCCAGCTCCTGGAACAGCCGCCAGTCCCCCTCATTCGCGATGCTCTTAGGGACCATCATCCCCTTACCGCTCGGGCGAGGAACGGCAATCCGCCCGTCCAGGCTGGTGATGAAGTTCGTATAAACGAACGCTTTACCGGTCTGCCCGGCGTACCGGCGCAGATCGTGCTCCAGGTAGGCCCCTTCCAGGGGAACTCGTTCAGAGGGGAGTGGGTAAAGCCGGATCAATGCATCCATCTGATCACCCCCATTGTACCCCGGCTGTCTCCAGGATGCCACGCAACGTGTTCAGGAAGCGGGCTGCCTCGGCCCCATCCACGGCGCGGTGGTCGACCGAGAGGGTGACCGTCATCATCGAGCGCAGCACCGGCAGCCCGGCCTCGTCCGGCGCGAAGCGTTTGGCAACCCGCCCAACCGCCAGGATGGCCACCTGGGGCGGGTTGAGGATGGCAGTGAAATGGTCTACTCCGAACATCCCCAGGTTGGAGAGGGTGAATGTGCCATCCACCACATCCTGCGGCTGGAGGCTGCCCTGGCGGGCCCGGCCGGAGAGATCGGCGACCTCTTGCCCGATGGCGACCAGGCCTTTCTCATCGGCGCGCCGCACGACCGGGACGATCAAGCCATCCTCCAGGGCTACCGCCACCCCGACGTTGACCGCGGGCAGCCTCAGAATCTGCTCCTCGTGGAAATAGCTGTTGAGAACCGGGTGCTGGCGCAGCGCGGCGGCGCAGGCCTTGACCAGCACTGCCGAAAGCGAGACCGCCGGCTTTCCGCCGCCATATCGCAGGTTGAACTGCGCGCGCATGGCGATAGCCTGGCTCATGTCGATGTCCAGGCTGAACAGGATGTGCGGGATGGTTTGCCAGCTGGCCTGCATGCGCCGGGCGATGGTCCGCCGCATCCCCTCTAGCGGAATGACCACCGGTTGCAAAGTTTCCCCTGCAGCTGCTTGCACACCTTCTTCTTCGCTTGAAGGGGTCTTCAAGTGAAAGGGGGCTGCCTGTTCAGATCGGGCGGCTAGCACAGCCTGCACATCCCTGCCCTGCACGCGCCCCCCTGCCCCGCTCCCGGCAACCCCGTCGAGCTCGACCCCGGCCTGGCGGGCCAGCCGGCGGGCGGCAGGCGAGGCGCGCACTTTCCCGCTGTCGGGTGAAGGTGCGCCGCGCCCGGAGAGATGGCGTTCGATGTCCTGGCGGGTGACACGCCCGTCCCGTCCGCTGCCCTGCAAGGCAGCCAGGTCGACCTGCTCGGCGCTCGCCATGCGGCGCGCCAGCGGGGTAGCCTTGATGGCCCGGTCCGGTGGCTGTGCCTCTGACGGGGTCTTAAGTGACTCAGGTTGCGGCGTGGCGGGAGGCTCCCCGCTCGTCTCACCGACAGGCAGCCTTTCTCCCTCGGCCAGGATGTAGGCGATCGCCTCCGTGACCGCCACCGTCTCACCTTCGGCGAAACGGACCCCGGCCAGGACGCCGTCCGCCGGGGCTTCCACCTCCATGTTGATCTTGTCAGTGGTCACCTCGCAGATCGGGTCGCCGTTCTCCACCCGGTCGCCCTCTTTCTTGATCCAGCGCACGATGGTCGCTTCTTCCTGCGTCATGCCGAAGCGGGGCATGATCACTGTCCGGGCCATCAGTACTCCCCGCGCGCCAGTCTGCGCGCCTCCGCGACAATATCCTCGACCTGGGGGACGGTGTGCCGCTCCAGGTTGCGGTTGTAGGGGATGGGGATATCCAGACCGGCCAGCCGGCGCACCGGCGCTTCCAGGTAATCAAAAGCCCGGCTGCCGGCGATGCGGGCGGCGACCTCCCCGCCGAATCCTCCGGTCTGGGGCGCTTCGTGGACGATCAAGGCGCGCCCGGTCTTGATCACCGAGTCGATGATCGGATGATCATCCAGCGGGCTGAGCGTGCGCGGGTCGAGGATCTCCACCTGGATGCCCTCCTGGCTGAGGACTCCGGCGGCCTCCAGGGCGCGCGGCACCATGATCGAGGTCGCCACGAGGGTCAGGTCGCCTCCCTGGCGGACGAGGTTGGTCTGGCTGAGCGGGACCCGGTACATCTCTTCGGGCACCGGCCCGCTGGTCTTGTAGAGCAGCTTGTGCTCGACGAAGATGACCGGGTTTCCATCGTAAATCGATGAAAGCAGCAGCCCTTTGGCATCGTACGGACTGCTGGGCATGACCACTTTGAGACCCGGGATGTGGACGAACAGGCTCTCCAGGCTCTCGCTGTGTTGGGCGGCGGCGCCCGTCCCTGAACCCGCCGGCATGCGCAACACCATCGGTACGCTGGCCTTGCCGCCGAACATGAAGCGCACCTTGGCGGCCTGCAAGACGAGCTGCTCCATGGAAAGGGTGACGAAGTCCATGAACTGGATCTCGCCCACCGGGTGCATGCCGGTCAGGGCTGCCCCGGCGCAGGCTCCGGCGATGGTGGCCTCGGAGATGGGGGTATCGCGCACCCGCTCCGGTCCGAACTCGTCGATCAGCCCGGCGGTGACGCCGAACGCGCCGCCGTACACGCCGATGTCCTCGCCCATCAGGAACACACTTGGGTCGCTGTGCATGGCCTGGCGCATGGCCTCGCGCAAGGCCTCGGCGTAGGTCAGCGTGCGCACCACGGGCGGCGACTGGGTTTGCGCTTGTGTCTCAATCAGCATAGACACCCTCCAGAATGGTAGCAAGGTCGGGTTCGGGGCTGGCTTCGGCAAACGCCAGTGCGTCTTCGATCCCCTGGGTTGCGCTCGCCCGGATCGATTCTTGCAGTTCCGCGGAAAGGAGACCGGCCTTTTGCAGTCGATCGGCGAAGCGGTTGATTGGATCGCGTGCCTGCCACTCCTTCACTTCCTGGCGGGTGCGGTAAACCTGCCTATCGCTCCTTGAATGGCCGCGCCAGCGGTAAGTCAGGCTTTCCACCAGGGTGGGGCCCTGACCGGCGCGCGCCCGCTCCGCCGCGGTGGAGACAACCTCATAGACGGCCAGGAAGTCATTACCGTCGACGGTCACGCCCGGGATGCCGTAAGCACTGGCCCGCCGGCTGATACGCTCGATGTTGAAAGCCCGCGGGACCGGCATCGACATGGCGAACTGGTTGTTCTCGCACAAGAAAATGACCGGCAGATTCCAGATGGAGGCCATGTTGAGCGATTCGTGGAAGGGGCCGGTGTTGGCGGCGCCGTCGCCGAAGATTACCAGGCAGACCTGGTCGGTGCCGCGCATCCGGATGCTCAGTCCTACCCCGGCAGCCATGGGGATGCCGCCGGCGACGATGCCGTTGGCGCCCAGGTTGTTGCGCGCCACATCGGCGATATGCATCGACCCACCGCGCCCCCGGCAGTAGCCCGTCTCCTTTCCCATGAACTCGGCCATCATCTTGCCGGCCTCCCCGCCCCAGGCCAGGCAGTGCCCGTGGCCGCGGTGGTGGTTAAGCAGGTAGTCGTAGCCGCTGCGCACGGCGCTCGAGGCGCCCAGCGCCGTGGCTTCTTGCCCGATCGACAGGTGCATCGTCCCGTGGGTTTTGCCCAGGCTGTACAATTCCTCGGCCTTCTCTTCAAAGGCGCGGATCGTAACCATCGCCTCGAGCACCTGCAGGGCCTTTTCCTTGCCCAGCATGTCGAGCAGCTCCCGGGCCCGGTCGTCCGTTAAGATATACATTTCTTCAACCAATTCATCGGTCATTCGTCTATCCCTGTAACGTGTGATTTGCCGGGCAGTTTTCCCGGGAAAAATTGATTAAGCTTCCAACGGCTGAGAGAGCTCCAACACCTGGCGCGCCGCCAGGTCATCGGTGATCAGCGCGTTGACCAGCCGGGCGCGCAGCGCGCCCAGGATGGCCGGCGCTTTGGCCTCTCCCCCGGCGACGCCGATTACGCACGGCAGGCCGCGCAAGACCTCCGCACCGATGCCGATGGCGTAGCCGGCCTGGGGAATATCCATGAGACCGCCTTGCAGATCGAAGTGGTGCCCGCATACGTCTCCCACCGCGCCCAGCGACTTCAGAGCGCCGGCCTGCTCAACGGACAGGTAGCCAGCCCGCACCATGCTGGAGAGCGCCGAGTCGGTCACGCCAATCCCGACCAGGGCTATGTCCGCCTGGGCTGCCAGGTCGAGGATCTCGCGGATACGCCGGTCTTCCATTAGAGCCGCTCGCACCCGGCAGTCGTTAACCAACCAGGGGGCTGGCAGCGTGTAGTACTGGCCGTCCAACCGGCGGGCAAAGGCGCGCGCCAGGCCAGGCCCATCCACCTCGTGGTCGCGCGACGTGGCCGAACCGATCATCTGCACCACCCGCACGCCCGTCCCGGGGACCGGGCGCAGGGCGCTGGCAACTTCGTACAGCGCGGTGCCCCACGATATGCCCAGGATCGAGCTACCGGTCAGGTTTTCCTCCAGCCAGCGCGCTCCCAGGTTGCCCAGCCTGCGCAGCATCTCGGCGTAAGCCAGGCCCTGGCTGCGCAGCACGCGCGCCCCGTGCAAGTCGAACTGGCTTTGCAGGCGCTGCTCCAGCCCGGGCACACGTTCGAGCGGGTAGTGGACGTGGATCTCGACGATGCCCGAGCGACGCGCTTCGGTCAACAGCCGGGAGATCGAGGAGCGCGAATAGCCCAGCCGGGCGGAGATCTGCTCCTGCGTCCAGCCATCCTCGTAATAAAGCCCGGCTACCCGGGCCAGCAGTTCGTCTCGGTTCTCAGTCATCTCTGCTTCTCTGGCGACCCCGATCCTCGCGTGGTCTGTCTTCCCCGAATCATACCGCGCTATCTGCATTTTTGGTCAGGGTTTGCACAAATGTGATTTTTCGTAGGGGCACGGCAGGAGAATTCGTGTCAGTATTACATTCAATTCGTAGCCGTGCCTCTACGCCGAGGATTTGACTCCACCGGGCACCTATACTAAGATCAGGGCGGCGCAAAAATTTCCCCCTCTCCCCGTTCAAACTCGATCTAATGAACGTCCTTTGGAATAAAGTCTGGTTTGACCTGTGGCACAACAAGCTGCGCACCCTGCTGGTCGTGATCAGCATCGCGGTGGGCGTGTTCGCGGTCGGCGTCACCTTCGGCATGGTCGAGCAGATGCTGCCCGCCATGGACGCCGCTCACCAGGCCACTCGACCCTCGCATGGCACCATGTACCTGACCCAGCCGATCGACCTGGATACGGTCGTCGCCCTGAAAAAGGTTCCAGGCGTAGCGGATATCGACCCCCTGAACGCCGTAAATATACGTTACAAGATCCGGCCCCAGGACGAGTGGCGTAAGGGGACCATCCTCATGCGCGATTACGAAACCCAGGTCTACGACACCCTGGAGCTCAAAGCCGGTGAGTGGCCCGACGGCAAATTGTTGAGCATCGAGCGCATGCATAGCCCTTTCTACGGGATCGACATTGGCGATAGAGTGATCTTTGAGGTCGGCAAACAGGAGCGGGCTTTCACCATCTCCGGCAAGATCCGCCACCCCTTCGTACCGCCGCCAACTTTCTATGATTGGGCCTTTTTCTTCTCAGGCGAAGAGGTCATGGAGCTGTACGGCATCCCACCCGGCCAGTACACCCAACTCAAATTTAGCGTCGCCCCCTACAGCCCGGAACATGCCCGGGAGGTGGCCTCGGCGCTCAAGGAGCGCCTGGCCAACCAGGGTGTGCATGTACCCACCACGGTCTACCAGGACCCGGAGGTACACTGGGGGCGCTTCTTCGTGGATGGCATGTCGATGGTCCTCCAAGTGTTGGCGGTGATCTCGATGTTGCTCAGCGCCGTGCTGGTCTCGAATACCCTCATGGCGATCATCACCCAGCAGACCAACCAGATTGGCATCCTCAAAGCGATCGGCGGCAGCAACTTCATCATTACACAGGTATATCTGACCGGGGTATTAGTCTATGGCTTGCTGGCATTGTGCATCGCCCTGCCCTTGGGCTCTCTGGCTTCCTTCCGCATCACCAGTTGGTTTCTGAGCTTTTACAATATCGATTACAGCCAGTTCGCTCTGACCAGCCAGGCGGTGATCTTCGAAACCCTGGCAGCGCTGGCGGTGCCTTTGCTGGCGGCTTTATATCCCATCCTGAAAGGGGCAGCCATTACCGTACAACAAGCCATCGCCAGTCATGGCCTGGGTGGTGATTTTGGTTCGACCTGGTTCGACCGGTTGGTTGAGCGCGTAGGACAGCGTTTTCTGGTTTCCTACAACGCTATGGCATTGGTCAATACCTTCCGTCGTAAGGGTCGTCTGGCGCTCACCCTGCTGGTGCTGGTGATCGCCGGGGTGATGTTCATGATGGTGATGAGCCTTTCCAGCTCGATCACCGCTACCCTGGATGCCGAATTTGGCCGGCGCAGTCATGATGTGATCCTGTATTTCGACGAGATGCAGCGCGTCGACCGTACCACCTCACTGGCCGGGTCAATGCCCGGCGTCGAACATGCCGGCATGTGGATCGTCGCGCCGGCTACCATCCTGCTCCAAGGGCAGAAATCGCTGGACGCCGGCCTGGGCACGCAGTTGCAAGGCGTCCCGGTGGACGATCCCATGTATCAACCCAAGATCGTGGAGGGACGCTGGCTTCGACCGGGTGATGGGCGGGTGATCGTTATGAATAAGGACACCGCCGATGACGAGCATATCCGGATCGGCGATACCATCACCCTGGACCTGGACGATCTCGGCAAGGAAGAATGGCAGGTGGTGGGGTTCTACCGGGTATTCTTGACGTTCAGCGGAGGCTTCAGCATCGACGCCATTTATGCCCCATGCGAATCCGTCTTCGCTGTCACCAAGAAGACCGGCAGGGGAAACATGTTGCTGGTGCGAACACAGAGCCACACTCCGGCCGAGGTCGAGCTGACTGCCAACCGGTTGGGCGATACCTTCCGGGAGGAGAATATCGATGTCGCCCAGATCGAGACGATGCCCTCCTTGAGGAGGACTTCAGACAGCTCGTTTTCGATCGTGGTTGGCATGTTGCTCTCGCTGGCTTTGATCGTGGCGCTAGTGGGCGGCATCGGCTTGATGGGGGCGTTATGGATCGGTGTGATCGAGCGCACCAAGGAGATTGGGGTGATGCGCGCCATTGGCGCGGTCTCACGCAACATCGTTGGCATGTTCATGCTGGAGGGCCTTGTCCAGGGGTTGTTGAGCTGGGTCATTGCCGCGCCGCTTGCATACCTGGTCACGCCGATCATGGCGAACGCCTTGGGCATGGCGATGTTCAACTCACGGCTTGAATACCAGTTTAACGTTAAGGCTGCTTTCATCTGGCTGGGGATTGTTCTGGTTATCGCGACCCTGGCTTCCTTAATCCCCGCGCTGAGCGCCACACATATTAATGTTCGCCAGAGCTTGAGCTACGAATAAGTTCCCCCTTTGCTCCCAGGCTCTCCGGATTCATTGTCTTCCACAATAAAATTACCCATTTCAGCCTCTGGCAGGGCTTTCAATAGGTCCCCTGTGCGCAAAATGATCGTCACGTAGCGCTCCCCCGATCCGATCGAAATCTCCTCCTGCGCGCAAATCCCCTGGTCGACCAGCACCCGCAGCGGGCGAGGCAACCCAAAGGGAGACACCGCCCCAATCGGGTATCCGCTGACCGCCAGCACCTCTGCTTCGCTGGCCATCGTCAGTCGGGACTGGCCCAGGTAGCTGCGCAGCGCCGGCCAGGAGACCTGCCCCGGTCCGGCCACCAGCACCATGGCAAACTGGTCCTGCGCCAGGCGGAAGAGGATGCTGCGCACCACCTGCTCCGGGCGCTGGCCGCGCTCCAGGGCAGCCTGCTCGAGCGAGTGCACCGGCCCGGGGTGATGGAAAACCCGGTAAGGAATGCCCTGTTCGTCCAGGGCGCGCGTCACGGGTGAGGAAAAGCTCATCGATTGCAACGGCACATCAAGCCCGTTCTACTGGCAAATCCGGGTCATGGCCCCATTCCTCCCAGGAGGCGTCATACAGGGCCAAATCCTGGAATCCGGCCAGGTGCAGGGCGAACAACCCCAGCGAGGCCGAGATACCCACCCCGCAGTACAAGATGATCCGCCCCTCGGAATTGACCCCGGCCTGCCGGGCGCGTTCTCGCAGGGCTTCCGCCTCGAGGAAGGTCCACACGGCAGGCTCCAGGTTGCCGCTGGAGGGCAGGCTGACCGCGCCCGGGATGTGCCCGCCGCGCAGGCGCCGCCCCCCGGCGTCTACCCAGGCCTCCCCAGGCGGCAGATAAAGGCTGCCTGCCGGCGTCCACACCGCCTGCCCGGCGTATTGCTCGGGCGGGCGTGTGTCGACGATCGACCCATGCTGCGCCGGATCGCCCAGAGAGGCCAGGATTTCCCCGGTCGTGGCGATCCAGTTCGGTTGGAGCCGCGGAGAGAAATGAGCTGGGACAACTTTAGGGATTTCCGTGCTGAGCGGCCGGCCTTCCGCCTGCCACTTGGTGAGGCCTCCGTTCAATACGGAAGCCCGTTCATGGCCGTAAAAGTTCAACGCCCACCACAGGCGCGCCGCCCCGCTATAATCGGTCTCCGCATAGGCCACCACCCGCGACTCGTCTCCGATCCCGGCTGCCTCCATGGCGGCCGCGAAGCGCTCAGGCGGCAGGAGCAGGTCGCGCACCCCGTCGCGGGTATAACCCAGGTCGGCCTGCCAGTCCAGGTGCACGGCCCCGGGAAGGTGGCCGGCGCGGTACAGCTCCCGGCTGGATCCATCGCCGCGCCAGCGCGCATCCACCACCCGCAGATCTGGTTCGTTCAGATGCTCGGCCAGCCATTCCGTATCGACGAGAGGATCCACCGCGGGGGTTTCGGGCATGCCGGTATTATATCTCAGCCGGGCCTTGCGTCCCCCTTCCAGCCAACCGGCTCGTACAAGCGGGCGATCTCGTCGCGCAGCGGGCGGTTGAGCTGAGGAGCATCGGACTCGAAACCAGTCTTCACCACCGCCGGGCCGCCGCGCACTTCGCCGATCTCGGCGCACAGGATGCCCTCCGCCTGTACCGCGCTGCGCACCGCTCCGGCGTCTCGTTTGTCGACCGTCAGCAGCAGCGCTCCGGAGGCGATCGAGGCCAGCGGGTCCAGGCCCACGGCCTGGCAAACACGCCCGGCCAGCTCCGGGACAGGCACCGCTGCCAGGTCGACCAGCAGGGTCTGGCCGCAAGCCTCGGCCAGCTCCCACAGGGCGGAAGCCAGCCCGCCCTCGGTCGGGTCGTGCATGCCGGTCACCTTCCCGGCGCGCGCCGCTATCGACGCCTCGCGCAGCACGCCGATCCCCGGGTCGTGCAGGTAGGCGCGCGCGCTCTCGATCTCGGTCGCGCTGAATGTATCGATCAACAACCCAGGGAACTCGCGCCCCAGGATGGCTGTCGCTTCGATCGGCACGCCCTTGGTTAGCAGCAGGCGGTCTCCCGGCCGGGCGCCGCGCGGGGTGATGAGCCGGTCCCGCTCGACCTCACCGATCAGCGTACCTGCCAGGATCGGGCGGTCCAGGCCGGCGGTGATCTCGGTATGCCCGCCGATTACAGACACCTCCATTTCCGCGCAGGCCAGGGAAACCTGCGTGTAGATCTGCTCTACACCGGCCTCGGTTGCGCCTCCCTCCGGCAATAACAGAGTCATCAAGAACCAGCGCGGGGTCGCCCCGGTCGTGGCGATGTCGTTGGCATTCACCTGGAGCGCGTACCAGCCGATCTCATCCACGGCGAAGGTGATCGGATCTGATTTAAGCACCAGCAAGCGCGGCCCAAAATCAAGAACCGCGCAGTCCAGTCCGATCCCAGGCCCGAGCAGTACGCGGGCATCCCCGGGCGGCGCAGACGCCAGCAAGCGCGCCAGCTGGCGCGCCAGCAGGTCCGGGGGCAGTTTACCCACTGGAAGAAAATGCTGCGCCGGCTTCAAGAAGGGAGCCCGCCAGGCAAGTCTGTCGTGGCAGCTTTCGTTTCCCTGCGTTCCTCTTCCGTTTCCATCCGCTCGCCGCAGCGGCAAGGGTTCCCGCGCTGGCAATCCAGACAGCAATACCTGCGCTTGCCTTCGATTAGCGGAGACCAGGTGATCTCCACGCCGCAGCCATCACACCACACGGCTTCCTCAATCCCTGCCATCCTCACCTCCTTTCACTACCAGTACAGAACAACCCGCATAATGCACCAGCTTACGCGACAGGCTGCCTAACAACAACCGCCGCATCGGGCTAAGCCCGCGCGCCCCTGCGACGATCAGATCGACCCGCTGGGTTTTAACGTAATCGATGATCTCGGTAGCTGCATCCCCGCGCAGCATTGCCGGGACCGAATTTAGCTGGCGATCCGCCAGGAATCTGGCCGTCTGATCGAGCAAAGCCTGCCCTTTACGCTGCTCCTCTTCGGCTTGTTTGGCGAGGATCGCCTCAGTTTCGTAGGAGGGGATCTGGGGAACGGCTTCCAGGTCTGCCGGCCAGGTCCGGGCTACCAGCGCCGGAGAAGGGATGGGTGGGAGGACGTGCAGTATATGGATTTCTGTAGCCGGTGGCAAGGGCAAACTGGAGAGATATTCGGCCGCCCGTTGGCTGTGCACCGATGGATCGACCACCAGCAGGACCCGCTGGAGGCCTCGATACGGGGCGCGCACCACCATCGCCGGCCAGCGGGCATACTCGACGATCTGCTGGACCACCCCGCCGAGCAGGATCCCCAGCGTGGCCCGCAAGCCTTTGGCTCCAAGCAAGATCAGGTCCGGCTTGTGCTCGTCGGCGTATCCGCTCAACGCTTCGGACGGATAACCGGTGAGCAGCTCGGTGGAGACCTGCACTCCTTTGCCGTGGAAGATTAGCCGGGTCTCTTCTAAGGCAGCCTCCAGAGCGGCATGACCGGAAGCCTCCCGGGGGACTAACACCGCCAGCGCGGTGATCGAACTGGCCGGCGTCAGGGGCAGGTCACAGAGCAGCTGTGTCGCCGCCCTGGAGTGCTCTGAACCATCGACCGCCAGCAGGATGTCAAGATCACGGATCGCTCTATCTGTTGCCATGGGCCACCTCCTCTACAAATTAACAGACAGGCAACCATCGTCAGGAAAACAAAAGCCTGACCTTGAGGCGCCAGGGTTGCCGTCAAGCCAGGCTTGCTGCGAGGATGAGGAAATTATTCCTTTCGGGGAAGTCAGCCCGGCCAGCGGATCTGAGCAGAGGGCACCTCCAGCCATTACTATAGCAAATAACCCGCCGGAATTCAAGCTTTCTCGCTCATTCTCATCCTGATTTGGTTTTCTCGATCTTGGGTTTCATGTAAATCATCCTCTCTCCCGCTCCGCTTTTCGAGAACCCGCTGTGCGGCTTTTAGTCGTTGCACAATCTGCATCCATAACAGAAAACTATTCCTTTCATTTCGCAATCGCCTGCCTTCGACTTTAATCCCGTATACTGTTAATCGTTGAGGGACATGGCGCAGCGAAAACCCACCCGCGGGTTTGGACGAACCGAGTGTGAAGAATCCCGGAAGAAGGTGGTGGCCTGTTCTGGCGGGGCATCAAACCCCATACATCTGATCGGGCGCCAGGATCTCCGGGAAACGCTGGCGCAGGTCTCGCCGGGCCGAGTAGCACAGATGGCAGGCGTCGGCGTATGCGTCTTCGTGGGCCAGCTCATAAAGCTCGACCAGTTGGACCGGCCCGCCGGCCAGGAGAGGACCGCTGATCGGGTGCAAATCCGGGTCGTAACCCTGGCAGATTTCCGAAAGATGCTGCTGGAACAGGTTGCCGGTCGTGATCCCCTGGCAGATGTGCAGGTATCCCAACGGATCGAGGTGCAGGCGCCCGGGCTGGCGCAGGTCTTCGTAGGGACACTCTCTGAAGGATGCCCAGGGCCGCTTCACGGCGCGAGCGGCAAGGAGCACGGCTGCCCGCCCGCGGTACATCGGGCCAGATTCCCCTTCCGGCAGCTTCCCGACCGCGCCGGAGCAGTCGCCTGCCTCCGGTTGGGCGATGTGGATCGTCCCGCACGGGATATCCAGGCTCTGCGCGGCGCGCCGGGCGTTCTCGGCGCGCCGATCTTGCGGGTCATCTGAATGATACAGATCGCTGCTGACGGAAAGGTCTTGAAGCAATCCGGCGAACGGTTCCAGCCACTGGCAGGCATCCTCGAAAGTCACCGCCCAGTAGCTGTTGGTGACGAGGCCCACCTGGAAACCATAACGGGAAGCCTCCCGCACTCCTTCCAGCAGGATTGGATAGTATAGGAAAGGTTCGCCGCCTTCAAAGTATATCCACTCGACGGTGCCAACCTCGCTCGCCTGCCGGAGGGCGTCCCGGATCGCCTGCAGGGTGAAGGCGCCGGTCTGGCGTGGGCTGCCCCACACGAAACAGTGGTCGCACTCAAAGGTGCACTGGTAAGTCAGGAGGAAATGGAGGCCATTTAATTTCATCTTGTCCTTCCTCTTATCAAGACATATTTATCCTTGATGATATAGAAATGCGAAGATAATTGCAAGTGACAAGAATCACATCTTGATAGAATCCAGCAACCAGGATAGTTTTTATCCATCGCTTCGAACGATTGCAGGATAATATTTTGACTTTATTTGCCTGTTTTCTCGATATTGGTGATATAATCGGCAAAATCCCGTCTGGTAATTAAATCGCCTTTGGGGTGGACACACCCGTTCCTCAGCAAAAATTATTGTGAAAAAGGAAATTCTGCGTTGAGTTATCCGGTCACCAAAGAAACGGCTGAGCGCGATCTGGAGATCGGGCGCCAGATCCAGGCCAGCTTCCTGCCAGACGAGCTGCCGCAGCCAGCCGGGTGGGAGATCGCCAGCCACTTTCAGGCCGCTCGCCAGGTCGCCGGAGACTTCTACGACGCCTTTAAGATGGCCGGCGGCAAACGCATCGGCCTGGTGGTGGGGGATGTCTCCGACAAAGGCGTCGGGGCTGCCCTGTTCATGGCGTTGTTCCGCAGCCTGATCCGGGCTTTTGCCGAGCAGCATGCTTCGCTTGGCTGGATGGACATCCTGGAAAGCGAGGCTGCCGAGGCGCAGCATTCCGCTTCTGTTGGAAGGCGCAGGGAGCTGCTCTCTCCCGGGTCTACCGCACTTAAGAAAGCAGTCGATCTGACCAACGACTACATTGCCATCAATCACAGTAAAGCCAACATGTTTGCCACGCTGTTCTTCGGCGTCCTGGACCCGGCGACAGGCGCGCTGACTTATATCAACGCTGGTCAAGAACCCCCACTGCTGGTCGGTCCGCAGGGGATCCGGTCCCGCTTGGTCCCAACCGGCCCGGCCGTAGGTTTGCTGCCCGGGCTGGCATTCAGCCTCGAACAGGTCGACGTCGAACCGGGTGACCTGCTGCTGGCCTTCACGGATGGCGTGCTGGATGCGCGCAGCCCGGATGGTGAATCTTTTGGCGACCAGCGCCTGGCGCGGTTCGTCGAGCAGCCCTGCAAATCGGCGAGCGAACTGCTGGACCGCATCCAGGCGGGGTTATCCCGCCATTCGGCCGGCATAGAACAATTCGACGATATCACTTTGCTTGCGGTCAGGCGTGACAATTCTACCAATCACAACAATCGAGTTTCAAGAGCTGACTGAGACGGATCGTCCTCGATGTTGGGTGTACATAATTCGGAGGAACTAATGCATCTTAAGAATTTTCTCTATCGCTCCATCTCGCACCTGCACTGGGTGTTGGCGGCGGCGTTGCTGCTCGGGATCGTATCATCGGCCTGGGGGGTGGGAATCGGCCGGGCAGCCGCCACCATCACCGTCAACAGCTTCGAGGACAAGGTCAATACGGACGGTCTGTGTACCCTGCGCGAGGCGGTCATCGCTGCCAACAAGGACGCCGCCTCAAGCGGTAACCCCGGCGAATGCCCGGCGGGCAGCGGCGCCGATACAATCGTTCTCCCGGCGTTGATCGACAACGTCGCCGGCAGCTACATCCTGACCCGCACCGATAACGGCAAAGAGGATTCATCTTCCACCGGTGACCTGGATATCACCAGCGACATCACCATCCAGGGAGATGGCGGGCAGGTGGTTATTAAAACTATTCCCGGCTACAAAGATCGCGTATTCCACATTCTCAGCGGGACCACCTCGATCAAAAATGTAACCATCCAGGGAGGCATCCCGGTTGGCGATGGCGGTGGGATTTACAATAAAGCCTCCTTAACGATCGAGCAGAGCACCTTGGCTGGAAATATCGCCACAGGCAATGGGGGCGCCCTCTACAACTCCGGAACGCTGACCCTCACCAACGTGACCCTGAGCGGCAACAACGCCAGCCTGTCCGGCGGCGGCCTGTACAGCACTACCGGCACGACGACCTTGAATAACGTCACCGTCAGCGCCAACACTGCCGACAAAGACGGCAACGGCACCGGCGATGGCGGCGGTATCACCCGCAACAGCGGCACCGTCAGCCTCGCCAACTCGTTAATCGGGGGCAACAGCGACGGCAGCGCGCCCAACAAGCAGCAGCCGGACTGCTCCGGGAGCCTGGCCTCCCTGGGATACAACCTGATCCAGAGCGTGACCGGCTGTACCCTGACCGGCATCCCCACCGGCAACCGGACGGGCGTCAACCCGAACCTGGGGCCGCTGGCGGACAACGGCGGCCCTACCCCCACCCACAAATTGCTAAACGGCAGCCCGGCCATCGAAGCCGGTAACCCGGCTGCGCCGGGCAGCTCGAGCAGCGCCTGCGCGCTGACCGACCAGCGCGGCGTCACCCGCCCGCAAGGGGCTGCCTGCGACATCGGCGCTTTCGAAGCCGAAGACCCGCTTCAAACCGGCCCGGTTTTCAGCGTCATCGCGGTGGTTGGCGCCAACGACGACCGGGACGACGGCGCCTGCACCTTCTCGCACTGTTCGCTGCGGGAGGCCATCCAGGCCGCCAACGCCCGGCCGAATGACGCCACTCCTGATGCGGTCCATTTTAACCTGAGCGGAGGCAGCCCGGTTATTATGGTTACCTCGCCTCTGCCGGAGATCGCCAGCCCGGTGATCATCGACGGCGCCACCCAGCCGGGCGGGACGCTGGTTTTGAACGGCAGCGGGACGGGCGCGGACGTGAGCGGTCTGACCGTCAGCGGCGGGGGCAGCACCCTGAAGGGGCTGACCATTCGCGAGTTCAGGTGCAACGGTGTCCTGCTGACCGGCAGCGGCGGCAACACCCTGCAGGGCAACACGATCACCCTGAACGGCTGTAACGGCATCCACGTCGCCTCTGGGGGCGATAACAAGCTTACCCAAAACCTGATCTCGGCCAATGGGCTGCTTGCCATCGACCTGGGCGGCGATGGGCCGACCGCCAACGACACCGGCGATGCGGACGCCGGCGCCAACGATCTGCAGAACTACCCGGTGCTGTTCGGCGCCGACCCATTCGCCGAGGATGGGGTGACCGTCGTCGAGGGGCGCTTGAACGGGATTGCCAATACCGCTTACGCACTCGAATTCTTCTCCAACCAGGCCTGTGACGTCTCCGGCTTCGGCGAGGCAGAAACCTTCCTGGATTCAGTCACCGCGACGACCGACAGCCGGGGCGACGCTTACTTCCAGACTCGTTTCACCGGCCTGCCCGCCGACCGCTTCGTGAGCGTGACGGCCACCAGCCCGACCGGCGACACCTCCGAACTGTCGGCCTGCAAGCGGGTGGACGCTCGCAACGATTCCTGGCCGGCCGCACTGCCTTTGACCCTGTCCCAAAACGGTTCCCCGGTTTCGGCGAACCAGTACCTGGACCAGCAGGGCCAGTCGCGCTGGTATTTCTTCAAGATCCAGCCCAACACCCGGCTGGTCGTTACCCTCACCGGACTGACGGCCAACTACGACCTGACCCTCTATAAGGACATCAAGCAGGCCTACACGGAACTGAATGGCGACCAGGACCTGGTGCGGCTGGGGGCCGAGTTCGCCGCGGACGCTTTCAACGCCGACAGCTTCTCCTCGGACGCCTTCAACTCCGACGCCTTCAGCCCGCAAGCCTTTTCGCCCCAGGCCTTCAGCCCGCAGGCCTTCAGCCCTCAAGCCTTCTCGCCCCAGGCCTTCAGCCCGCAGGCCTTCTCGCCCCAGGCCTTCTCGCCCGAAGCCTTTCTGGCGGACGCTTATGCGCCGCAGGCCTTCTCGCCCCAGGCCTTCTCGCCCCAGGCATTCAGCCCGCAGGCCTTCTCGCCCCAGGCTTTCAGCCCGCAGGCCTTCTCCAGCGCCCAGACCCGCAGCCTGATCGGCGTGTCCGCCTTCGACGGCACCGCCAGCGAGGGCCTCAGCCTGAATACCTGGGAAAACACCGGCGACTTCTACGTGCGGGTGCGCGGGCGTAACGGCGCCTTCGACCCGTCCATCAAGTATCACCTGGAAGTCACCCAGATCGCGGGGGACTGCGCTAACGTGAACACGAACCTGCCGCCCACCAGCCTGACCGGCGAGAGCGGCAGCTACCGCACCATCATCCTGACCGATTTCGCTCGCCTGGCTGGCAGCGCAGACGATGAGATCGCCCTGCGAGATAGATTAGCAACTTTCGCCGCCCGGTCCGAAGTGCGCGGCGTCGTCGTAGACGTGGGCAGCGATGCCCGGGTGGCTGCGGCCAACGCCGAAGCCGAACGGGGTGACAACTTCCAGTGCCCGTTCGCCAAGAACCAGGTCGCCTATGCGATCAAGAACATCGTCGACAACTACCGGGCGAAGAACCCGCTCGAATACGTTGTCATCATCGGCAGCGACGAGGTGGTGCCTTTCTTTCGCCACGCCGACCAGGCCATGCTGGCCAACGAAAAGAATTACGCCCCGCCCGTGCTCGACGACACCGCCTCCCAGGCCAGCCTGAAGCTGGGCTATGTGCTCAGCCAGGACCGCTACGGCACCGACCTGGAGATATCTCACAAGGATGAGTCCTTCCCAATTCCGGACCTGGCCGTCGGCCGGGTGGTTGAAACCGCCTCGGACGCCACCCGCATGCTGGACGCCTACCTGAATCCGAACCGCGGGGGCATACTCTCGCCCACTTCCGCCCTGGTCACCGGCTATGACTTCCTGGTGGACAACGCCCAGGCAGTCCGTGAAGATCTGGCAATCGGCCTGGGCTCCAGCTCCGCCGTGGATACCCTGATTACCCCGCCTCACCTCTCTCCGGCCGATCCGAGTGCAGAGGTCTGGACGGCGGACGACCTGCGGCAGGAGCTGTTCGATACCCGCCACGACCTGATTTACCTGGCCGGTCACTTCAGCGCCGGCAGCGCCCTGGCGGCGGACTTCACCACCCGGGTGGACTCGACCGAGTTGTTGACTTCCCTCGCCGATTTGGAGAACGTCCTGATCTACAGCGCCGGCTGCCATTCCGGCTACAACACGGTCGACCCGCACGGCGTGCCGTTCGTGACCGCCCAGCCCGATTGGGCCCAGGCTGCTAACGGTGAGGGCATCACACTGATCGCCGGCACCGGCTACCAGTACGGCGACACCGATTTCATCGAATACAGCGAGCGCCTGTACCTGGAGTTCACCCGCCAGCTGCGCGCCGGCTCCGGCCCGGTCCCGATCGGCAAAGCCCTGATGGAGGCCAAGCGAACATACCTGGCAGAGACACCCCAGCTGCGCGGCATCCACGAGAAAGCCCTGCTGGAAGCCACCCTGTTCGGCTTCCCGATGTTCGCAGTGGACATGCCTGGACAGCGCTACACACCGGGCGGCGGCAATACCATCGTAACGGACGTGAGCGGCTACGCCAGCGACCCCGGTGACAGCCTGGGCCTGGAGTACAGCGATGTAACGATCAATCCAAGCCTGACCCGCTTCGACGTGCCTTTGAAGAACGTCGAGAACAATGCAACGGTTATGGCGACCTACTTGAAAGGCAAGAACGGCGTGCTAACCAATCCGGTCGAGCCGGTCCTGCCGGCGGAGGTATACAACGTCAGCGTGGCGAACACGGTGCTGCGCGGCGTGGGCTTCCGGGGCGGGGACTACACCGACCTGGATAACATCCTGCCATTAATTGGCGCGGCGACGACCGAGGTGCGCGGGGTGCACTCCCCGTTCGTCACCGAATTCTTCTTCCCCGTACGCCTGTGGTCGGTGAACTATATCGATGCACTGGCGAACGGGCCGACCCGCCTGGTCGTGACCCCCGCCCACTTTAAACTGAACGAAGCCTCGGCCGACCGTGGTACCCTGCGCCGGTTCGACTCGCTGAAGTTCCGCCTCTTCTACAGCGATTACGTCGAATCCAATCCGGATGGGACCAACCCGGCCCTCTCGGCCGCCCCGAGCATCGTGCGCGTCTCCGGCACCCCGGCCGGGGATGCCGTAGACTTCCAGATGCGCGTGGTAGGCAACCCGGCCGCCGGCATCCAGGAAGTCTGGGTGACGTACACGGCTATTCAAGGCTCCTTCTACAACCAATGGCAGTCGCTCGATCTAGCCCAGAATCCGCTCGACTCGACCTTGTGGGAAGGGA
>DATDRQ010000075.1:0-2505 GCA_035291645.1 Anaerolineales bacterium
GGCCCGGTAAGGAAGAACAGATTGTGGAAGTTCCGGCAGGCGAGACCATTCAAGCAGGTCCTGATGACCAGGACGCCGACACCCTGCTGGATGCCATCCTGGCCCTGGACGACCAGTATCAGGCTGGTGAGCTGCCCGAAGAGGCATACCGCCAGCGCCGTGCGGAGCTGAAAGCAATGCTCAAGGATAAGCTTGAAAGCTAGGGCGCGCGGGAGCAGGGGCGCAGGGGAGAAAAAACAATGATCAATAGCCATCATGATCATCAAGCCCGCCCCTTGGATCCTCCCACGTCAGCATTCTATCTAACCCGCCCCCATGCTCCCCTGCCCCAAGCTCCCTAGCCCATGATCGAGGTCAGGAAACTCACCAAACGCTTTGGATTGAAAGCCGTGCTGCGCGGACTGGACTTCCACGTACAGCAGGGTGAGTTCGTCGTCTTGCTCGGCCCCAACGGCGCCGGCAAGACCACTTTCCTGCGCATCCTGGCCTCGCTTTCCCGGCCCTCCTTTGGCGACGTGCACATCGCGGGGTACCGCCTGCCCGGCCAGGCCTCCGCCGTCCGCCGGCGGCTGGGTGTGGTCTCACACCTGCCCTTGCTCTATGGCGACCTGACCGCAGAGGAAAACCTGCGCTTCTATGGCCGCCTGTACGGGTTGGAAGATCTCGACCGGCGGGTAAGCGAGGTGCTCGAGCTGATCGGGCTGGCGAGCCGCCGCCGTGACCTGGTGCGCACCTTCTCACGCGGCATGCAGCAGCGCCTGGCGATCGGCCGCGCCGTCCTGCACGACCCGGACGTGATGCTCTTCGACGAGCCGCATACCGGCCTCGACCAGGACGCCAGCGCCATGCTGGACAACGTCCTTCGCCAGGTCGCCGTCAGCGGGCGCACCGTCGTGATGACCTCTCATGATCTGGCGCGCGCCGCCGATCTGGCCTCTCGCTTCGACGTGCTCTCGCGCGGCAAGATCGCCGCCTCCATCCAGCGGGATGAGATCGTCCCCGATGGTCTGCTGGCCTTTTACCGCCAGGCCCTGGCAGAGGCGTGAATGCAGGCAAAACCAGTGAAAGACGATACCACCTTGCTCCCGCGTGAAAGAATAGCGCCCTCACGTATGCCGGCCTCCGGCGGCTTCCTGCGCGCCCTGGTCGCCATTACCTGGAAGGATATCTCCGCCGAGCTGCGCAGCCGCGAGCTGCTCACTGCCATGCTGGTCTTCTCCTTGCTGGTGATCTTGATCTTTAATTTCGCCCTCGACCTCGACCCGGCGACACGCAAACAAAGCACCATCACCGCCGGGGTGCTGTGGGTAATCTTCACGTTTGCCGGCACACTCGGTTTGAACCGCTCGATGGCGACCGAGAAAGACCGCGGCTGCATGGACGGCTTACTGCTGGCCCCCGTCGATCGGAGCGCCATTTACTTCGGCAAAGCCCTCAGCAACCTGGTGTTCATGCTGGTGGTGGAGATCATCGTGCTGCCGGTCTACAGCCTGCTCTACAACATCAACCTGTTCGACCCCGGGCTGCTGCTGGTGACCCTGCTCGGCTCGATCGGCTACGTGGCGGTCGGCACGTTGCTCTCGGCAATGGCGGTGCAGGCCCGCACGCGTGACGTGTTGCTGCCGATCTTGCTCTTCCCGGTGGTGCTGCCGGTCATTCTGGCTGCGGTCAAGGCCAGCACCGGCTTCCTGGATGACCTGCCTTTCGCCGAGCTTCAGCCCTGGCTGAACCTGCTGATCGTCTACGATATAATATTCACCGCCGTCGCCTTCATGGTATTCGATTTTGTGGTGGAAGAATAAATTTACCCCCAATTCCTTTTCTTTGGAGTAAGCCGATGCAAACCAAACCCCGCCTGTTGACCGTTCTGGATATCGTCACCGTCGTCATGCTTTTGGCTGCCACCTGGATGGTGTTCTTCTACGCCCCCACCGAGGCGGTGATGGGCGACGTCCAGCGCGTGTTCTACTTCCATGTCGCCGCCGGCTGGGTCGGCATGCTCAGCTTCCTGGTGGCTGCCGTCGCCGGTGTGATCTACCTGATCCGCGGCGACCGCAAGTGGGACACCGTCGGCCTGTCCGCCGTGGAGATCGGCATCGTCTTTGCCTTCATTAACATCGTCACAGGCTCGATCTGGGCCCGCCCAATCTGGAATACCTGGTGGACCTGGGATCCGCGCCTGACCACCGCCACGGTCATGGAGCTGATCTACCTGGCTTACCTGATGCTACGCCAGGGCATCGAAGACCCGGACCGCCGCGCCCGCTTCGGCGCCGTCTACGCCATCGTGGGCTTCCTGAGCGTCCCGCTGACCTTCTTCTCCGCCCGACTGTTCCGCACCATTCACCCGGTGGTGATCGGCGCCAACGCCCCGGGAGCCGAAGGCCAGTTCGATATGACCCCCTTGATGCTGCAGACCTTCCTGTTCAGCCTGCTCACCTTCACCTTCATTTTTGTTGACCTGCTCTGGCACCGCATCCGCGTCGGCCGCCTGGCTGACAAGGT
>DATDRQ010000076.1:0-13206 GCA_035291645.1 Anaerolineales bacterium
TGGGTGCGTTCCGTCCGCGTCACCGATCAAACCTGCGCAGATATCAAAGCGACCGGGCAAAATGCCGGGGTTGCCATCAGCGTTCACGCGCCCTATTTCATTAACTTGAACGCGGACGATGAGGAGTGGCCCAAGTCTCGCCGGCGGTTAATGGACGCAGCCCACTATGGGAATCTGGCTGGCGCGACGGATATTATCTTCCATCCTGGGTCCTATTTCGGATTGCCTCCACGAGATGTTCTTCCAAATGCGATTGGGCGACTGGCAGGCTGCGTCGAAGAACTGCGCGCACTGGGAAATTCTGCCATTCTCCGGCCTGAGACGATGGGGAAATCGGCTATGCTCGGTTCCCTGGAGGATACGTTGGAAATGAGCCAGGCGATTGAAGGAGTTCAACCCTGCCTCGATTTCGCCCACCTGCATGCCCGGGCGGGCGATGGATCGGTAAACTCCTATGAAGAGTGGGTGCGGATGCTCGAAAAGTACGGCGAGGCGTTAGGCCAGACGGGATTAAGCAACCTGCATATACACATTTCCGGTATCGAGTATGGAGAAAAGGGAGAGAAGGAACATCTCGCCTTGAAGGAATCCGACCTGGACCTGGAAGCGTTGATGCGTGCGTTGATTGACCTGGGTTGTAGGGGACGGATGCTGTGCGAAAGCCCAGTGCTTGAAGAGGACGCCATCCTATGCCGGCAGGTCTGGTGCGAGTTGAGCGGAGAGGTCTTCGAGGAAATGCCGGGGATTAGCTAACGCACCTGGTTGAAATTGACCAGGGCCAGGTTTTTGTTGCACTCCGCATAGGTACTGAAAGGGACCTTGTCGGATAGCGGCAGCATCGCCTGATCAAACAGCTGCACCCACAGGGACTGGTCCGAGGCCACCGGCTTTTCAGCGAGGGTGAACTCATACCCCCCCTGTCCATACTGGGTGGCTGTGCCGATCATGCTGAGCATGTCCACCGCCTGCCCATCCAGGCTGCCCCCCATTTGAACGAACAGGCCTTGGGCGATCGGCGCCCCGCTTAAATTGAACGCACGACCCGCCACCCCCATCCAGTCGCAACCTGCCTCCGGGTGCCCGATGTTTGGGATGGCGACCGGATCCCCGGCGTGCAAGACAAACGGCATTCCGATGTTGGTCGCAGTCAATTGCGGCAGCTGTATGGCAGGTGTCCCGGCTGCCAGAGTCGGCGAAGGTTTCACGGTTGGCTGTGGGGTACGGGTTGAAGTTGGCACAGGGGAGGGTGTTGGCGTCCAGGTCGGGGGAAACATGCTGCGCGGCGTGGGCGTCGCGGTAGGGAACGAAGCCAGCGCCGGTAAGGTGGGTGGAGGGAAAGGGTTGAAACCGAGATAGGGATTAATGAAGATTAGCAGAAACACCGCCCCAATGCTGAGCGCTATCAGAATCACTACACCCGTCAGTACGTTTAGAACGATCGCAGACTTATCCCGGTGGGGCCGGATAATTTCATCGTGATAATCAAACGAGTCCATGGTCGCCTGCCTATTCAGTCGGGATCAAGATTTCGATGTTGCTCTGACCACGGTACGCCTCCAACCAATCCTGGAGCGCCTTGATCTGCCAGACTCGCCTGGCGTCCGGGTCTAAAGGTCTCTTTGGATCGCGCTCGATGACCTGCACGAAGAGAAAACCAAGCGGGGTCTCGACGATCTGGCTGAATTCACCTGGTTGAAGGGCAAAGGATGCTTCCTCTAATTGCGGGTCGGTCAGATAGCCGCGTGGGAACCAGCCGAGATCTCCCGAAGTCACCGGATCATACTCTGCTGCCAGGGTTGCAAAATCCTTGCCATTCTGCAGCTGCACCTGGACCTGGCGCGCCTGGTCGGCGTTATACAGCAAGATCTGGCGCGCCTTCACCTGCTCAGCCGTCTCCGCAACCCCCACGATAACCTGGTCACGCATCCAGGCGGCCTCGATCGAGCGCACCAGGGTTTTAGCGAAACTTTCCGGGGAATAACCCTGGGCGGTAATCCAATCCTGGAGCGCTTGCTCCCCGCCCATATTTTCCGCAAGTTGGTCAAGCCTTTGTTGCAACTCCGCCTCGGAAACGGAGAATTCTGCCTGGCGAGCCGCCTGGGCGAGTAGCACCTGGTCGATCAGATCGTTTAGGACGATCGCCTCCGGACTGACCTCCAGGCTGGTCCCGGCCTGTTCCCGGGCTGTCTGGAAGCGGTCTAATTCGGAGTGAAATTCCTCCAGGGTGATTTCTTCTTCGTTCACCCTGGCGGCGAGCGGGACTGGCGTCGCGGTTGGCGGCAACGCGGTTGGTGTTTGGGTAGGGGTAGCTAGAGCGGGAGTTGCGACCGCGGGGGATGGATCTTCGGAAGGCCTGGGAAATCCTTCGCTCCGACCACAGGCAGACACAAGCCCAAATAGGCTCAGAATGATGACAAGTATTGTGAGATAGAGTCTCGTGCCCATGCCGGATAGATTATACTCGTATCCAACCAACCCTTTGCCTGTCACTCGGCAATACCTTGCGAATTTATCAGGTGAGCCGACCTGCACTGCACAGGAGTAAATCCTTGGCACGTCATCTTCTCCTTTCTCTCCTCCGCTGGATTTTCATCTTGCTCTTCCGTATGCTGACCCGGGTGTCCGTGTTAGGAAAAGAAAATCTCCCCCGGGAGGGAGGTTATATCGTCGCCTCCAATCATCTTAGCGAGATCGAGGTCCCCCTGGTTTACTTGATATTAAATCGTGAGGATACTACCGCATTAATCGCCGACAAACACCAACAAAATCCTTTTTTTCGGTGGCTCGTAAACACAGTCGGCGGGATCTGGATCAACCGGGCAGAGGCGGATACCCATGCGCTCCGGGCGGCGCGCGATCACCTGCGTACGGGGGGTGTGCTGGGCATCGCCCCCGAAGGGACGCGCAGCCCGACCGGGGCCCTCATTCAAGCGAAAACTGGGACGGCCTACCTGGCGGAGGTAGGCTCGGTGCCAGTTATCCCGGTCGGCGTGACCGGCACATGGAAAGCCATGCCAAAAATCTTCACCCTTAAAAGGCCGAAGATTACGCTACGTTTTGGAAGACCTTTTTCTCTGCCAGCATTGGATCGGAGAGAGCGGGATGTCGGTCTCCAGCGCAACACCGACGAGATCATGTGCCAGATCGCGGCATTGCTCCCGCCCGAGTTCCGGGGAGTCTACAGCCAACATGCGCGCCTGGTAGAGTTGTTGGAGATGCAGAGAGCAGACACCAGCGCCCTCCAGGAAGAAAAATCCCTTCCCTTGACAGACGGTTCATTTCAGGGATAATTGGCTCATAATCGAGTTCGAACAGCGCTGACGGAGTAAAGTAAACCAGCAGAAACTGACAGGGAAGCGCGGGGCATGGACTGGAACCCCCGCCCGGTGGAAGCTGGTTGAAGTTCCCTCCCGAGCTGCCCAGGGGAACGGCCAGGTGCTGGCTGAGTAGTCTGGGCCGCCTTCCCGGCGTTAACCGGGAGACCAATCGCCCCCAGCCTGAATGATTTCGGCCTGGCGGACCGTTGGAGAGAGCGGGTCGCTAATGCGGCCAATCCGGGTGGTACCGCGGG
The DNA here is from genome assembly GCA_035291645.1 of Anaerolineales bacterium. Lineage (GTDB taxonomy): Bacteria > Chloroflexota > Anaerolineae > Anaerolineales > UBA4823 > DATDRQ01. The sequence continues at coordinate 3,572 of DATDRQ010000076.1, forward strand.
AATTCATCCCGTCCCTTGGGAGGACGGGATTTTCTTGTTAATCGAGGAGGAATCCTATGGATCAACTCAAACAAATCGAACAAACCGCGCTAACCGAGTTGCGTGAGGTCCCGGATCAGGAAGCGTTGGAGAAATGGCGCGTCAATCATCTGGGTCGCAATTCTCCCCTCATGCTGGTCTTCGACCGGTTAGGGCAGATCCCCAAGGAGGAACGCCCGGCGATCGGTCGGCAGGCGAACCAGGTAAAGCAGGCCCTCGAAACCATGTTAGAGGAAAAGGTAAACACGCTACGCCAGGCCAAACTTCAGCAATCTCTGCAGGCAGAAAGACTGGATGTGACCCTTCCGGGCCGGCCGGTAGCTTCCGGACGGCTGCACCCGGTCACCCGGACATTGCGCGAGATCTACGAAATCCTGGGGGCGATGGGCTTCCAACCGTATCTTTCGCGAGATGTGGAGACCGATAGCTACAACTTCCAGCTGCTCAACTTCCCGCCCAACCACCCGGCTCGGGAGATGCAGGACTCATTCTACATCGCCGGGGATTTTCCAGAGGAGGATCCGGTGCTGCTGCGCACTCACACCTCCCCGGGACAGATCCACGCCATGCGTGAGTTCTCAGCGCTCAATCCCCCTGATCCGCCGGCAATCCGGATCTATCTCCCCGGGATGGTATACCGCTATGAACAGGTGACGGCGCGTTCCGAATTCCAGTTCAACCAGGTCGAAGGATTAGCAGTCGGCAGAAACATCACTTTTAGCGACCTGAAGGGAACCTTGATCGATTTAGCCCATCGCCTGTTCGGCGAGAACGCCCGCACCCGGTTTCGCGCCTCGCACTTCCCCTTCACCGAGCCCAGTGCCGAGATGGATGTCGAATGCTTCGTGTGTGGTGGGTCTGGCTGTGCAGTGTGCAAACGTACCGGTTGGCTGGAGATCCTGGGTTGTGGCATGGTTCACCCGACCGTGCTGAGGAACGGTGGCTACGACCCGAAGAAATTCAGCGGGTTTGCATTCGGCCTGGGACCGGAGCGCATCACCATGCTGCGCTACCGTATCGAGGATATCCGCTACTTTTGGGCGAATGACCTGCGTTTCCTGGAGCAATTTTGATCCTGGACGCGTGAAGATCATTAGACAGGGAATGCTTAGACGTTTTCCAGGATGGAAAGCGAGTTGGGAGATATGTCAAGATGAAAGTTCCGCTATCCTGGCTGAAAGATTTCATCGATATCAACATACCCATCGAAGACCTGGCCCGCCGGCTGACAATGGCCGGCTTAGAGGTGGAGGAAATTCGTTTCGTAGGCCTGCCCCTGCCGGGTAGCGCTGCCGGAGAAGTTGGGGGCTCCCAAAGACAGGAAACGAAGATCGCCGGGATTGAATGGGACCCGGAGAAGATCGTCGTCGGGGCTATTCAAGAAGTGCTGCCGCATCCGCACGCGGACCGGCTCGTGCTATGCCGGCTGAGTGACGGGCAACAGGAACACATCGTGTTAACCGGGGCGCCAAACCTGTTCCCGTACAAAGGCCAGGGTCCGCTGCCCTCTCCGATCAAGGTTGCCTATGCAAAAGAAGGATCCCGCCTGTACGATGGACACCAGCCCGGTCAGGTGTTGGTGATGCTAAATCGGGCCAAGATTCGGGGCGTCGATTCGTATTCGATGGCCTGTTCAGAAAAGGAGCTGGGCATCTCCGACGAACACGAAGGCGTGATCATTTTGGATGAGGAGGCTCCGGTGGGAATGCCGCTGGCAGACTACATGGGCGACGCAGTTCTGGATATCGCCCTGACCCCCAACATTGCCCGTGATGCCAGCATTCTGGGCGTAGCCCGGGAGATCTCGGCTTTGACAGGACAGCCTTTACGTTTTCCAGACCTTGATATAACCATGACAGGAGGACCGATCGACGGTCGAGTTGACATCCACATCGAGGACCCTCCGCTGAATCCCCGCTTCGTCTTGGGATTGATCGAAGACGTTGAGATTAAGCCCAGCCCTTACGAGATCCAGCGCCGCCTGCGCCTGGCTGGGATGCGCCCGATTAATAATGTCGTCGACGCCACCAACTACGCCATGCTCGAACTCGGCGAACCCCTGCACGCCTTCGATTATGACGTTCTGGTCGAGCGCGCCGGCGGGAAAGCCCCGACGATCATCACGCGCAGGGCAGCTCCCGGGGAGCGACTGATTACCCTGGATGGGATCGAGCGCCGGCTGGACGACTTTACCGTCCTGGTCTGTGACACGGCTGGCCCGCTGTCCATCGCCGGGGTCATAGGCGGGTCGGAATCAGAAGTGAGCGAGAAGACCCGCAACGTCCTGCTGGAAGGCGCCGCCTGGAATTACATCAATATCCGCCGTACACTGACCGCACAGCGCATTTCCTCCGAGGCCGGCTATCGCTTTTCCCGCGGCGTCCACCCCGCCATGGCGGAGCGCGGTGTCCAGCGCGGCCTGGAGTGGATGCACAGGTGGACTGGCGGCCGGATAGCCCAGGGAGTGGTCGACAACTACCCGCTCCCCCCGATCGACCCAACCGTCTCCTTCTCGCCGGCTGACGTCCGGCGCTGGCTCGGTATTTCCCTCCAGAAAGACGAGATCGCCGACATCCTGCGGCGTTTGGAGTTCGGCATACGGATCGAGGGCGAGAACTTCCTGGCGAAAACCCCAGATCACCGGCTGGATATCGGGGAAGGAGCAGTCGGCATGGCCGACCTGATGGAGGAGATCGCCCGCATCTACGGCTATGATCGCATCCCGGCGACTCGCCTGGCAGACGAACTGCCCGTCCAACGCAGCAACCCCTCGTTCGAACACGAAGAGCGTATCCGCGATATCCTGGTGAACCTGGGTCTGCAGGAAGTCATCACCTACCGAATCACCTCTGCGGAGGATGAGCAAAGGCTAACTCAAACAATCGGATCCGGTGCTGCGGGCGACTCTCTGACCTCGGAGAAAGCTTATATACACGTAGCCAACCCGCTGTCCAGTGAAAACACCGTGCTACGCCAGAGCTTATTAGCCAGTGTGTTGGATGTGGCCGAACGAAATACCCGCTACCGGGATCGCCAGGCGCTTTTTGAGATCGGCAAAGTGTTCCTACCCATGCCCGCGAACGATCTACCGGAGGAACCCCGGATGATCGCGATCGTGATGATCGGGCCGCGCTCCCTCCAGACCTGGCAAGAGTCCGATCAGAGTCCCATGGATTTTTATGACCTTAAGGGTGTCATAGAAGGTATATTAGACCATCTCCATGTCCAAGGCGCTTCTTTTGAGCCAGCCGATATCCCTGCTTTCCATCCCGGCAGATGTGCCCGCCTGGTCCTCAATGGTGAAACCATCGGCACATTTGGCGAACTGCACCCGCTCATCCAGGAGAACTATGAGCTGCCTTCCTACCCGATCCTGGCCGGTGAGCTGGCCTTGGAGGGCCTGGTACCTTTGATCCCACGCCACTACGAAATCCGCCCACTTCCGGTCTTCCCACCCGTAATCGAAGATCTGGCGCTCGTCGTCGAAGAAGATATCCCTGCAGCCAGGGTTGAGCAGGCCATCCGGGAGGCAGGTGGAGCATTGGTGAGCGAGGTCGGCTTGTTTGATGTATACCGTGGCGGTCAGGCGGGCCAGGGCAGAAAGAGCCTGGCCTATCGCCTGACTTACCAACCTAGCGATCGGACTCTGACCGACCAGGAAGTGGCAATCCTTCGACAACGGATCGTCCACCACCTGGAAAGCGTCCTGGGAGCCCGTCTGCGAAATTAAGGGGCTGCCCTGGTTGCACATTCACAGGTCGTCCCCTATACTTTTCCTGTTATTAGAAATGCAATCCTGGAGAGTGATCGATGAATAATCGTTCAGCGGGAATAATAACCACCTCAGTGGCGGCCATCCTGTGCGGCTGCCCCGGTTTGCTCAGCCTATGCGTGGGAACTGTTTTGGCTTTTGCCAGTTTTATCCCTGGAGCTCAGTTCGATCTGCCATCGGGTAACGATCCCGGCTCGGCCTTTGCCGTTGGCTTGAGCGCCCTTTGCATGGGGATGATCTTGATCACTATTCCGATCATCGTCGGTGTGCTCTCATTGAGGAACCGGCCTGAGATGGTGGTTGCCCCAGATGACGATCTGAAACCGATTGAACCGGCTGCATACGTCCCGCCGGATGAGCCCATCCCCCCAGCCAGTTGAGGCATTCTCCCTCAAAGCTGCCTGACTGCTTCGATGAGTTCTGCCGCCAGGTCATACCGGTTGAGCGCCGGCATCAGGTAGATGCCACTCGCCCAGGGACAGACCGCCTCGGTCAACTCACAAGCGATCTGAATACCTTCCTGAAATGCGGCTTCCCCGGCCTCCGCCAGGCGAACCTGGATTTTCTCAGGGATCTCGATCCCGGGTACTTCATTGTGCAGGAAAGAGGCATGGCGGGGACTGAGCAACGGGAGGATTCCCGCCAGGAGGGGGATCTCCAACGGGCTGAATTGATCAACATATCTGTTAAGGAAATTCTGGGCAATTTGCGGGTCGAACACAGGCTGGGTCAGGATAAAATCTGCGCCCATACGGATTTTGCGGCGGAGATTCTTGATCTCCCGGTCTGCATCTTGTGCCCCCAGGTCGAGCGCGCAACCCACAAAAAACGAAGTCGGTTGGCCTATCTCCGCCCCGGCATGGTCCACTCCGCTATTGAAGCCCTGCTTGATCAACCGAATCAGGCCAGATGGCACCAGGTCGTAGTTATCCATCGCATCCGGGTAATCGCCAACCTCGGTAGGATCCCCCATGACGACGAATACGTTGCGGATGCCGAGCGCGTGAGCGGCGAGCAAATCACCCTGGACGCGCAGCAGATTGCGCCCGCGCGTCGGGAAGTGTAGAACCGTTTCCAGGTGGAGGTTTTGCTGGACCAGCGAGCACACCGCCCAGGGACTCATGCGCATGCGAGCCATCGGGCTATCGGCGACGTTGATCACGTCTGCGCCGGCTTCAGCCAGCATGCTTGCCCCGGCCAGGAGTTTGTGCGCCGAAAGCCCGCGGGGAGGGTCCATCTCCACCGCGATCACAAAACGGCCGTCTTCCAATCGCTGGGCAAACTGTGAGGGTAGTTCGGCCTGCTCCGGGCTAAGTTCAAATTCGGCGGTTGAAATTACCCCCCCGCGCCAATTGCTCTCGTGAGGCTGGCGGTCAAGGGCTTTGCGCATGGCGAGGATGTGTTCGGGAGTGGTCCCACAGCAGCCCCCGATCAGGCAGGCTCCTGCCTCGCGGAGAGCCAGGGCGTAATCGCCGAAGTAATCAGGCGAGGCTGGATAGCGAATGCGCCCGCCCGCCTGCTCAGGCCAGCCTGCGTTGGGCATAGCAGAGAAGCGCGCCAACGGTTCCCGGTTGCGCATCTGGCGGAGAATTCGCCAGATCTGTTCCGGCCCGCCGGAGCAATTGACCCCGATCACGTCCACCCCGGCAGCTTGCAGCGTTTCGACTGCCTTTTCTGGGCTGTCCCCAATCAGGGTGCGGTCATCCCGGGTGAAGGTCAACGAGGCAACGATGGGAAGATCGCTCACCTGGCGGGCGGCTGCGATCGCCTGCTCGATCTCGGCCAGGTCGCTGAAGGTCTCCAGGATGAGCAGATCAACACCTGCCGCGACTAAACCTTCTACCTGTTCTGAGAAAATCTGACGGGCTTGATCAGGCTTCACCCGTCCATACGGAGCGAGGCGCACTCCAAGGGGACCGACATCGCCTGCCACCAGGACCTCTTTGCCCGATTCTTTCACTACCTGGCGAGCCAGCCCGGCGCCTGCCTGGTTGATCTCGATAACCTGCCCGGCAAGGTCGTGCGCGCCTAGTTTATAGCGGTTGGCCCCAAAGGTATTGGTTTCGATAATCTGGGCGCCGGCCTCAATATAAGCCCGGTGAATGCTTGCAACGAGTGCAGGATCGGTGGTATTTAATGCATCGAAACACTGATCAAAACTGACCCCGCGGCTGTTCAACATGGTACCCATGGCGCCATCCGCCAACAAAGGGACCGGGGATGCGCTCATCCACTCGAGGAATCTGGAGGGTCTATTGGTCATTTTCTCGTTCAGTATCATCAAGCCACTTCCCAGGGAGGCGTGCCGCTCCCCCCAACACCTTGAAGAGAATTTCTGATCGGTTCACCAAAGTCGGGCAGCAGGTCGGCGACCGCGGCCAGCAAGCCGAAGCAGCCGGCGATCATCATGTCGCCAAAAGGCACGGCGAAATACGGTCGCAGGCTGGAGTTGCGCATCAGGCTGCGCCTGGGTCCGGTGACCGCCACACCGAAATCCTCACCGTCCAGGATTAAAGGCCGTGACTCATAGATAAGCGCTCCGTGACCGTGGTCCTCGAACACATCGGCATGCTGCAGGCTCCCCGCCGCAAGTGCTTGCAAGAGAACCTCCAGCTTCGGCAGGTCGATCAGGCCGGTGTGGTGTTCGAATACACCCTCGATTCCTCCAGCTCCCATGCGGAAGGCCAGGGTGTGGAAGTTGCCGACGTTGGCGATCAGCACCCTATCCCGGGCATTTACCCTTGGATCGTAAGTGGCTCCCAGGACAGCTGCCGGGGCGGTGTCCATCACGACCAAGGGCAGGTCCACATCAACCGCCGATCGCACTACGGCCTGCAAACGGGTCATGATCGCCGGGACCTCCTCCCGGCGGTAAGCGAACGCGCTCAGCCGGTTTTCTTCCCGGATGCGCTGGTCCAGGTAATCGAAGCGGAACTGGCGGTCGGAGTAACCGGGCGGCGAATCGCCGTGGTCGAACACAGCCACCGCCACTGCGTCGACTTTTCTGAGATCGACGCCGAACTCTTGCAGGGCAGCCGCGATGGCCGGAAAATCAAAATCGCGCAGCTCGATCCGCTGCACCGGCGTGCGAATCCTGGAGGCCTCGTCTTCCCCCACCACCTGGATGCCCATCTCGCGTAGCGCTTCCAGGTCGTCATTGAATGAACGGGCCGCCTCCGGGGTGGCGTACAACGGCAGCCCGGCGCGCACATGGTCCTCCGCCGCCCAGTGGTTGGGGCCGCCGCCCATGATCACCCCGCTCAACAGGACCGGCTCGCCGCGCAAGGTCGCCTCCTGCAGGCGCCGGCGGATGATCATGGTCGGAGACGGCACCACCAGTTTTAGACCATTTTCTAGGTCCAAACGCGAATCATACAGGAAGATATCCTGCGTGCCGGTGCCAACATCGACGGTTAAGACTTGCATACCGGTTTCCCCGTTAGGTAACAATCAATTCGGTATCCGAGCGTTCCCATCCTCTGCCCTGTCAGATGAATTCGACCAGGATTTGTCCGGTTATGACGGCATAGAGTTTACCACACAACCCGTTACGCCCTGGCTTACAAGATGGGCCACCAGGTGGCGTGAACCTGCAAAATCCAGAAGACCCCGGCTAGATCGGGTATACTTTCTCTAACCCTTCTATTCAGAGGTTGCCTATGACGATCGAGGCGGAGTTCCAACGCTGGCGGGAACAGACCTACCAGCCCGCAGTAAAACGTTCCTCCGAACGAAAAAATGAGTTTCGCACTCCCTCCGGGGTCAACCTCCCCCCCATCCTGGCCCCACAGGTGGATGGAAGCGAGTACCTCACAGGTCTTGGTTTCCCCGGGGAGTATCCTTTCACACGCGGTGTGCAGCCCACCATGTACCGTGGGCGCTTCTGGACGATGCGCCAGTACGCCGGCTATGCCAGCGCGGCCGAATCCAACCGGCGTTACCGCTATTTATTGGACCAGGGACAAACCGGTCTTTCAGTGGCCTTCGATCTGCCCACCCAGATCGGCTATGACTCGGATGATCCCATGGCGCTCGGCGAGGTCGGCAAGGTCGGCGTGGCGATCTCCTCATTGGATGACATGGAAACCCTGTTCCGGGATATCCCGCTGGACAAAGTCTCGACCAGCATGACCATCAACGCTCCCGCCGCGATCCTGCTGGCAATGTACATCGCGGTCGCCAAACGGCAGGGAGCCGAAACCTCCCATCTGCGGGGAACCATCCAGAACGATATCCTGAAAGAGTACATCGCACGCGGCACTTACATCTTTCCTCCGCAGCCATCCATGCGCCTGATCACGGACGTGTTCCGCTTCTGCCAGGCGCAGGCGCCTCGCTGGAACACGATCAGCATCTCCGGATATCATATCCGGGAAGCCGGCTCGACCGCCGTGCAGGAGGTGGCCTTCACGATGGCAAACGCCATCGCCTACGTCCAGGCAGCTTTGAAGGCCGGCCTGGATGTGGATGATTTTGCCGGACAGCTGTCCTTCTTTTTCAACGCACACAACACCTTCCTGGAAGAGATCGCCAAGTTCCGGGCAGCCCGGCGGTTATGGGCGCGCCTGATGCGCGATCGCTTCGGGGCGCAAAAACCATCCTCCTGGATGCTGCGCTTCCACACCCAGACCGGGGGATCGACCCTGACCGCCCAGCAGCCTGAGAACAACGTGGTGCGGGTTGCTCTGCAAGCCCTGGCTGCCGTCCTGGGCGGCACCCAGTCCCTTCACACCAACAGTATGGACGAAGCGCTGTGGCTGCCGACCGAGAAAGCCGTGCGGGTCGCCCTGCGTACCCAGCAGATCATCGCCCACGAATCGGGAGTCGCAGATACCATCGACCCGCTCGCCGGGTCTTTCCTGATCGAATACCTGACCGACCAGATCGAACAAGCTGCGTTGGAATATATCGCCAAGATCGATGAGCTGGGCGGCGCCCAGGCAGCCATCGAACAGGGCTATATCCAGGGAGAGATCCAGGAGGCAGCTTATCGATTCCAGATGGACCTGGAAAGCCAGCAGGAGATCGTGGTGGGCATGAACGCCTTCCAGGTAGATGAATCGATCGAGCTGGAGCAGCTGCGCGTCGACCCGGCCATCGAAAACGACCAATGCAACCGCCTGGCGGCTCTGCGCGCCCGCCGGGACGGCAATAAAGTGAATGAACTGCTCTCTCAGTTGGAGATCGCCGCTCAGGGTCAGGAAAACCTGATGCCGTTATTCATCGAGTGCGTTGAGCGGGATATTACCCTGGGCGAGATCTGCCAGGTGCTGCGCAGCGTGTGGGGCGAGTACCAGCCGCCGGCCTGGATCTGATCAGGTTTAGAAAAGGCGTCAAAAGTAACTTCCTAGGAACAAATATGCCGAAGATTAAACGCATCGATCACATCGCCATCGTCGTCGAGAATATAGACGCAGCCCTGCGCTTCTGGCAGGATGCGCTTGGACTCGAGCTGGACCACATTTTAGAGGTCCCAGAGCAACAGTCTGAGATCGCTTTTCTGCCAGCCGGGGGCAGCCAGGTGGAGCTGGTGCGGCCAACCACCGGCGATTCAGGGATTGCCAAATACCTGCAGAAGCGCGGCCCGGGCATCCATCACATCTGTTTCGAGGTGGAAGACCTCGACACAGCCCTGGCAGAGCTTAAAGCAAAAGGGCTCCGGTTAATCAACGAGAGCGCCCAAGAAGGGCGGGGTGGCAAACGGCTGGCCTTCATCCACCCGGAGAGCACCTGCGGAGTGCTGGTAGAACTCTATGAGCTCCCAACAAAACCGGAGTGAAATGCGCCTATCCTGGAAAGCCAACGGATGACGGAACGATCGATC
>DATDRQ010000077.1:0-57477 GCA_035291645.1 Anaerolineales bacterium
GAGTACTTCCGCGACCAGGGGCGCGACGTGCTGCTGTTTATCGATAACATCTTCCGCTTCAGCATGTCCGGCTCAGAAGTATCCGCGCTCCTTGGGCGGATGCCCTCGGCGGTGGGCTACCAGCCCACCCTGGCGACGGAGATGGGCGAGCTGCAGGAACGCATCACCTCCACCCGCAGCGGTTCGATCACCTCGATGCAGGCGGTCTACGTGCCCGCCGACGATTACTCAGACCCGGCCCCGGTGGCGACTTTCACCCACCTGGACGCCACCATCGCCTTGGAACGCTCGATCGTGGAGAAAGGCATATACCCGGCGGTCGACCCGCTGGCTTCGACCTCGCGCATCCTCGACCCGCTGGTGGTGGGCGAAGACCATTACGCCACGGCGCGCGAGGTCCAGCGCGTCCTGCAACGCTATAAAGATCTGCAAGACATCATCGCCATCCTGGGCGTGGATGAGCTCTCCGAAGACGACAAGCTGATCGTCTCTCGGGCGCGTAAGATCGAGCGCTTCTTCTCGCAGCCGATGTTCGTCGCCCAACAGTTCACTGGCCTGGAAGGGCGCTACGTTCCTCTCAAGGAGACGGTGCGCGGTTTCCGCGAGATCCTCGACGGGAAGCACGATGACCTGCCCGAGCAGGCTTTCATGATGGTCGGCACGATCGAGGAAGCCGCCGATAAGGCCGAAAAACTCGCCAGCCAATAACCTTAAGATCTCTGAAAGCTGATAGCTGAAAACCATGCCAATCCGATGTGAGATCGTCTCGCAAGACCGAATGGTTTGGGAAGGGGACGCCGATATCGTCATCGTCCCCGGGACGGCGGGCGAGCTGGGTATCCTCCCCAACCATGCCCCGCTGCTTACAACGTTAAAGTTTGGCATCCTCAAGGTGCGCGCCAAGGGCCAGGAGGAACTCTTTACCGTGGCGGGCGGGCTGGTCGAGGTGCAGCCGGACCTGATCACCGTGTTGGCGGACAGCGCCGAGAACGTCCTAGAGATCGACGTGGCGCGCGCCGAAGCTGCCCGCAAGCGCGCGGAAGACCTGCTGCGACAGGGCGTTCCTCCGGACAGCGATATATACCTGCGCATGGAGGCAGCCCTGAAGCGCTCCAACCTGCGCATCGAAGCCGTCCGCCGCTACCGCGGGGGCGGGACGCGTTTCCCAGGCAGCTCGGTGGAACCGGATTAAACCATGGCTCTCTTCTCGAAGGACCTGGGCGTCGACCTGGGCACAATATGTACGCGTATCGCTGTTGGCGACAACCTGGTATTGGAAGAACCGACCATGGTTGCCATCGCCGTCTACGAGCAGAAGATCGTCTCTATCGGGCAGGAGGCGTTGGAGATGTACGGGCGGGTACCCGAGTCGATCGAAGTCACCCGCCCGATGCACAACGGAGTTATTGCAGATTACGAGATCACCGAGAAACTGTTGGAGTACCTGATTCACAAGGTCAGCGGACCGATGCGTTTCTTTCGCCCGCACGTCATGGTGACCGTGCCGTATGGCGTGACGAGTGTGGAGAGCCGTGCGGTGCACGAAGCTTCGCTGCAGGCCGGGACGCGCGAGGCCTACCTGGTCCAGCAGCCGTTGGCTGCGGCGTTAGGTATGGACCTGCCGATCGGCACGCCGTCTGGTAACATGGTGCTATGCCTGGGCGGCGGCACAACCCAGGCAGCGGTGCTCGCCATGTATGGCATCGTCGCGGCGGAGACGATGCGCGCCGGGGGAATGCAGCTGGACGAGGCGATCGTAAACTACGTCCGCAAGAAGTACGGGCTGATCATCGGGCTGCAGACGGCCGAGCAGGTAAAAATCAAGATCGGAGCGGCTTTACCGCAGGACGAAGAGGCAGTCCTGGAGATCCAGGCCCAGGACCAGGTGAGCGGGCTACCCAAGCCGATTACTTTAACCAACGACGACGTCACCGAGGCGCTGCGCGAGCCGCTTCACGACGTGGTCGAAACAGCCCGGCGGGTGCTGGAGAAGACCCCCCCCGAGCTGGTGTCGGATATCATCGACCGGGGCATCGCCATCTGTGGGGGCGGGTCGCAGCTGCGCGGCATCGACCGGCTGCTGACCAAGGAGCTGGGTGTGCCCGCCTATAACGTGGACAATGCACTGACCTGCGTAGCTCAGGGGGCTGCCCTGGCGCTCGACCCGAACATCTACCCCAAGATCAAACGCAACCTGCCTCCGGTGTAAGTATTTAACGCAAGGACGCAAACGCAAAATAAAGCGCAAGGATTTAAAAATGCTTCTCAGATGGTGGGGATAATTCTTGAACGAGAACGAACTGAGTAAAATACTCGTTGAGGCGGCGATAGAAGTGCACCGCGAAAGGGTAGAAAGAAAAAAACTTAGCGCCTTTCTCTTCTTTCTCCTGCGCCTTTGCGTTAAATCCCTTTATAAATAATAAGTCATGCGCTGCAAGTGGATGACCGGGTCGATATACTGCACCTGGACATCTTCCGGCACGCTCAGGCTGGTGGGGGCGTAGTTCAGGATCGCCCGCACGCCGGCCTTCACCAGACTGTCCGCCACCGCCTGCGCTTCTGCGCCAGGGGTGGCGATCATGGCGACCTGCATCCCGACCTTGCGGAGTACTTCTTCAATCTCTGCACTGTCTTGGACGGTGAATGGGCCGACCTTCGCCCCAACCTTGGCGGGATTGTTGTCGAAGACCATCGTCACGCGGAAACCGCGGTTGGCGAACCCCTGGTAGCGGGCCACTGCGGAGCCGATATCCCCGGCGCCGACCACAGCGATATCCCACACCCGGTCGACTTTCAAGATCTGCTGGATCTGATTGGCAAGGTACTCGATCGAATATCCCGTGCCTTGCTTGCCGAACTCGCCGAACTGTGAGAGGTCCTTGCGTATCTGAGCAGCCGAGATGCCTAGTCGCTCACCCAGCTCCTGCGAGGAGGTGACCCGGCGTCCCTCTGCGAGCATGCTTTGAAGGGCGCGCAGGTAAATAGGCAGCCGCCCGACGATGATATCCGGGATAACCTTGGTGTCCATCCGTTTCCTCCGTAAAACTTATGCGACCCCAGAGAACGAGTGAATTTAACCACAAGTTCACAAATTGTGCAAACCCCCACAAGGAGGAAACAATCCCATGCAATTAGCCTAAAGCCATCGGTGGAGCGGAGAAGGGCCTCAGGGCAGGATGGTATAATCCTTCAGGGGACAAGCGCGGCCAGCCAGGAAACCGAACCGGATCAAGAGCGGATTTTTCCATGTTCATCGATGAAACGCAAATCCAGGTTAGCTCCGGGAGGGGCGGGGACGGCGTCGTACACTTCCGGCGGGAGAAGTACGTTCCTTTCGGCGGCCCGGATGGGGGTGACGGCGGGCGCGGTGGGGACGTGATCTTAGAGGTCAGGCCCACCCTGAACACCCTGTCGTCTTTCCAGCACCGCCGGAAATACAAGGCCGAAGACGGGCGGTCCGGAGGCGGCAAAGACATGACCGGGCGATCCGGACCGGATCTGGTCATCCCGGTGCCGCCTGGCACGGTGGTCTCCGATTCCCGCAGCGGCGAGGTGCTCGGCGACCTGGTAAATCCTGGTGAGCGGCTGGTGGTGTGCCAGGGAGGCCGCGGCGGGCGCGGCAACTCCCGATTCGCCACTTCGCGCAACCAGGCGCCGCGCATCGCAGAACACGGTGCGCCGGCCCAGGAGAGAGAATTGAAGCTGGAGCTGCGCCTGGTCGCAGATGTCGGCATCGTCGGCGCCCCCAACGCCGGTAAATCGACCCTGCTGGCAGCCCTGACAAACGCTCAACCGAAGATCGCTGCCTATCCCTTCACCACCCTGGAGCCAAACCTGGGGGTAGCCATTCTGGACGAGGATACCAGCCTGGTGCTGGCGGACATTCCCGGTCTGATCGAGGGCGCTCACTCAGGCGTCGGCCTGGGGGACGCCTTCCTGCGCCACATCCAGCGCACGCGGGTGCTGATCCACCTGCTGGATGGGACGGCGGAGGACCCGCTACTGGATTACGCCCAGATCAACAGCGAGCTGGCTCTGTTCGACCCGGATCTGGGGAGGAAACCGCAGCTGGTAGCGTTGAACAAGATTGATCAGCCTGAGGTCAAGGAGCGCTGGCCGCGCCTGGAAGCAGAATTCCGTGAGCGGCTCGGAGCGAACGGTCGCCCGCTGGCAATTTCAGCCCTGGCGCGCACCAACCTGACCGAGCTGCTGCAGCGTGCTGCCCGGCTGCTGGCGGAGGCGCCCCTTCCGGCCCCGCCGGGCGAGCTGCCTGTCTACCGGGCCGAGAGCGACCCACGCGCCTTCGAGATCGAGCGCGAATCCAAGGGCTGGCGGGTGCGCGGCGCGGCGATCGAGCGCGCCGCCGCCATGACCTATTGGGAGTACGACCAGTCGATCCGCCGCTTCCAGCGTATCCTGCAGACCCTGGGGATCGATAAAGCATTGCGCAAGGCCGGCGTCCTGGAGGGCGATATGGTCTTCATCGGCGAGTACGAGCTGGAGTGGCAGGATTAATAGGGCGAGGAATTACACCTTGGCGATCAGGCTTGGCATCTTCGGCGGCACCTTCGACCCACCCCACCTGGCGCACCTGATCCTGGCGGGAGAGGCTGCCTACCAGCTCAGGCTGGACCGGGTGCTATGGGTGCTCACAGCGGACCCGCCCCATAAGGAGAACCTGGTCGTCTCGCCGTGGGAGCAACGCCAGGCGCTTGTCCAGGCAGCCATCAAAGAGGACCCGATCTTCGAGCTCTCCCGGGTGGACCTGGACCGGCCCCCACCGCATTTCGCCTTCGAGACGGTGCGACTGCTCCACGCCCGGCACCCTGGAGCGACCCTGATCTATCTGATGGGCGGCGACTCGCTGCACGATCTGCCAACCTGGAAACTGCCAGACGTGTTTATCTCCGAGAGCGACACGATCGGGGTCATGCGCCGGCCCGGCGATATGCTCAACCTGGATGCTCTGGAACGACAGCTTCCCGGATTAACCGAAAAGGTGGTCTTCATGGATGCCCCGCTGGTCGCCATTTCCGCCAGCGATATCCGCCGAAGGGTCGCAAATGGGGAACCGGTGCGCTATTTTCTCCCCCCAGCGGTCTACCAGCTGATCATCCGTCAGGGCTGGTACGGCTACCGGGGAGTAAACCTGATATAGGTGGGGGAAAATCTGGCCTGATGCGCCTGCAGCTGCCCCGCTCTTCAATTTCTAACCTGCTGCCGGCGGCCTTGTTGGGCGACCGGTTGTTTGCAACGGTCTCGGTTGCGCACCTGGCGGTGGATGTGCTCAACGGGATGCGGGCTATCCTGCTGACCTTTCTGAGCGGGCCGCTTGGCCTGAGCAACATCGCCCTGAGCCTGGTCAGCACGGTGTACGTCTCCTGCGCGGCGATCGCCCAGCCTTTATTTGGGCACCTCGCCGACCGCCTGGGACCGCGCTGGCTGGTAGCCGGGGGTGTGCTTTGGATGGGAGCGTTCTTCTCGCTGGCGGTGGTCGTCCCTGGCCCTCTCAGCCTGGTATTGCTGGTGATCGCCAGCCTGGGTTCAGGCGCCTTCCACCCGGCCGGGGCGATGGAGGCCACGCTGCGCGGGCAGGAGCGCTATTCCGGGCGGGAGACGACCTCCGCCGCCTACTTCTTCCTGTTCGGGCAAATGGGGGCTTTTTTCGGACCGCTGCTGGCAGGTCCGCTGTTGAACCGCTATGGCACCTGGGGGCTGCTTATATTGACGGTCCCCGTGTTGCTGGTCGGTCTCAACGCCGCCGGGCAGGACTACGGCTCGCTGGTCTCCTTTCCGAAGGTCCAGCAACCCGCCCGGCAGGCGTACCGGTCATTCCCGCGGCTGCGGGTGGGGTTGGTGGCATTTGCGTCGGTGGCGGCGTTCCAGTCCTGGGCGCAGCAGAACATGGTCACCTTCGTGCCGAAGTACCTGAGCGACCTGGGCTACTCGCCGGTCGTTTACGGCCTGGTCGCAGCGCTGTTCATGGGTGGAACGGCTTTGGGGAATCTGTTCGGAGGCTACCTGGCGGACCGCTTCGGAAAACGCAGGGTGGCCTCCTGGACACTGATGGCGGCAAGCCTGCCGCTCGCCCTGATCCCCGGCACGGCCTGGATTGGCTGGTTAATCCTGCTGGTTCCACTCTCCGGACTGCTCACCGGGGCGGTGCATAGCATCCTGGTCGTTCTGGCGCAGCGCCGCCTGCCGGGCGGGATGGCGCTGGCTTCCGGTTTGATCCTGGGCTACATGTTCACCAGCGGCGCACTCGGCACGCTCCTGACCGGCTACCTGGCGGATTTGCACGGCTTGCCGGTAGTCTTCTACCTGAGCGCTGCCCTGGTATTGGCGGCGGCTGGGCTGACCCGCTATATTCCGAAAGGATGACCTTCCGAAAGGAAGACCTTGATAATAAACCAATCAGTCCGGGACTCCGGCGAGCGGGTCGGGGGCGCCCAGCTCGAGCTCGCTCAGGCCCAGGGTGCGTCCCATTTGCTCCGTGCTGCGGTCGATGCCGAACTCGACCCACAGCGGGAAGTGGTCGGACACGCGGTAGGACATCAGGAAACTGCTCAAATCCTTGAAGACCGCCCCGGAGAAGTCCACGCTGCCGGCTTTTTCTGTGTACTTCAAGTTGAAGCTTTCATCCATGAACCAGCCGATCTGGTCGTAGTAACGCGCCTCGGTATTGTACGTACTCTTGACGCCGACCAGCTGCTGGGGGACGTTGAGCCCGGTGGAGATGAAGGCGTTGAAGAGCGGGTTGTCGTCGCGCCGGTCGATGTTGAAATCACCCAGGACGATCAGGTTGCGCTCTTCGGCGCCCGGCGCGGTCGCCCGGTCGCGAATCTCACGGGCGGTGTACTCCGCTAAGGCGATCAGCTCCGGCAGGCGCTCCGCCGGGAGGGCGCCATAACGGATGTGCGCGGTGAGTAAAGTGAAGCGCTCGGTTCCGGCGCGAAAACCGACGATGTAGGGGGTGCGATCGAACTGTTCCTGTGGATCTCCCTGCGCGGTGGGAGGCAGGACGATCTCGCCTGCCAGCCCGGAAGGCAGCACCCGGCGCCGGTCGTACAGGAAGCCCAGCCGCTCGGTATTGCCGCGCTCCCCGGCGGAGACGTCGCTCAGCATCAGCCCCCAATCCGGGCCGAGGAATTCGTCCACCAGCAGGCGGATGCCGCTGGTATCCGCGCGCACCTCCTGCACCGCCACGACGTCGAAGCGGCGGATGATCTCCGCCAGGATGGCGACCCCCCGCAGGTTGCGCTTGGGCGAACCCGGGTTTTCCGACCACTGTTCGTAGACCGGCCCGAAGGCGCGGATGTTCCAGGTACCGATCAACAGGTTGGCGTCGCCGGTTTTTGGCGGCAGCCCGCAGGACGCCAGCCGGCGGCGCACCCTGGCGATGTCTTCCACGACGAAAGCGGGGTAATCAGCATAGTTCATCGGGTATATTCCTCAGCCCTGCCGGTTTCTTGAATACTATTCTCGTCACAACCAGGCAAAAGGGATGTTCATTGTTGCTATAGCAGATTTTGTGGAGTATTATAAATGAAAGCCGGTCACCAGTCCCCTCGAGGTGAAAGACAATACCCCGTAGAGTCAGGTGGCTAGAGCACAGTCGAGCAACGATCCATTCAATAAGGAGAGGAAACATGTACTACATTTCCAGTTCTCACCTGAAAGACAAAAAATCCGCCGCCTATCAGAAGTGGCTCCTCTCGGATGAAGCGAAGAAACTTTTCGCAGAGGTCGAGAAAGAAACTGGGTTTAAATATGTTGAGACTTTTTGGCCGATCATGGGACTCGGCGAATTCGGTTGCGAAGACTGGTGGGAAGCGCCTGATTGGTCAAGCTTTGATAAGGCGCGTGAATCCGATGCGATGGATCGACTGATGACGCGGTTTAATGAGCTGGATTTCTTCGATAACAACCGGCCCTCCGAGACCCGCGTGATGCGTTCCACGAGTGACGTCAAGATCTGGGAATAAATCACAGCGTTCCAGCCATACAAATGATAACTGTCAGGATTGACCTTGCCAGATCATCTCTGGATCTGGGTCTGTTCTGGCTGGACGATCAACGGGTGGCGCGTAAATCCGGCACGCGCAGGTAAATCAGCGCGGCAAAAGCCACCATGACCACGGCGTTCATCAAGACGGTCGTTGGCGGACCGAGGCGGGTCGCGATCTGGCCGTTGATCAAGGCGCCGATCGGCATCAGGCCGAAGAAGATCAAAGAGTACAGGCTCATCACCCGGCCGCGCAGCTCGTCGGGGACGTTCACCTGAACCAGGGCATTCCCGCTGTTCATCATCACCATGAAGCCCAACCCTGCGCCGAACAGGGTGACCATCGAGAGCGGCAGCTGGCGGGTGGTCGAGAACAGCACCAGAAACACTGGCATGAGGAAACTACCCAGGGTGAGCATCTGCCCGCGCGAGCGCGTGCCACCCAGTGCGGCGATCCACAGCGCACCCACCAGGGCTCCCAGGCCGCGCGACGACTGCAGCAGTCCGTTGGTGGTGGCGTCGCCTCCCAGCACGTCCACCGCCCAGGCCGGCATGAGTGTGATGAATCCCAGGGCGAACAGGCTGACCATCGCCAGGTTGAGATTGATGACGCGGATTAACGGGTGCCTCAAGGCATAATGCAGCCCCTCCTTAACTCTGCCGAAAATCGAGATGGTCTGCTGGACAGGGACGAAAGGCTTAATGCGCATGGCCAGCAGGGCGGCGATCACCGCCAGGAACGAAATCCCGTTGATGGTAAAGCACCAGGCTGGCCCAAGCGCCGCATAAGTCACCCCGGCGATGGCCGGACCGAGAACGGTGGCGATATTGAACATGGCCGAGTTGAGCGCGATAGCGTTGGTCAGGTCTTCCCGCGCCACCAGCTCGGGGACGAAAGCCAGCCGGGCCGGCGCGTCGAAAGCGTTGGCGGTGCCCAACAGGAAAGCCAATACAATGATGTGCCAGGGCTGGACCAGTCCGGAAAAGGCCAGCCCGGCCAGGATAAATGCCAGTACCATCATAGCGGTCTGGGTGATCACCAGCAGCGTGCGGCGGGACATGCGGTCGGCGGCGACCCCGCCGTATAGCATGAAGAGCCAGGATGGCAGCCCGGCTGCGAAACCGACGTATCCCAGGTAAGCCGGCGAGCGGGTCAGTTCATAGACCAGGAAACCCTGGGCGGTGATTTGCATCCAGGTGCCGAAGAGCGATACCAGTTGCCCGGCGAACCATAGCCGGTAATTGCGGTGCCGGAGGGCAGCAAAGGTCTGGTTTAGCCATGGAAAGCGCTTTCGGGAGGGTCTAACCGGCTCGATGAATGCCGCGACCGGCGGTTCTTGGGAAACGGGAGGCGTGGAAAACTCCTGTCATGCTGTGATAGTCCCCACCATTATAATGCGTGCTTAGAGCTGACCGGAGGGAGAGTTCATTCGACTACGAAATCGTCACCGGCTGGCTGTTCTTTCTTGTAACGACGGTCTTTGAGTCCTTTGGTGTGGTCCGCAAACCGCGCCCAACTTATACCTGCAGCCTTTGTGCCTCCATGACCTGCCTCTTCGGAAGACCTTTTTCCTGCTCCAGCAGCCATAAGGACACGTTTCCAGGTTGCATGGTCTCTTCGACCACCTGCAACAATTCATAGGTTATCTTTTCCAAATCCACTTCATCGCGCAACCTGGCGCTGAAGTCTGCCAAGGTCTTTTCCGCATTGTATTTGCGGCGGTAGAAGCGGCGATCGATAGTCGACTGGATGCGGAGGCGCAAGGGGACGAATAATGCGGCGATGGCCAGCGTGGAGACGACCGTCACAAGTTCAGTTTGCTCCAGACTGGTGAGGTAACGCAGGAAGGTCTGCAGTGCAATCACGCTGCCAAAATACACCAGCGCCAGCGTAGCGGTCAGCGTGGCGTAGATCAGCGTGCGCCGGATGAGGACGTCGATCTCCCACAGCCGGTAGCGGTAGATGGCGATGCCTATAGATAGCGGGAGAAGGATCAACGATACGATCGAGATGATCCCATTGCCCAGATCGTAGAGTTCGTTCAGAGGACCGGGCTGGTTGAGCGATGGGAAGAGCACACCCGGTAAGATCGCTGCGGACGAACCGACAATAAACGCCGCTAAGCCGAACACGACCCACTTGGTTTGTTGGCGTTGCACCGGATTGGACACCCGCATATAGCGGTAGATCTGAGCGACCAGACCGCTGCCCAGGAAAATAAACCAGGATAGAGATGAGAATGGATCGGGCAATTTCAACGGTCCGATTGGTTGGCTGACCAGGACGAGTGCGATCAAAGCTATCGTTAGTAACCTTGTCCAGCGTGGCACAAACCGCCCATCGGGGAAGAGATACAGGAATAGTAGCAGCAATACCAGCCCGAGAATCCTCACGAAGTTGACTGGGATCGACCAGCTGGGGTCACTCTCCAGAAGCTCGTCCCAGGAGGGTGAAAGCGTTGCCCCAAAAGTCACCAGGAAGAGTGAGACGAATAACGCCATCCAATCAGCCGGCTTGCGCCAAACGATGACCAGAGCGATGGTGGTATAAGCGATCAGAAGCACGACCTCAACCACGATGAAGTTGATCTCGCGCAACATAAAGCGCGCAGGCGCGCTGGCAATGAAAATCCCCAGGGTCAAGAGAATCAGCCCGGCCCAGATCGACCGTGCCAGGATGAGCCAGCCACCACTCAAGCGATTTTCTACTTTGCCAGGTGAATCGGTCATCGTTCCACTGTTTTTTATTTGCGGAATTCTCTATTAGGATAAATTATATCCAATTATATCTTATGCCAATTTACAGGGAAATCAATGGGCAAGTCCGTGATGCGTGTAACCTTGCACGATCCACCGCCTGTTGTCAAACGGCGGCAGTGGTGGTCCATTGTCTTTACCATTCGGTCGGGGAGGCCGCGTGCTCTGGCGGCTGTGAATCACTGAGTGTGCGGGTCGATGAAGGTGATCGATTCGATTACAGCCTCGATCGCCTTATCGCCTTCGGCCAGGTTTTCCTCCCCGCCAGGCTGCTCGACGATCAGGGCGATGGCATAGAACAACTGCGAGTCGGAGGCTGCCACCATCAGGATCTGCCCGGCGACCTTTTCTCCGCTCAGCCGACCGGTAATATCGGCTGCCAAACCGTCCTTCTTGCCGATATTCACGGCGTAGGGTGAGCCGGCATTGAATTCCTCCATCCCGCCGCCGACTCCGCTCAGTAGTTGGTCCAGGTGTTCCTCGAGCGACCCGCCGGACTGTACGGGAACTCCAGTCATCGAGAGGATGATTGTGCCGTCCCTGTTCACCAGGGTGGCCTGGTCGGGTTTAAGGTGTAGGTCATAACCGACTACCGGGCGGAACGAGAAGCCAGCATCTTCAATGGTGCGCAAATCGCCCAGGGTGATAGCAGAACGGGCAGTTGCGACTGCTTCATTGTTGGTCGTCGGCTTGGGTGGCGAAGTAGGCGCCGGCGAAGCAGGCACAGAGTCTGCAGAAAACTCAACCAGATCCGCAGTCGATGCCATGACGGGTTCCTGAGTCAGTAGCACCGGCTGAGCCTCGGAGGCCGTTGGAGGAGCGCTGACCACCGTGGAACCATAGGCAACTGGCGCGCAGGCAGTGACAGCCAGGAACTGTAAAACTGCCACCAGGCAGATCCCCCCGGCGCTTCGGGTCTTATTCATGATGACCTTCTCGAATTTGTGCTCTGGACTACAATTAGTTCAATATAAAAAGCCAGTCCACCCGGGTCTGGCTTGACAGTATGATTCCCGCTTGTCTTTTCTAAAACCTGGATTCCGAATCCTTTTGCCTGGCTTGGGGACCGCACCTGACCGAATCAGGACGACCTTCGACTCTTTGCGCGTGGCTTAGATACCGTAATTAGTCCAATTCTACCCGGATTCGAGCCGGCTTTCAAGACCTTTCGGTAACATTATCATTTGACTGGACTAGGACCTGCCGGGGATTTCTGGATCCAGGTGAAAATTTTAAGGTTGCAGCAAGGCACCGAACCAGAGGATCTTTTCAGAATGCCGTGATCTCGCCGACCTCCTGAATATCGATAGGGATATTTTCTATCTGGGCAGGGATGCGGTCTTCGGGTGAGAGTTGTGATTCCGGCAGTTTGTGCTTGACCAGGACTACCACGGATACGGTATTCGTCGGCTGCCCGCCGACCTGGCGGAAGCCGACCCCGACACCGACCACGTTCGGCTTCGAGAGCAGCTCCTGTTCGTACGCCTGTTTCACCGCCAGTGCCCTTTGGGTGGCGGCCTGAAGATCGGAAGGGTCGTATTCTGAGCTCATATCACTACCTGCAAATCATCGAGCACGGCCTGGATCGGATTGAAGATCGTGGTCTGGTTCGAACCGGCGAAGAGCAAGCCAACGGCTCGCAGTGAATCCCCCGCGACCACCAGAGAGCCGGAATCGCCGCCTTGCGACATCGGTCCTGCGATCAGCTGGTTCTGGAAGACCGCGGTTTTCCCAACCCCGTAACTGACGCTGACCGTTGCGTTCAGCAAGTTGATCTGCCCGGTGGTGAAACCGGTCGTGCGGCCAGATTTCCGCACGGGCATTCCCAGGGTGGCTTCGACCGTCCCGGAAACTGTGCCGATCTCCAGGATCTCGTCCAGGACATCCGCGTCGTTGAGCGGGCGGGCCAGGGCGGCGTCGATCATGTTGGTGGCTTGCGGGTTGGAGCGGTGTGAATCCAGCCGGTGGCTCGAACCCAGCAGGCGGGCGATGGCGTTGCCGAGTTCGACGTAAGCATTCGCCAGGCTGCAACTCCCCGGAGAAGAGGAAAAATCGATCGGGCGGAAGCGCTCGAGAGTGGCGATCTGGTCCAGGTTGGTCGAGCCGCCGTCGGCGGGACCCGGCTGCAAAATGGCGTCGCCAGGCGTGGCGTCGTTGCTGTTGGCGAGCACGTGGTTGTTGGAAAGGATCAGGCGGGTATTGGTATTCTTGTCGCGCACCACACAGCCCAGGGTGCCGGCAGTGATCTTGAAATGGCCGAGGCTGACCCCGCCGGGGGCCGGTCGCCAGCGATCCGTACGAGCCTGTTGGGCTCTCAACTCGCCGACCTCGACCACGTCGACCGGGACGCTGTCCACCCGCTTCGGCAGCACCGCCTCCGGCGACAGGGCGGCCAGGGGCAGCTTGCGCCGCACCAGGACGACCACTCCGATCTGTCCGGTCGGGACCCCGCCTGACACCTCGTATCCTACCCCGACGCCGACCACATTAGGGGTGGACATGATCTGAGCTTCTACCGACTCTTTAACCTGGTTGACTTCCTCGACCTGCGGGGACATGGGCTACCTCCTGGTTTTCGAAATGCGAGCACTGGTCTGCAGACTTTCTTGATCCGAGCCAAGGATCTGGGAACGGTAAGCGGATTGTATCACCACTTCGGCATAAAATAATGGGAGGAATAGGTATAATGGATATTAATAGTCTTATTATTCCCGTTACAGGCGGTCAAAAGCCGCTCGCACTTCTTGGGCCACGCAAAATGATTGTGCCAAGGGGCAGTCATTTGCCGCCCCGGATATGAATGAGGAAATTATGGCATCAGAAGAGATAGTCTTTGACAGCCCGAAAGGGTGGGTGAGGAGTCATATTCGGGATTATGTGGAGAGCGATGGCAAGAAAGGTCACCGATGGCGAGGGCTGCCCACGCTGTTATTGACCACGGTCGGTCGCAAGTCGGGAAAACTTCGCCGAACGGCGTTGATCTATGGTCGAGATGGGCAAAGCTACCTGCTGGTGGCATCGAACGGTGGCGCGCCGAATCATCCGTTATGGTATCTGAATCTGGTCGAAAACTCTGAGGTCGAATTGCAAGTAGGTGCAGACAAGTTCCCTGCACACGCCCGCACCGCTACCACAGAGGAAAAACCGCGCTTGTGGAAACTGATGACGAAAATCTTTCCACACTACGACATATATCAAGCTAAAGCCGGCCGGGATATTCCAGTAGTGGTCGTTGAACCGATCTAACAGTACCAATTTCCAATATGAAGCGCATTCACTTGATTCACAACCACGGCATTCAGGTGCCTGGACCAGGCGAGCGCGCCAGGGCTTCAGCCGCAGAAATTCGCGGCTCATCTCGCCCTCCGGGTTCAGGTTTGATTCGACAGGCTGTAGCCCAATTCGGCAGTGCTTGATAGTGTCAGGAGGCCCATCGCTCCGGCCGGGGAGTGTAGCCAGAGCCGCTGCGGGTGGCCGGCAGCACTGCCATGCTGGCGGCGCAGGCTACCAGCCCCTTCCCCTGCCTGCTCCAGGACAAGCCCGGCAGCCTGAAGGGAGAAAGAAACCGCTGCCGCGCCCGGCGGGGTATAGCCAGACCCTGGCTCGACCTCTGGCTGCCTGCGAAGTAAAGCCCGATAGCGCGCCGTGCTGGCAGCCAGATCGGCCACGGCGATCGAGATGGCGGCAACCCCGCTCGCCCGGTTGATATGTTGGGTTGCTTGACCTTCAGGGACCCGCAGATTACGCGGGGTGACATCGTCGATCAAGAAAGGCAGGTCACGCGTCCTCGGGCAGGCGGTGCGCCAGGAGATCTGCTGCTGGTCTGGGCGAACACGACCGCCCGGCGCGGGACCATCCAGCTCCAGGCCGCGCTCCCTGACTGACGGGAGCACATGATCCAGGTTCACGGCTCCCAGGGCGAAATCGTTGATCCCCGGACCGATGAGCAAGGATTCTACGAAACGGCGGCCTAAAGGTGTGCGGCCGGCCGGATGGCGCTCCAGGAGACCGAGACGGTCAAGCAGGCGCAGCACGGGGAGACTGCGCTTTTGGTAAGCGGCGAGCAACTCGATGTATGAGCCATCGCCAAAGGATATCAGGGCGTTGTGGCTGAGCTGACCGGCGTGCACACCCCCGGGGGTGACCGTGAAGCCCATCGCAGAAAACTGCTGCGCTGCGCTAACCAGGTCGGCGAC
Organism: Anaerolineales bacterium; assembly: GCA_035291645.1. Lineage (GTDB taxonomy): Bacteria > Chloroflexota > Anaerolineae > Anaerolineales > UBA4823 > DATDRQ01. The sequence continues at coordinate 14,959 of DATDRQ010000077.1, forward strand.
GACCAGGACGGCGTGATCGAAGATAAGGGCTCGCTGGGTTTCAGCCTGGCCTGGTTGGTTCATTCCTGGTGTAGGGTATACAGGTGAAGCGCTTCGATCTTGGCGAAATGGTGCTCTACAGATTACTTCTTCTTTCGTTTAATACCTGCCTGGATTGCGATGCCGGAAAGGACGAGGGCGAAGAACAGGACGTTCTCCACCACCTGGCTCGCCTCCACGGCGTTGGCGATCAGGAAGGCTCCAATCACCGAAGAGAGCAGGATCAGCGCCCAATCGAAGAACAGGCCGATCAAGATCACCCCCAGGATGCCGCCAAAAATGAAGGCTAACCAGGCGAAGTTGACCTCGCCCATCCCCAGAAATTGAAGTAAATTTAGGGCGATCACCCCACCGCCGAGGAATCCGGCCAGCCCGATGGCGACCCCTTGTAAGAAAATGGCGATCAGTGCGCCGGCGATCCCGGCTGCGATCGCCACCAGCAGGACTAACCAGCCCAGATCGCTGCCGAGTGCCTGCCCGGCGAAGTAGAAGCCGGCCAGGAATCCCAGAACGGAGACCAGCAGCCAGAACAGCTTGCGCCCAAGGACGAGCAGCAACCCGCCGATTATTAAGAATAGGATGTTCATGGTTCTTCTGTCTCTGGGACAGGCTGGATCGCCAGGGAGGGTGAGGCAGGCAGGCCGGCGAGCAACCTGCGGGTGGCTTCGGCGACCTGTGCTACCGCTCGCTCGAAGGCTGCCTGGTTGGCGCGCGAGGGTTTTCGGTAGCCGCTGACCTTGCGGACGTACTGGAGCGCGGCTGCTTGGATCTCCGCCTCGCTTGCCGGTCCCCCACTTGAGCGCAGCGTGTGGATGCTTCTACACATAGTTCAATTATATCCTTATCTATTCGATCGATTTTCCCGTTGATTCGACCATTCTTAAATCGCCGAAGACAACGGGTCGAGCTGGATCGAGCTAATCTCCGCGTTTAACGGAAAAAGTCTTGGTGAAGTTCCAACCCTGGCTCTTAAAATGACCAGGGATTATACAATTATACAAAAGTCCTGTTGACTCTCCGCTATTTCTCCCCTATAATTACTCTCTATAACTATCCGATATATCTAAAATAATCCTGTTTCCGGCGGTTGCCTCGATATCTCAAACGTTGAACCGGGTTTCAAAAAAAGTCCTGCGGTTTTTGGGCGGGGAATCAAGCACCATCAACCCGTTGCAAAATCATTCCATACACTTGTTGAAAAGGAGGTGGGTAATAAATCCTGATCTATCCAAAACATCATGGATCGACCGATGATGGATGCTACACAAACAAATTCGAACGCCAAGAGGAGTGAAATAAGATGAATAAACGAAATGTGAGGATCTTGCTTATCCTGGGATTGGCCTTGGTGATCCTGGCGCTCGTCCCGGCCGCGTTGGCCGAGGTTCCCTGCGATGTGCGGGTCAACGATAATCCCAAGAAGCTGCTCGAATGCGTCACCCTGGAAGGGGTGCGCGAGCACCAGGCCGCCCTGCAGGCCATCGCCGACGCCAATAACGGCATCCGTACCTCGGGCACGCCCGGCTACGACCGATCGGTGGACTACGTCGTGCAGCGCATGGAGACTGCCGGGTATGATGTGACCGTCCAGCCGTTCCAGTTCCAGACCTTCATCACTCTCTCGCCGTCTATATTAGAGCAGGTCGCGCCGCCGCCCGCCGGACCGATCGCTAACAATATCATGGCCTACTCCGGCAGCGGAGACGTCACGGCGGCTGTGACTGCGCTGCCAGCGCCGCCGGTGGACGCAACACCCGGTTGCGAGGCGGGTGACTTCGCCGGGTTCCCCGCCGGCAACATTGCCTTGATCAGCCGCGGCGCGTGCACCTTCGCCCTCAAGGCGACCAATGCCTATAACGCCGGTGCGTCCGGTGTGGTGATTTACAACAACATCCCCGGCCCTCTCAACGGCACGCTCGGCAATGGATTCACGCTGAATATCCCGGTCACCTCTGTTACCCAGGCCGTTGGCCAGCAGCTGGCCGCTACGCCGGGACTCGTCCTGCGCCTGAAGACCGACACCTTCCGCGGGATCGCCACCACCTACAACGTCCTGGCCGAATCACCCGGCGGCAACCCGGACAACGTCGTCATGGCTGGCGGGCACCTGGACTCGGTCAATGAAGGCCCGGGCATTAACGACAACGGCTCCGGCAGCGCGGCCCTCCTGGAAGCAGCCGAGCAGATGGCCAAGGTCAAGCCGCGCAACAAGGTGCGCTTCGCCTGGTGGGGAGCTGAAGAGTCCGGCCTGGTCGGATCGACCTTCTATGTGAACAACCTGAGCGCTGAAGAACGCGCTAAGATCGCGCTGTACCTCAACTTCGACATGGTCGGTTCCCCCAACCACGTCTTCTTCATCTACGACGGCGACGACTCCGACGTCGTGGGCGCCGGGCCGGGCCCGGAGGGGTCCGCCCAGATCGAGAAGAAGTTTGAGCAATACTTCAACATGGTAGGCCAGCCCTTCAAGGGCACGGATTTCTCGGGACGGTCGGATTACGGCCCCTTCATCCTGGCGGGCATCCCCTCCGGCGGCCTGTTCACCGGTGCGGAGGGCATCAAGACGGCAGATGAAGCCGTGTTGTGGGGCGGCACCGCCGGCCAGGCCTACGATCCCTGCTATCACCAGGCCTGCGACACCTACGCTAATAATAACGAAACTGCCCTTGAGCACAACTCCGACGCAGTGGCTTTCGCAGTGCTGCAGTACGGCATGAATACCTCGGAGATCAACGACGTCAAGGGCAAGGGCAACTTCAAGCCACAGAATATGGACTATCTAGGCAACGATCTGGTCCGCTAAGATCGCTGCACGTTTGAAAGCCTTCTGGTTGTCTGCCTGACCGAGTGGGGCAGGCTCCAACCCTCGGGTCACGAAGATCTCCGCCCGGCAGGTCCTGGCGGAGATTTATTTATTCCTCGACAACTGAAAAGTCGACAATCGACTCGCCCAGCGCGCTGGCTTCGAGCACGGTCAAGGGGAAAGGCAGGTAATGCCCGCGCGGGTAGGCGAAGTTGGGGTCTTCAGCCAGGTTTAGCCGGGGGCGTGAATCGGTGAAGGCGAAGGCTTGCAGGTCGATGGTAGAGCGCACTTCCAGGTGGGTGCCATCACCCAGCTGCCAGGCGAAGCCGTCTGGTAGGCTATCTACCTGGTAGCGGTCGGCCCAACCTGGCCGGAAGCGCAGCCAGGGATCGACGACGATGGGGATTTCTACCGGTATAGAAGCTGAAGTGCGGATTTCGACGCTTAACCCGGACGGAGTCAGGCGGAAAGTTTTTTGCACCTGCCCATCCGGCGAAGTGAGACGCATCCCATCCTGAAGGATTTCGACCTGATAGACTTCCCAGGGCGGGCGGCTATCGACGAAGGCGCCCTGGATTCCAGACGGTTCGGCGCCTTCGCCTGCGCTCAGGTCCCAATCCAGCGCATCGGAGAGGCCCACGATTAACTGTGAGGTGGGGGCGACCAGCTGGTGGATGCCAGCCGGAGTGCGGGCGAACAGCATCACCAGCCGCCCCCCGTGCGGGTCGACCACCGCCAGGGTGTTTGGGGAGGCCAGCAGGCATTCGGTCTCGCCATCCTGGTCTGGGTCGCCAGAGCATCGAGTGACCGGTTCTGGATCCTCGGCCCAGCGCCCGGCTGCCTGCAGCAGGTCGGGCTGCCCTGAGTAGATCGCACGCAGCTGCGCCAGCTGCTCCGGCTCGGGCGGGAGCGGGGAGTACAGCGAGAGCGCCGCCTGCCAGGCAGCCAGCCGGAGGGGGTCTCGATCTCCCACGGGTGGCGCCAGATTGTCCAGGATAGGGGAATACGGTGCGAGAGACGGGGCTGAACGTCCAGCGGCTCCGACTTCGGGATGAAGAGTCTGCACGTCATCCCCGCCGAGCGGCTGGATCCAGGGGTGAGTGGCGATATAGCCCAGGACGGCTTCGGCGGTCTGTGGGTCTCCCAGCGGGCTGTCGGGCAGGCTGCCGCCTACCACTATCAGGGGGGTTGGCTCACGGCCTTGATAGGAGGCGGCGGCATGGCGCAGCAAGTCCGTTCTCAGTTCAAGGGAGAGGCCTGCGGGGTCTACTGGGGTGAGCGCGCCGGTCAGGGGAACTGGCAGGAGGGTGCGCCCTTTCCAGGAGGCTGCCCCGCCCGAAGGTAGCCGGGTGAAGATAACAGGGTAATCCGGTGCTCGATCCGGTGGGAGGCTGGGGGCGTACAGGATGCGGCTGCCGCGCAGTCCGAAGTCGAGCCCGGCTCGCCGGCTGTCTGCGATCGCCTGCGACCAGGCCCAATCCGGCAGACCGCTGGGGAAGTATGGGTAAGCGGGTGAACCGGGCAGGGCATCCGGTAAGACGATCAACCCTTGAGCAGCCAGGTTGTGGACCTGGGGCAGCTTGCCAAGATAGTCGAGGGCAGCCAGGGAGGCTGGGCTCTTAAGGTCAAGCAGGAAGACCGGCACCTTGTAGCGGCGCACGTTCTGCAGCAGCAGTCTGAGACCGTGTCGTTCCCCGTAGGGTCCGGTGTGAGCGCCATCCCAGCGGCGCAGCGCCTGGGCAGGGGTGTAGGCCGGGAATGTGTCCCAGAAGGCCAGCAGGATTGGAGCGCGACCCGGCGGCAGGGCGTCTGAACGCAGCGGGCCGAGATTGTCGAAGGCTGCTTCCGCGCCTGAGGGGACCAGGAATGCCTGCAGGCTGAAATCGGCCTGGCCGGCCGGCAGGTTGTTGGCGTTCAGGGAGACCACCAGCGTGTCCAACCACGGGTAGCGGACGAGGCCGCGGGATCAGGCGGGGATCGGGTAGCAGAGCGGCTCCCGGAGCGCCGGCCTGGAATGCACGGGTAGGTCCGGCTTGCGGCAAGAGCAGCAGGGTGTCCCAGTCGATCGCGCTTTCGCCCTGGAAGGGCAGGTCGCGCCGGCCGCCGGGACCGGTGTCCAGCGCCAGATAAAGGTCAAAGGAGGTCTGCAGATCGAGCTCCAGGAGGTCGAGGCGGATCTGTAGCTCATCTCCCGCCCGGCGAGTGTAGGCCGCGACCAGGTCGAAGGCGGGGATGGCATTAGAGGGTGCCTCGATTATGCGGAGATCTGCGTATAGCCAACGATCGTCTGGGGAAACGCGCGGCTGGGGCGAACAAGACGATAACAGCAGAGCGGACAGGAGCAACCCGATCGGCAGGCATATCTTCGGCAGGGTTGAGCAAGGGCTGGTCGATTTTCGGTGACGGGAGAGATGCATCCGCAGGATCCGGTCTTTCCAGACAGGAGGTTTACCAGGCGGGTCAACTTGCGAAACTGCAAGCGCTTTCCATTTTGCCAGGTGGTACAATTCTAACGCATCTGGATTGACGACCGCGCAGGATTTTAATAACTCCACCACGCATATCCGAGGGATCGACCGCCGAGCCGGTGGTCGAGGCTTCGAAAAGGCAAACCTATCGTGAGATGGGGACGCAAAGCCAAGGATCTCTGCCGAGATAGCCTGGCTGCCGATGAGCTCATCGTCGTTTTTGAGGCAAATTGTGCAGGAGGTCGGCTGGAGACAGCCTGGTTACCGAAAAGTCTGGCTTGAGGAGGCGAGAACCTGCTCTCATCAAGAAAGGCTTTTTTATTTTAGGCATTGTTATCTTTCTGTAGGGAGGGTTGAGCAAGTGAACGCAGCTCGCAAAACTGCCTGGTTCACAGTGCTGATCATCCTTTCCCAACTGCTCATCGCCTGCGGGGGGGATGACGGCCTGCCAAGGGGTCAGGTTCGAGGACCCAACGATCAGACCGGTTATTCATTCGTTGCGCCCCAGCAAAGCACCTACCCGGTTGATCCGGTGTTCGAGGATTTTTATGAATACTTGGGCGGAGAAGCTCGCCTGGGTCCGGCAATTTCCGCGGCGGGAGGGTCCGCGAGCCAGAAACAGCAATTCGTTCAGGCGGCTCTGCTGGTCTATGACAGCCTGGCCCCGGAAAGCGAGCGTTTTGGCCTGGCTCCCTTGGGGAGACAGTTTAATTCGGGTCAGGGGCGAACGGGTGGAACCCTGGAGATATTGGACGGCACGCAGGGCAATTTTCGCGTCTCTCCAGAATTCCTGTCGTTGTATGAGGCCATCGGCGGGGCCCGTTTTACCGGCCCGACGCTTGGAGAGGCGCGTTATAATCCTGACAAGGCGCGCTGGGAGCAATATTTCGAAAACCTGGGTTTTTACCGCCTGGACCAGGATGAACAGGTCCGCTTAATGGCATACGGCGCCTCAGCTTGCGACTTTCGCTGCCGCTACCGCCCCCCGGCAGACAGCCTCCCCAACCGGACAGGCGTCATGCCCGAACCTTTCGCCGGGCGAGTAAAAGTCCTGGGCCAGTCCTTCACCGGATCCCTGCTGGTAGGGCCGCGCATGGCGGCAGACGGGCAGCAGGAGGTCATCTTCGAGAACCTGGTGCTGGTAATCGACCGGTCCAGCCTGGTCGGGGTCGCCGCCAGACCGCTCCCGGAAGTGGTCGGCATCCAGTCACAACCGCCGGTCCCGCGTGACCCGGATCCTTTAATGGTGTTTTACCCGTTGAAGGGCAATCTAGGTCACAACGTGCCGCAATATTTCGAAACCTACCTGGAGCAGCATGGCGGCCTGGCTGTGTCCGGCCTGCCGACCAGCGAGGTGACCGTAGTCCAACCCGGGTTCTACCGGCAATGCTTCACGAACCTGTGCCTGGATTTCGACCTGACCGCCGCAGAAGGAAACCAACTCTTCCCGACTCCGTTGGGCGCAGTGTATCGAGATATCGCGGTCGAGCCGCTGGTCAGTTTCGAACAAACCCAGTCGCTGGAGGGCATCGACCTGCAGATCTGGGAGGGACGCACCTTTGTTTCTTCTGAGGAGATCCAGCAAGTGCACGTCGCCGTGTTCGAGGACGGCCTGCCCTTAAAGAATCGCGAGCCGGTGATCAGCCTGGCGCTTCCGGATGGCAGCCAGCTGCGCTACCACTTTCCTCCGACCGGGGAGGACGGTCTGTCATCCCTTTCCCTGCCGGCGATAGCGGCCTCCAGCGGGACATTGATCGCCTACCAGGTCTGCCTGAACGGGCTGGCCGGGGAGAAGGCTTGCGTGAGTGATAATTTCATGATCTGGAATCACCCATGAGCAGGACAGGGATCCTCCAGGTCTTGATCTCGAAGACCGCGCTGGCCCTCATCCTGCTCGGGCTGACCGCCTGCAACTTTCCTTTCACTGAAAAACCCGCTGGAGAGACGCAAACTCCGCCGGTGAATTCGCTGGTCGAATCATTCCCAATCGACCCTCTTTTCAAGGATTTTTATGAATACCTGGGCGGCGAGGCCGTGCTCGGAGCGGCGATCTCTCCGGCGATCCCACTCGGGAACATCCAATCTCAGTACCTCGAATCAGCCTTGCTGCTGTACGACCCGCTGGCAACCGAGAGCGACCGGTTCACACTGGCTCCCCTGGGCGTCTACCTGGGTATCTCGGAAGAGCCGCTGCCGGATCCTGGACAACCGGAAGTGCGCTATACCAACGGGCACGTCATCTACGATGAGTTCGTCCCTTTCTACGAGCAGCTGGGTGGGGCGCGCTTCGTTGGCCGGCCGCTGACGGAAGCGCGTCACAATCCGGCGAAGCTGCGCATCGAGCAGTACTTCGAAAACCTGGGTTTCTACCGGCTGCAAGGCGATCCACCCGGCAAGGTGCGATTGATCGCCTACGGGGCTTATTCCTGCGACCAGCGCTGCCGGCACCCATCCGTAGCATCCAGCATCCCCAGCCTGCACGGTTTTCTGCCGGGACCTTTCGCCAAAACCGCCTCCTTTCTAGGGTTGGGATTCACCGGCCTGACCCTGAGCGAGCCCTACCGCAACCGCGAAGGGCAAATGGAGGTGATCTTCCAGAACCTGGTGATGGTACTGGAGCCGGAGCAGGTCGGGCAAGCGGCTGCTTCCCAATATTCGATCCGGCTGCTCCTGCCAGCCGTTTTCTTTGGCGATCGGCCAGCCGCGCCGGCGAGCGCGCCTTCCCTGGCGGAACGCCTGTGGGTGCCGTTGTCGCTGCGGGTCGGGCTGAGTTCTGCAACGGCGACACCGGGGGGGTTGCCGGTCGTGGAGATCGAGACCGCCGAGACAACCTTCCTGGTTTCCTTCAAGCCGATCGTCGAAATACTCGGCATTCTCCGGCAGCCTCCAGTCAGGGAGAAAGCGGATCCATTGCTGGTATTCTACCCGACCGGGGAGGGAAAAGGCTATCACGTCCCTGTTTACTTCGACCAGTACCTGCGGCGCTACGGTGGCAGCGCCGTGTCCGGCGATCCGATCACCGAAGCCTTCCCGATCAGCGGCGGCATCTTCCGGCAGTGTTTTATAAACCTGTGCCTGGATTTCGATCCCGGCGCTCCGGCTGGCAGGCAGCTGCGCCCGGCGCCACTCGGGGCAGAATACGAAGCTCGTTTTCACCTGGACACCGGGACCGGCTGGAAAGCCGATCGCCAGGGCCCCGTTCAGTTGAAAGTCTGGGAAGACCAGGCCTTTGTACCCCCGTGGGAGGGTCCGGTGATTTACGCCGGCTTGAGCCAGGCCGGCCAACCGCTCGGCGGGCGTAAACTGGAACTGACCCTGACTCTACCGGACAACAGCCGGCAGGCCCATGCGCTGCCACAGACCGACTCCCAGGGACAGACCTCGATCCGGCTGCCTGCCATACAAGCTCCCAACGGCACACTGGTCCCCTATTGGGTTTGTCTGGCAGAGGGCACAGGTGCGAACACCTGCATCGAAGATCACTATCTGATCTGGAATTATCCATAAAGGAATCCCGATTCGAATCGAAGGGCTGCCTGCATCAGACAGGCAGCCCTTTTTACAAATTTGCCTGGGTCAAAGCGGATTAGCGCGAGACCACCATCTTGATCACCTGGCCCTGGCTGTCGAGGGTCAGGCGGGCGTAATGATGGTGGATAAGCGTCCCGCTGGACTCGGCCGCGTCAGCAACGACCTGCTTGCTGAGCGTCACCACGCTGGATACAGGCGCCGTTTCTTTCCATTTCCCTGATTTCGCCTGGAAGGTCGAGGTGGCGCAATGGTGACCTATCCCTGTGCAGGTGGACTTGCTCTGGCAGTATGACAGGCTGGCGTCCAGCATGCCGGGCAGGTACTGCTCGACGGCTTTCTTGATCTTGTCCAGGGTTTCGGAGGGGATAGGGGGTGGTTGTTGCAGGGTGTGGGCGACCGGCATGCCGTTCTCCGGGGAGATAGCCGCTCGATCACAGACGGTCTTGACGTGGGCAGGCGGGTGAAGCGGGCGCAGGATCTGCTTCGCGCGCGGGTTGGGATCGGAGATCGTCCCTAGCGGATCTCCAAACAACACGAAGGAGATCAGTGTCTTTTGATCCTCGCCGTCCAGGTATCCCTGGCGGCGGTGCATCTCACGCGCCAGGTGGATCTTCGCCCGGCGCAGCGCTTCCCCGGCGGGCAGGTTCTCGCGCAAGAACTTCCAAAAAGCATGACCCAGCAGGTCGCCGGCGATCAGAGGGGTAGTGATGGCGCCGTAGGAGGTACAGGTCGAACCGACCACGGCCTGGCTGCCAGAGGAGAGGAATTTGAGCGCCAGGGCTTCCTCGATGCCCTTGCCGTAGATGTGCGCACCATAGCAGGCCTCGCTGAACACGATCTGGGGCGCCCGGCCGCCGTTGACGACGTCTTGAGGGCGCAGGGCGACCGGGTAATCGGGCTGGTCGGCGGGGTCGCTCGGGTCGCGCTGCCCGTACCACTCGCTGGCGTCCGGCAAACCGTGCAGGTTGAAATAGGTCAGGCGGGAGGGTGGGATCAATCCTTGCCTGGGTGGTTTGCCGTTCTTCCCGATAGCCTGTGCTGGAGGCGAAACGAGCATCGAACCCGGATCGCCGATCGGCCGGTAGACCGACAGGGAAGCCCGGCGCCAGACGGCTGCGGTGTACCCCCAGCTGGGGCGGGGGCGTGAGCGCCTGAAGAGGCGGCTGCGCAGGTTGGTCCACCAGCGAACCCGGCGCGGGCGCGTGCGGGCGATTTGCTTATGGTAGCCGGCGATCTGACCCAACATTTTGACCAGCGGGGCGGGGTCCCCTTTGCTGCCGGCTGGCAGGCGTCCGACCGGCCATTCCGGGATGAAGTAGTTTTCGTCGCGGGTGGCGTAAGGATTATCAGAGGGGACGTCGGCGTCGTCGTCGTCGACCGGATTGGGAAGCTTGTGAAACGGGACGACTTCAGGCCCTCCCACGATCAACAAGGCGCCAATCATTTCCCCATGATGAGCCAGGTTAGCGTCGAGATCGACCAGCGCCAGCTTCAACGACCACGGATCGGCTGGCTGGGCAGGCTCTAACTGGAAAGCGCCCATACACTCGGGGTCGTCTGCATAGAGCAGGATTGCGTTCCAATCCCGCCGGGCAGCCACCGAATCGCGCAAACGTTTGAGCGCCTCGTCGACCTCTTCCATGTGCTCGTCCCCGTATTGCCGGGCGAGCCCATAGCGGGTTGCCAGGAGGACGTACACGGGGAAGCGCCCGTCGGTGCGGGCCAGCGGACCACGCCCCAGGCTGCTGGCGATCCGCTCCAGTTCGGCCTGCACCGAACGCAAGGTTTCTGGCAGGGCCTGTACAGGCGCCCCAAGGCGCGTATCCTGTGTCTCAGGCTCCGGCGGGGGAGTGATCAAAGTCGCAGCCAGGGCGGCGTCTACGTATCCCTTTACCGCCCAGGCGGGACGGGTGGCGGCCTGTGATACTGCGCTCCGGCGGGTGCCCATCAGGACGGTATCGCCCGTGATCGCCGCTGCCTGAGTCACCTGGATTGGTTGGGTGGCAGCAGGGTCGACCGACCCGGAGGACAGACGGTTCCAACCCAAGGGGGCGGCCACCTCTGCCGGAACCGGGATCACCCAGGGGACTTCCAGAATGTCTGGCCACAGGTCCCGGTAAGGGTGTTGCCCTCCCCACAGCCGGGTTGCGACCTGACCGGTCACATCCTGTGCGGCAGCCTGGTGCAGTAAGGCTACCCCGCGCTCCGCCTGACCGGCTTCCATCAGCGCCTCGGCCAGCACCAGCGCAGGCACCAGGCACTCCGGAAAACGCTCGTGGTAGAAATCCGCCAGGTCATGCACGGCGCGCGGTGGTAGGTTCATCAATGCAGCGGCTTGCAGGTGGCTGACTGCGACCAGAGCCGGGGCTGATTCTACTAACATCGCCCGGTGGACCAGCTGCTCGGCTTGATCTGCACGACCCGCGACTATGGCCTGGCGCGCCTGGTGCAACGCCTGCGCCCAGGCCGGGGGCAGGATGGGGCTATCTGCCTGGCTGCCCAGGGCAAATAAGGCTGCCCGGCAATCCGCGATTTGATAGCCAGAAGCCGACTGGAGCAGGTCAGCCTCTTTCTGGCGTTGCACAACCTCCGCCAGCAATTCCCAGGCCTGTAAGTCCTCCGGATCGATGCGGCAGGCTCGGTCCAGCAGTTGGCGGGCTTCATTGTACAGGCGCGCCGTTATCAAGACCCGGGCGTATAGCCGGTTTACCGGCAGGTCGCCTGGGTAATGTGCCAGCCATCCCAGTGCGGCCTGGCGGGCGAAGCGCAAGCTATTGGTCGACAGCGCCGTCCGCAGCAGGGTGACCAGCTCGGAGCGCGCCAGGATTTTCCGGGTGTAGATTGCAGAAGGCGATTCGCTCATAATATCCGTCTATGCATTTTGGGTAACTGGCCGGAGGTTGTGCACCAGGTTAAGGGCGACCAGCGCTGCCAGCTGGCGGTGGATCAACAGATCGTCTGGCGCCAGATCGGCTGCCCGGCGGAGCATGTTTTCAGCCCCCGGGTAATCCCGGCTGGCCTTGAGAGCCAGGCCGGCCTGCAGGTAAGGGCGCGGGTCGCGCGGAGAGACCGCCATAGCCTTCTGGTAGGTCTGAAGAGCCAGGGCTGGCTGCCGGCGGTCGACCTGGGTGGCGCCCAACTCCAGGTAAGTTTCGATCTCGCGAGGCGCCAGCCGGCTGGCTTCGCTCAGGTGGTGAATGGCCTGGTCGAGCTGTCCGGATTTGCGCAGCAGTCTTCCCAGCTGCAGGTGCAGTTCCGCTTGCTGCTCTGCGGAAATACCCCGCCCCCCGTTGCGCAGACCGTGTTGGGCAGCCTGGATGGCGGCCTCTGCCTGCCCGGCGCGGGCCAGCGAGTGCGCCAGGAGGGCCAGGATGCTGGCCTCATCTGGGTAACGGTTGACCAAATCGGCCAATGATTCGAGCGCGGCCTGCTGGCCGCGTGAGCAATCCAGCAAGTTAACCCTTTCGAGCAGGAGGGGCAATGGATCTACAGCCAGCGGGATGGCGCGCTCGATGATGTCCAACGCCTCTTCTGAGCAGCCCATTTGCAGCAGGGCTTTCCCGAGCAGGTGAAGCGCCTGGGGTTGGTCCGGCTCGAGTTGCAGCACCTGTTCGGCGTATTCCTGGGTGGTTTGCGGGTCGCCCTCCTTCAAGGCGATCTCACCCCGCATGAGCATAGGCCCAAGATTGCCTGGAGCCAGGCCGATGGCGGTTTCGGCGCTCCTGGCAGCCTCGGGGAGGTCACCATTCGCCAGATAAGCCCGGGCCAGCGCCAGGGCGGGCTCCAGGGCAGTCGGGTCGATCCGCCGGGCGTGCTCCAAAGCACGCACGGCGCGCCGGGTTTCGCCGTTTTGTAGTAAAGTCTCACCCAGGGCCAGGTGGTGGGCCAAGTGACCCGGTTCCAGATGGACAGCCTGTTCCAGGTGGTGGATGGCAACAGAGACATCCTCTTGATCGATCTGGATCTGGGCAGCCAGGGCATGCCAGCGCGGCTCCTCCGGCCACAGGGCCAACGCAGTCTGCAGCGCGTGCAGGCAGGCGGCGGTATCGCCATCCTGGTTGGCTAGGCGTGCTAATAAGATGTGATGGCAGGGTTGGTTTGGCTGGCGGCTGAGGGCGGCGTTGATGGCAGCCAGCCCATCCCGGACCTGCTCCGGCGTACTGCCCAGAGAGTTCAGCGCCAGAGCAACCTGTACCTGGACCTGTGGGTGGAGCGGGGCGCTCCCGGCCTCTGCCTGCGCCATGCGGTAAACCTGCAGGACGTGTTCCAGCTCTCCACAGCGCCGGTGAGCAGCGATAACCGCTGCGAAGTCATCCGGGTGGGTCGCCAGGTGTTCCAGCGCCTGCAGGCTGTCCCGGCTGTTATGGAAGATCACCTGCCCGCGGGCGGTCCACCGGCGTGATTGCATGGAACGGGCGGGTTGGGTTTCACTCGGCGCGTACCGCTGGGCATTCTGGAGAGCTTCTCGGAACTCCTGGTAGGTCTCTTCGGAGAGGGCCTCCTCACCTGGAGCGTGCACTTCGACCTCCAGATCCTGGCACAGACTCTGGTATTCCGCTCGCAGGGTTAAGGCGCGAACGATCTGCAGGTGCAGGTAAGGCTCGTGGGGGGCGTATGTCGCCGCGCGCCGGATCAGGTTTAGCCCGATCTCCCATTCTTGCAGGTCGAGGGCTGCCAGACCGGCGCCCAGCAGCGCCGAACTATCCATCGCTTGACCGCTAGACTGCACGTCCTGTTCGGACTTCTCTAGAGTCTGGATTGCGACTTGCAGCGTGTTCAGGGCGATGCTGGCATCGCCTCGCCGGTAAGCCAGGCGCGCCTGCAAGGACAGCACGCGCGCTGCAGACGGGTCGAACTCCATGGCGGCGGTCAGCGCTTCAGCCGCGGCGACTTCTTCCTCCTGTTCGAGGGCCAGCTCGGCTGCCAGGCAGGCTCCACCTGCCGGGAAATCGTCCGGCAAAGGCAGGGGGATCTGCAGTCGAGCCTGGTCGTTTCGCAGGACTGCCCGAGATAATTCTGCCGCGAGCGCCAAAGCCTGGCTGACTTCCCCGGTGACCGGTGCGCCTCTCCAGGCAGCCAGGGCGCGCTCGACATGGTCGATGGCTGCCACCAGATCGCCCTGGGAGCGCATCAGCCGGGCGAGGCGAAAATGGGCGGCGGGCTGGTCGGGTTCGATGTTGAGGGCATGTTCCAGGCAGGCCTGAGCAGCCTGGGGCCGGCCGATCTTGACCAGCAGGTCGGCCCGGTTTAGCTGCAGCTCCCCGTTGTGCGGATCGGACTGAACAGCCCGTTCAAGCAACTCCAGAGCCTGCTCCGGATTGCCAGACAGGCGGTGGGCATCCGCCAGGTCGCGCAGGATCGCAGGTGGGTTGGTGCCGGACTCGACCAGGGCGCGTTCGAATGCGGCGACTGCCGCGCAGGCTTCACCCAGTTCGATCAGCCCTACCCCCGCACGGTGAAGGTCATTCGGATTTACGGATGTATCGCCGATCTGGCGATAACTGTTTGTAGCCCCTTGCCGGTCACCGCTGGCATGCTGGATCTGGGCGAGCTTCAGGAGAAGGTCAGAGCGCTTGGGTTCGAGCTGGATTGCCCGGGTGAGGGTCTTGATCGCTTCCGGCTTCGATCCTAATTCAACCATCTGTCCGGCAAACCAGGCCAGCACGTCGACGTCATCGGGGACCTGCTGGACTGCGCTGTGGGCTGCTTGGGCGGCCTCCTCAGAAAGGTTAATGGCAGTGTAAGCCTGGGCGAGCACCATGAAGACTTCGGGATCCGGTTTGTCAACCTGAGCGGCGTCGTGTAAAGCCGCGACCGTGGTCTCCGGCTGTCCTAACTTTAACGCCGTCCGTCCCAATCCCAAGGACAGGGGGTCTTTCCAGTGTGGGTCGTCTGCCAGACCGGCCTCCAGTGCCTGGTAATAGGCCTGCAATGCGCCTGGCAGGTCGCCGCTCTGTTCCAACGCCTGCCCGAGCAGGGCTTGAGCGGTCTTGCGGACGACCGGCAGATAGGACCCCTGGTCAATTTTTCGAACCGGTTCGCCATCCAATTCCTCGCCGAGATGGTCAACAACCGGCTCGGTCAATCGCAGCACGCGTTGGAGCGCTTGGGCGGCTTCTTCCGGCTGTGAACTGACCTTCAACAGGCTCTCGGCGTAGTCCAGGCTGGGATGCGGGTCGTGGGGAGCAGAGTTCACCGCCACCGCCAGCGGGCTGAGAGCTGCCTGGGGATCGCCCTGGTCGAGCAGCAGGCGAGCGTAGGCATAAGCCAGTCCTGGGTAAGAAGGGAAATCCAGGAAGGTGTTCTCGAGAACCTGGCGGGCTTTTTCTGGATGGCCGAGTTGAACCAGGATGCTTCCATAAAGGAGAGCGATGCGAGGCTGGAGAGTAGCGTCCTGTTCGGCCGGGTTTTGCTTCCCTGCCCGGCCTTTGCCAAGACGGCGGCGGTTGCGCAGGCCCGGTCGCTCGCAGGCCAGTTCGTATGCCTTGCGCAGATTGGTCTGGGCCTGGGTGACGGCGTCATCCGCCAGGTAGGCCTCCGCCAGGGCCAGGTGGATGGCCGGGTCGTTCGGGACGGCGTGAGAAGCGGCGCTGAGGGTTTCGGTGGCTTTGGAGGCCTGGCCGCCGCGCTGGTAAGCGCGGGCTAGTGAGAGCCAGGGCTCAGGCTGGTGGGGTGCATGGGTTGTAGCCTGCTGGAAGTGCTCCATGGCTCCCTGCTCGTCCCCCTGAGCTGCCAGGGCTTCACCAAAGATGGCCTGGGTGAGGCCGTCCTCAGGATTCCGGTCCAGAGCCATCTGACAGGCTTGAATCGCCCGTTCTGGGTCGCCAGCGTTCAGGCTGCAGCTGGCTAGCGCTCGTAGATCGGAGTCGGTAGGCCAGATCGATTCTTCGGCCGGCGTGAAGCGCGGCGCCAGTAACTCGCTCCTTTCATGCAATGCAGCCTCCCACTCGCCGGCCCGCTCCAGGCTGGTCGCCAGCAGGCGGCGGTAGGCCGGATCGGCAGGTTGGAGGGCGACTGCCAGATGAGCGGTATTCACCGCCCCAGTCTCATCGCCTGCCCGCAGATCGGCTAGAGAGAGCGTGGCGAGACGGGCAGCGCTGGCCGGTTCTAGGCGGCAGGCCAGCGCGGCGGCGCGTTGGGCTTCTTCGAACAGAGACAGCTCCTGGCAGAAGCCGGTCAGGTGAATGAACCAGGGCAGGGCGCTCTCGATATCCGCTGGAGTGGGGGGTAGGTCGAGAGGCTGGCGATCTTTTTCAGCCAGGTAGGCCAGCGCCTGGCGAGCCGACTGCCGGGCTGAAGACCTGTTCCCCGCCCGGTTCGCCTGGTGGGCCAGGATCACCGCCTGGGCTGGGCCGGCTTCCTCCAGGCTGGAGGCGGGCAGCAGGGCAGCGGCATCCTCAACCCGCCCGGCCTCGAGCATGCCGGCCAGCAGTCTGGCGGATGGGAGGGCTGTCTGCGGCGCGGAGAGCGCTTCCTGCCAGGCGACCAGGGCTCCATCCAGGTCTTCTTCTTGGAAGGCTGTGCTGATCTGTGCGGCCAGCTCGGCCTGTAGCTGGCGGGAAATCTTGACCGCTTCGGCGCGGGCTGCGACAGAATGGGAGGTCTGCCCGGCGATTGCCTGTAAATCCGCCTGCGCTACCAGACCGGTGAGGGCGGCGATCTGAGCGTTTATCCCCACCTCTCCAGCTTCCTGATTTTCTGGCGGAACTGATAGCACCCGGGTGGCGAGCCTGGCTGCCTGGGATGGGCGGTGGGCTGCCAGCTGCCGGACCAGATCTGCCCCAGCTTGCGGTTCGAGTTTCTCAATTAATGTGGTAAAAAACCGCTCCTGTTCGGCAGCCGGCAATGGCTGGCACAGGACTGTATTCACCGCCAGCATGCGCAGGGCTGGCTTTTCGCTGCTGGCGAGCGCCCGTACCAGGGCCTGGCGATCTCCGCAGAGTCCGAATATTATGGTGAAAGATGAGCTCCACTGCGAATAGATCGCCGCCTCACCGCTATGGGTCGCCCGGAGGCTGGCGACCGACCCCTCCCAGGAACCGGTCGAGCGGCGCTGGTCATATAGAGCGATCGCCAGCAAGGCCGCCTGGGCCAGGGCTTGATCGTCCTCTGCGCCCGCGTACTGGGGGGATTTCTCTTGAGCTTCGAGCGCCTGGAGCGCCTGGTAGCGCAGCTGCGGATCGGGTGGGGCGTCGACTTCCGGCATGGGCTGGTTTAGCGCCAGGAAAGCCAGGTTGGCGGGCGACCAGGACTGCGGATTGGTTCCCAGGGCCTGCAAGGCGCGCGCGCCGAAGTCTTCGTCCTGAAGCAGGTCCCAGATGCGGGAGTCCTGGCGCAGAGCGGGGATCACCCAAGGCCAGCTGGCCTCGGGCAGGGCGGATTTCAAAGCGACGATAAATGAGGTTTGGGCCATGCGTTCACCGGTGCCTGAGCAAGATGGGTTTGGAATTTGCAGGATATCGGATGTGGATTAACTGATCCGGATCACCAACCAGCAGGCGGCGAGCATCAAGATCAGACCCAGGGCGGAGAGAAACACGCCGATCCCGGCCGCAGTCCGCACCAGGTCATTGGTGGCACCGAGCAGAGCCGAGGCGTTGCCGACCAAACCGGCGACTTCCTCCGCCATCCCCTTACGGGCCAGCTGAGCGGTCTGGTTCGCCAGGCTGCGCACCTCGCGCCCGGCTGAGCGGACCAACAGGACGAACATGCCGATCGACAGGCTGATCGCGCCGAAGAGGAAGAGGCCGAGGGCCATTGCCAGCTGTACTTCGATGAGCGTGAACGAGGTCATATACTCCTCCTTGTTATCGGGAGGCTCCGAGCAATGGAAACTCGCAGTCTACCATCAATCTGCCCGCCTCCGTCAGGGGCCAGGCGCGGGCGGCCTGGGCCAGGTCGAGGTCTGTCCGCAGATGAGGGGAAATGCCCCTTACCAGGCGTTGAACTTCCGGTCCGGAGAGCAGCCCACTGGACTGGCGGCAGGCGCTCGCCAGAAGCTCTGTCTGGCTTTGCTGGACCGTGATGCCATCCCCTTTCGTTCCCGCCAACCCGGCAACCTCGATAGGGCGTGCTTCCCTGGATATCGCCGGTCCCAGGCGGTTCAACAGGTCCAGGATGGAGGTCAGGCTGGTCGTATCGAGGACCACGTAACCAGTCCACCACAAACGTTCTGCGTGGAGGGAGTCCATGAAGGCTGCCACAGGGAGGCCGCGCCGGTCGAGGGCGAACTGTTCCTCCAGTAAAGTCTCTCCCGGGACCGGGAAGACGGGCAACAAAGTCACCTCGGGCTTGCCTGGAAAGAACAGCGCCAGCCAGGCGCTTTCCAGGCGGGGAGAGGCTGCATCCAGGTCATCCACCCCGAGGATCAACCAGCTATTTTGGCCCGTGGTTGGCTGAGGGACGGATTCCAATCTAACAGAGCCTTCGTTCCCGGCCAGTCGGTTCATCGAGAGCAATGAACGCCCGATGGGGAGGCCGGCGATCAGGCCGAAGACCAGGAATAGCAGGAACAGCCTGGCATTTGCCCGGCTGTGTTTCTCTCTGTTCATCCACTCGATCCGCCTGTTCACCATTGATCTAGTGACTGAGTAACGCGCTGAGCAGCGCTGTGAAGAAGCCAATGCTCAACCCGGCAGCCGCCCAGCGTGCCGCCCGAGGCGCGTCCGGCGACCGAAAAAAATTGACAGCCTGCCAGGTCATCCGGCTGGCGCTGCTGACCAGCTTCTGCAACAGGGTGGAATCGCTCAACAAATCTATCGCCAGTCGTAAAAAGCCGATCTCGATGCGTGCAGATACCTGGCGGAAATCAATCGGCGCGTGAAGGAAGGTTGTTTTCATAGGCCGGTTCAACGGGAAGTGGAGACTTTCAGGATCTTGCCCTGGGCGTTGGCTGTCACCCGGACGATGCGCGGGATGGATTTGCCATTGGAAGCCGTGGCAGTTCCCCGGTAGGTGAGGAGATAGGTCTGGCTCGAACTGCTGGAGTTTATCTGAGAGCCGGACTGGGTCTGGACTTTTGGCTGAATGCCTGCGACCTCCGGAAACCGGCGGTAGATCTGGGTGGAGATAGACTTCAACGCTTTGGCATCCATGGAGCAGGTTTCACCTTACGAGGATTATGATAAGGACGCACCGGGTGGCTGGTCTACCTGGCGGGCGCGCCGTCGCAGGAAGGCCGGCACGTCCAGATCGTTGGCGGCGATGCGTGGCATGCTGTAATTCACCGTTACGGTCGACTGGCTGACAGGCTCCGCTGTGAGTACAGGGGTTGGTGCAGTGGCAGGCTCAGCAGCCAGCACCGTTCGCCGGTTCAGCTGGGTGGAAACCCCGGAAAAGACTTCGTCTAGCGTGGGAGCGCCCAGGCCGGTGATGACCAGGATCACCTGGGCGCGGCCTTCCATGCGCTCGTCGTGGGTCACGCCGAGTACGATCTCGGTCTGGCTGCCGATCTGGTGGTGCAGGTTAGTCAGCACTTCGCTGATCTCGACCAGGCTCAGGTCCTTACCACCGGTAAAGTTGGCGATCACCCCGGCGGCTTGTTCGAGCGAGATGCTCTCGAGCAGCGGGTGGTGCAGGGCCTGCTCGATGGCTATGTGTGCCTTATCCTCTCCATGACCATGACCGATAGACATCAACGCGCCGCCGCCCAGTTTCATCAAGCGCCGAATGTGGGCAAAGTCGACGTTGATCAGGCCGGGTTCGGTGATCAGCTCGGTGATGCCCTGGACTGCCTGGCGGAGCACGTCGTCGGCCAGGCGGAAAGCCAGGTCCAGAGGCAGGTCGCGCGCGGCGACGTACAGCAAGCGGTCGTTGGGGATCGAAATGAGCGTATCGGTATGCGGGCGCAGGGTGGATAATCCCTGGGAGGCGTTGCGCTGGCGGCGGCCCATTTCAAATGAGAAGGGCGTGGTGACGATGGCGATGGTCACTGCACCGACAGAACGGGCGGCGCGGGCGGCGATCGGGATCGAGCCGGTACCGGTGCCGCCGCCCATGCCGGCGGTCAGGAAGACCATATCGGCCCCTTCCAGGGCTGCGGCGATCTCCTTCTCACTCTCCTCTGCGGCGGCGCGGCCGACCTCAGGGTTACCGCCGGCTCCCAGCCCGCGTGTGGTGCGTGGGCCGAGCTGGATCCTGACCGGCGCCAGGCTGGTCTGCAAGGCCTGGTAGTCGGAGTTGGCCGCGATGAACTCCACGCCGTCCAGGCCAAGCTCGATCATGCGATTTATGGCGTTGCTGCCACCCCCACCCAGACCGAGCACTTTGAGTTTCGGCGGGGGAGCTGCGTATATTTCGTTCGATTTCATCTCGCTCGTTTCGATCATTGGATACCTCCACCTCTTTTTTTATTCCAACGCTCTACAAATTATTTCGCCGAATCCTTACGCTTGGTCGGGAGATCGAGCCCAAACTTATTCAGCCAGGAATGTTGCAATACTTGTGCCATCTCCACCGATCCGTTCGACGTAGCAGCCCGCAGCACGCAGGGCGTTCAGGCTGTCTTCCGGAAAGTCGTGCTCGTTGCCGACCACGGTAACTCGCTCGGCCAGCAGGGCGTCCTCCAA
Organism: Anaerolineales bacterium; assembly: GCA_035291645.1. GTDB lineage: Bacteria > Chloroflexota > Anaerolineae > Anaerolineales > UBA4823 > DATDRQ01. The sequence goes on from DATDRQ010000077.1 coordinate 35,367, forward strand.
CGAAAATCCCAGGGTCGGGCGAAATTTCTTCAGGTATGGGCGCACTGCAGTCAGGTGCCAGTCGGAAACCCCCCAGGTATAGGCCGGCAGGAGCAAGTAATGGGCGATCGGGTGGGCGCGCTTGCGGATCGGTGTGAAGCTGTGACCGGAGGCGGTCTTCTCAAGTCGAGAGGCCTGGTGGCGCAGGGCGATCACCGCCGGGTGATGCCCACCGCCGGCGCGGAACCAGGCCCGCTTCGCCTGGGGATCGTCCTCCCGGCAGCCCAACAGCGAGAAGTGCCCTGCCAGGACTTCCGCCGGGATTACACAGGACGGCGTTTCATTTGCACCGTGAGCAGTTTGTTCGGCCTGGACTGAAAGCAGGGAATGGGCGATCTGTTGGGCCTGCTGGACCTGGGCGATCTCGTCTTGAGACGGGTTGAATGCGTCGATTCCGAACAACAGGATGGGCCGCGTGCTCCCCAGGACCGCCTGGGTAATTGCCAGGTACCAGTCGAAGATGCGGAAGCCGCGCTGGTCCTGGCTGCCTGCCGGGGTAGCATACGGTCGCGAACCAGGCCAGCTCTCGGGGCCTCCCCGGCCCCAGTCCATGGGTTTCTCGCCTACCCGCGCATAAGCGGAGAGTACCAAGTCACCGACCAGATTTTCCGGACTGCGCCGCTGCAGTCCGGCCAGAGCGGAGCACAGAAAGGCAGTATCCCAGTAGTCTCCACCAGGTTCGAGGGGCGGAAAGACCGGGTTCAATCCTTCTCCGGCGGCGGTGACCGCCAGGGGGATGAAACGGTCCAGGAAGCGCTCGACCAGCTCGTCCTTGGCCCAGGAGTTTGCCGGCCAGGCCGATCGCCGGTTTGGCCGGTCGAACAGGATCGCGTAATGAACGCCCCAGTGAGAATAGACTGACAGGAGCATAGACAGCTGGTCGGCGTGAGTAGCGGGCTCCAACGGCAGGGAGAAATGTAGGACCGGCTCAATGCCAGCTTCCAGAAGACCCACCACGAAGCCCTCCGGGATGGCGCGGTCGTGGGGCGCGTGCAGGCTTAGCCAGGTGGCGCCCATGGCCTGCAGCTCCGGCAACCAGGTGTGCAGGTCTCCCTGGCGGTAGTGCAGGAAATCCGGGAAGTAATGGAAACCCAGGCGGGTGTTGAGGGCAGGAGTGTGGATACCGGCCATGTGTTCTCTCCAGGCAGATCGATGCAAGAGGTGTGCCAGGAGAATTGGCCGGTCGAATTTTTCTAGCGACCCGTGACGATCTCCGGCGGCAGGTGGCCCAGGTCGATGGCAGCCTCGTCGCAGAACAACATGGCGCGCTCGATCACGTTGCGCACCTCGCGCACGTTGCCGGGCCAGTCGTACTCCAGCAGTGCCTGCATGGCGCGCGGGGTGATATCGGTGATATTCAGCCCCATGCGCAGGTTATTCTGGCGGATGAATAGCCCAACCAGCTCGGGAAGGTCCTCTTTGCGCTCTCTTAGAGGGGGGAGGTGCAGGTCAACGACCTTCAACCGGTAGTACAGGTCCTCGCGGAACTCGCCGCGCTTGACCATTTCCGGCAGGTTGCGATTGGAAGCTGCGATCACCATCACGTCGACCTTGATCAAATTCGTGCCGCCCACCCGGCGGAAGCTGCGTTCCTCCAAGGCGCGCAACAGTTTGGCCTGGATATCGGTAGGTGTGGAGGCGATCTCGTCCAGGAACAGAATGCCTTCGTTGGCGACCTCCATCAGGCCGGGCTTGCGCTTCTCGGCGCTGGTGAAAGCGCCGGCCTCGTAGCCAAACAGCTCGGCTTCCAATACCGTGCTCTGGATGGCGGGGCAGCTGACGTCGATAAAAGGCTTGTCACGGCGCGGCCCCATCTGGTGGATCGCCCGCGCCAGGACTTCCTTGCCGGTGCCGGTCTCCCCAGTGATCAGGACCGAGACCGAGGCAATTGCAGCCCGCCGGGCGTGGTCGAGCAGGGTCTGCATGGCGGGGCTCTTGCCGGCGACGAAGTCGATCTGTTGTGCGCTGCGGAAATGGTCCAGCTCGCGGCGCATCGAGACGATCTCACCGGCGCGCTGCAGGGATTGCAGCAGCTGGGGCATATCGATCGGTTTGCCAAGGAAATCGTGCGCCCCATTTTTCATCGCCTCGACCGCCATGTCCACCTCGCCGAAGGCTGTCATCAGGATGATCGGCGGGCGGTGGTGCATGGAGAGCGTCTCTTCCAGCAGGATGGGACCGTAGCCGTCCTGGAGCATCACGTCGAGCAGGATGATGTCGGCGCTGCCACGCTGGATCTGCCGGCGGGCTTCAGCCAGGCTGGCGGCGCCGATCACTTCATACCCGTGCGCGCTCAACAGGCTCTCAATATTCAAGCGGAAGTTCTCCTCATCATCTACCACTAAGATCGTAAAACCCATTGCTTAAGACCTCCACATGATTATTCTCTTAGATGTATCGCAGTTCAAGGGGATTACGCCCCCATCTTCCTGCCAACTGCGTAAGTCCTATTTCTATTCGTTGGCCTGGATTAAGGGGAATTGCACCTGGAAAACCGTCCCTCCGGGGACGCTGGAAACCTGGATATTGCCCTTATGGGCGGTCACGATCCGCTTGGCAATGGCTAATCCCAGACCGGTGCCGTTGCGGTTGGTGGTGAAGAACGGCTCGAAGATGCGTACCCGGATGTCCTCCGGGATGCCTGGTCCATCATCGATGATATTGACCTCCACATGCTCGCGCGCGCCTACTGTAGGTCCGGGGCGGACCTGGATCGAAAGGTTTCCACCGGAGGAACTCATCGCTTCGACGGCGTTGCCGATCAGGTTGTTGAAGACCTGTTCCAGATTGCGCAGGTCACCTAGAATGGTGGTGTTGTGGGCGCTGTTCTTGACCTCCTGGCGCACGTTGAGGCGCGCCAGCCGCGGGCGCCAGCGGTCGACCAGAGCCGGGATAATCACAGCCAGCTCCACCGGCTCCGGCCGTGCTTCCGCCGGGCGCGAAAAGGACAGCACGGACTGCATCAGGTGGGTCAGGCGATTGCAGTCCTGGTTGAGGCGGGTGATCAAATCCTGGTTGGGGTCGTCCTGGGGCAAATTGAGCGCCAGGACCTGCAGACCGGTGCTGATGTTGTTGATCGGGTTGCGTACCTCGTGAGCGAAGATGGCGGTGATCTCGCCCAGCAAGGCGCGCTGTTCGAGCTGCTGGTTGCGCACCTGGAATTGCTCGTGCTCGCTGAGATCTCGCAAAAGGACGATAACGCCTTCCAGGTTATCGCCGACTATCAACGGGAGCATGCGGATACGAGCCGGAAAAGCGGTGCCATCCCGGCGGTGGAGGCGCACGTCGCCCAGGTTGGGCGTCGGGATGCCCTGCAGGGCAGCCTGCAAGGCCGGGATCAAGTTGTCTGGGCCGATCAGCACATCACCCACCGGTTGGTCGAGCACCTCCCGCGTGGCGTAGCCGAGGATCTCCTCGGCAGCCGGGTTAAGGTCGACGACCCCCAATTCGCGGGTCAGGGTCAAGATACCGTCCTGGCTGGCACCCCAGACCACCGCGTTGAAGCGCGCCGCGCGCAGAGCTTCGGTTTCATTATCGACCAGGTTGGAGCGCAGGCTTTCCTGCTCGATCAGGCCGGTGATCGTGGCGGCGACGATGCGTAGCAGGGGAAGATGATCCTCGCGCAGCAGCCCACCTGGGTCAGCGCTGATCAGCAACCCGACCACGGCTTCTTCGGCGCCGAGTGGGGCGCTGGCCAGGTAAGCCAGCTTGGCAGCCCGGGCGGCGCGTTGTAATTCGGTCGCAGCGCGCTTCCCGGGGGCCCAGGGGGTAGCCTGGAGAAGTTGGGGAACCTCTGCGGCCGGGATCTGCTCGGGGAAAACCTCTGTCTCTGCAGAGGTGGGAGACATGTTGAAGGTGTAGGCGCGCACCAGGCTGGGCTGGTTCGGGCGAGCCAGGTAGACCGCCAGCAGGCCTGCGCCGGTCAGGCGGTGGCAGGCAGCCAGAGCCAGCTGGACGGCCTGTCCGGTGCTGTGAGCTGTCGCACAGCCGGCCAGATGAGTCAGCTCTTCCAGGCGCGCGGCCTGGCGCTGCTGCTCGGCGCGCTGCTGCTGATGGGTGGAAACCGGTTCGAGGGTGACCAGGAACCAGGATTTCTGCGGGTCGAGCCCTATGTGGGTGGCGATCACCTCGACCGATCCACCCTGGCGCAAGGGCAGGTTCGCCAGCCTGCTGCCTGGGGATAGTTGGGAGGCCGCCGCGGGATAGGCTGGCTCGAACAGCATATCAGGATCGAGCGCGGTCAGCTCCGCGCGCGTGAATGCGGTCAGCTCGGTTGCCCGCGCGTTGGCGAGCAGGAAGTGACCGGCAGGCTTATCCCATAACAGGGCAGGCTGGGGCAGCAGGTCGATCAGGGCCCCCAGGTCCGCTAGAGAGGGCTGGCGACGGTTGAGCAGGGGCAGGCTTGGGATGCGTAACGGTTTGATCATGCGGCACCGGCAAGCGAGCCGGCCTGACGAAGGTGGGAGGGCAGGATGCCTTCCATGGCGCGGTATTTGGCGACCGTTCGCCGGGCTACAGAGAAGCCCAGGTGATTCAATAGATTAACGATCTCGTTGTCGCTCAGGGGGCTGGTCTCCTGATCGATAATCGTTTTCAAGACCGCACGCACGTGCAGACTGCGGTCGAAGAACTTGGACAGTGGGACGATGTGCCCGCTGGGCAGCTGCACGCTTTTCCCAGAGACGGCCCGCGAGATGGTCGATTCGTGCACCTGTAGCTCATCGGCCAGGCTGGCGCGAGTGAGCGGCTGGAGGCATTCGTCTCCGTTCAGGATGAACTCGCGCTGCAGGACGGCGATGCGGCGCATCAGGCGGACCAGGGTGTTGTTGCGCTGCTGCAGGCACTTGACCAACAGCTCGGCCTGCTCCATGTCTGAGCGCCAGACGTCCGCTTTTTCGGGGGGCGCCTCGCCCAGCGAGTGGCGGAAAAGCGGGTTGACGCGCAGCAGCCCGGCGAAAGGCGAGATGACTTCTATCATCAATACGGTGCCCGGCCCATCCTGCAACCAGTTGATCACGACATCGGGGTAGACGTAAACGGAGGGCGTCGCCCCGTGTCCCTGGCGAATATCGCCCCACCAGGCGCGCGCCGGGAACGGGTTCAGGTTATCGCCGATGAAAGTGGCGATCTCCTGGGCACGCCGGGCTGGGACACCCAACAGCCGTCCCAACTCGCCGTACTGGTGGCGGCTCATCAGGTCGAGCCCCTGACGGATAGCCTGGGCAGCCAGCGAGGGCACCGGGCGGGTCTCAGCCAGGACTTCCAGCTGTGCGAGCAGCGCCTCCTGCGGGGATGTCGATCCCACACCGACCGGTTCCGCCCGCTGAATCTGGTGCAGTACCTTTTCGACCCGTTCCAGAGTTGCGTGGTGGTAGCGGGCGATCTCTCCCAGGGGGACTTCGAGCAGGCCGTCCTCGTCCAGGTTGGAGAGGATGTGCGCCGCTAAACGCCTGTCCTCGAAGGCCAGTTCGGGAGCGATCTGGCGCAACACGAAGGTCGGCAGATCCTCGACCGCCTGGGGCAGGTTTTCTTCCGGCTGGTCCATGGGATCGGTCCGGCGGGAAGGGTAGAAATCCTGGCGGGGGGAGACGAACACAATCGGCTGGTCGAGCCCGGCTGCGTGGCTGGCGGCGCAGCGCGGGCAGGCGCTGGATTCAGGAAAGGCCATCCCGCAGCCGGGGCAGCGGCGTGTGTCGCGCAGCTCCAGGGCCGGGTTTTTCGCCAGGGCGGCCTCGATCTTTTGGTCCAGCTCGGCTGCCGAGAGCTCCAGCAAGGCCATGGTTTGAGCCAGATGGGCAGTGGTCAGGGGGCGAAGAGCGGTTGTGTGGCGAAGGTGTGTGGATTGGAACATAAGGTTAACCCAGGGAATTGGAATGGATAGGCAAGAAAACAGTGTCCATACCTGGTTGCAAGATTTGTGCCCGCTAAACACGCGTATTATAAGTCGATTAACCCCCAGAATCGATTGGCTGACAGTTTTGTCAGCTTACTTCAGGACGCTTGAGCTTATAGGTCTAGTCTAGAAATACCGCTGTGCTCACCGGAATGTATCGGTGTTCTTCGCCACTGATTCTGTGACCAGGCTAATCCTAGGGCGAATTCGGCGGCGGGGCGACCTGCACCATCGTCGTGCTGCCGTCGGGGTTGGTCAGGATGACGGCAATATTGGTTGCGCCTGCCCGAGGAACCAACACATGACCACTGCAGCTGCCGACCCACTGGTCGGCGACGCCCAGATGCGGGTAGAGGGTACAGTCGGGGGGCGCCGTCTGGGTCTCGGTATCGATCGGCTGGTCGGCGATGCGCCAGCCCGCCATGCGCCACTGGTCGGGTAAAAGCTCGGTCGAGGCGACGAACAGGTTGCCGTCGAAGGCGACCATGCCCTCGGGTGATCCACCTGGCTGAGAGACATCGGGAGCCGCAGGGTCGGCCGGTTGGTCGTTGCCCGGATTGTAAATCGCCGGGGAGACGCCGCCCCCGGAGCCGGAGGGGGTCATCGGGCTGTTACCGCCATCCGGGGTGCAGGCAGCCAGCGCCAGGGATAGCAGGGCGAGAGAGAGCATTATGAGGGTTTCAGGTATTTTTTGCATCACCCCGGCCTCCACGAACTGAGGATGAAGGGATCAGGTCAAGACTTAGCTAAATGGATGCAAGAAGCAGGCCAGAGGGATCAAAAAAGCCCGCTGTGGCGGGCTTTTGGCTGGTACCCCCACCGCGACTCGAACGCGGGTTTCTACCTCCGGAGGGTAGCGCTCTATCCACTGAGCTATGGGGGCCTGGGTCGAATTTTACCACATTCAGGCTTATAGTCTCATGGTCTGATGGTCATATAGGAAATCGATCAGACTATGAGACAAATATCAGCCGGGTGCGCTCGATCCGCGCCGCGCTTGGATCGTAATCTAACGCCGCGAGCACCTCTTCCGGGCGGCCGGTGCGGCCTTCCTGCGCCGCCAGAAGCATGCGCAGCCGCTGGCGGCCAGCTTCATCCGGCGGCATGGGTTCCAGCGCCTCGATCAGCGGCCTCAGGTCGTAAGGCTTGCCGCGCCGTTCACGCGGTAAGCTGTCTGCCCGTAACAGGCCGTCCAACCGGTCCTCCAATCCATCGACCGGATCGAGCAGGGTAACCGTATACTCCGCCGCCTGGACGCGTGTTTGCAGGGCGGGCTCTGCCAGCTCGACCGGTTGCATCTCCAGCAGGCGCAATCCGGGCGGCAGAGCGCCCTCCAGCGCAACGCGGATCTGGTCCAGCGAGCGCCCGTTTTCCCCCAGCCAGGTGTCCATCAACTCGCAGCGGCTGGTGAAACCCAGCGGCAAGGCCGCGGCCAACTGCAGCCTGGGGCGCGGGTTGAAGCCCTGGTTGTAGATCAGGGGCAGGTCGGCCCGGCGCATGGTCCGCTCCCAGGCCTTGTGCAGGTCCAGGTGGGAGGTATAGCGCATGGCGTCGGTCTTGGCGAAGGTGAGGCGCAGGCGGATCAAATTTAATTGCTTACCGCTACCCGCTTCTTCGGCGAGACCTGCGGGCACATCCAGGCGTCGCCCGGGTGCTCGCGGCGCAGGTCGGCGAAGGTGGGCAGGATGCCGCAGGCGAAGCAGCCCTCCCGGCAGTCATGGGTCGTCTCCGCAATCTGGCTGCGCATATACTCATCGAAGAGGAACTTCTTACGCAGGGTGGTGCTGATGTGCTCCCAGGGGAAAACCTCGAAGGCCGGTCGTGGGCGGTCGGTGTAGAAGGCCGGGTCGAGGCCGGCTTCGTCGAAGGCTGCCAGCCAGGCCGGCATGGAGAAGTGCTCCTTCCAGGCGTCGAAGCGGGCGCCGCGCTGCCAGGCCCGGTAGACGACCTCCGCCATGCGGCGGTCGCCGCGCGACAGCCAGGCCTCCAGCAGCGTTTCGTCCGGTTTCGTCCAGGTCAGCTTGAGCCCGGCGCCGCGCATCTGCCGGCGCAGCAGAGCCTGTTTGGCGAGGATGTTCTCGCGGGTGTCGCACGGCACCCACTGGAAAGGGGTGTGCGGTTTAGGGACAAAGGTGCTGACCCCGGCGTGCAGGTTGGCGCGCTTGCCGATCTCCTGGCGGCCTATGGCCAGGACCGTCTTGCACAGGTCGACGATCGCCTGCACGTCCTCGAGCGTCTCGGACGGGTGCCCGATCATGAAATAAAGCTTGAGAGTGGGCCAGCCGCGGGCGTAGATGGCGCGGGCTGTCTCCAACAGCTGCGCGGTGCTGACCGGTTTGTTGATGATGCGGCGCATGCGTTCGGTGGCGGCCTCCGGCGCCAGGGTGAAGCCGCTGCGCCGCTCGTCCATCACGGCGTCCATCAGGTCCACCGAGACGGTCTCGATGCGCAGGGAGGGCAGCGAGACGGACAGGTGGCGTCCCAGGAAGTGCTCCCGGACGGTCTGGACCAGATCGATGATGTGCGTATAGTCGGAAGAAGATAAAGAAAGCAGGCCGATCTCCTCGAAGCCGGTTTGGGCGATAGCTTGCTCGACCGCCGCCAGGATTTCCGCCACGGGGCGTTCGCGTACCGGGCGAGTGATCATCCCGGCGTGGCAGAAACGGCAGCCGCGCGTGCAGCCGCGCATGATCTCGATCGGGATACGGTTGTGGACCGTGTCGACGTAGGGGACGATGAAGCGGGTGGGCGGGGGCGGGAGCTGGGCGACGATGCGTTTCTGCACCGGCAGCGGAGCGCCTTCCCATAATGACTCGATGCGGGCGAAGGCACCGTTTGGGTGGTAGTGGGCTACGTACAGGGAGGGCACGTAGACTCCCCAGATGCGCGCCAGCCCGTGCAGCAGGTCGGCGCGCGAGCCGCTGCCCGCCTTCCAGGCCTGGTGGGAGTCGACGATATCGTGGATCACCTCCTCACCCTCGCCGATGGCGAAGGCGTCGATGAAGGCGTGCATCGGCTCGGGGTTGAAGGCGGTGTGCCCGCCGGCGATCACCAGCGGGTGCTCTGTGGTGCGCTCGACGCTGACCAGCGGGATGCCCGCCAGGTCGAGAGCGTTGAGGGTGTTGGTGTAGAGGGTCTCGTAGGGCAGGGAGAAACCGATGATGTCGAAGTCGGAGAGCGGGTGCTTGCTTTCTAGGGAGTAGAGCGGCAGGCCTGCCTTGCGCATAGCCACTTCCATGTCGCTCCACGGGCAGAAAGCCCGCTCCGCCAATGTATCTTCTCGCCGGTTGAGCTGGTCGTACAGGATGGTCATGCCCAGGTTGGACATGCCCAGGTCGTAGAGGTCGGGGAAGACCAGGGCCACGCGGGTGCGCACGCTGTCCCAGTCCTTGACCACCTGGTTGAGCTCGCCACCGGTGTAACGCCCCGGCTTCTGCACGCTGGGCAGGATGCGCTCCAGACGGGAAGTAACTTCGGCGGGGGTCAACCGTTCGCTTAACAATTCCTTCAGCACAAGCCATCTCCAATCTGACCTTCATCACTCAGAAGGCGAGTGATGGAGGAAGAAATACCGACCTAACCAGTCTGGAATATGGATTATAACAAAATGTATGCGGATGGCAAAAGGGGCACGGCAAGGGAGCTCGAGCCCAACGATCGAGGTTTTTCTTGCCGTGCCCCTACTCCTCAAAAATCCAGGGGTCGACCGAGCGTTCCCAGGCGACCAGCTCTTCAGGCCGGAACCACAGCTCTACCTCGGCCACGCCGTTCTCGACCGAATCGGAAGCGTGGGTCAGGTTGCGCCCGACCTCCAAGGCGAAGTCGTGACGCAGGGAGCCGGGGGCGGCCTCAGTCGGGCGGGTGGCGCCCATCGTCTGGCGCACCGCCGCCACTGCGTTCGGTCCCTCCCAGACCATCGCCATGACCGGGGCCGAGGTGATGTAGCGGATCAGGCCTTCATAGAAAGGTTTGCCCTTGTGGATGGAGTAGTGAGTTTCGGCCAGCTGCTGACTGACCTGTAAGAATTTAGCGCCTACCAGGCGCAGGCCGCGCCGTTCCAGGCGGGTGGTGATTTCCCCGATCAGGCCGCGCTGCACGCCGTCGGGTTTGACGAGAACCAAAGTTCGTTCCAAGAGGCCTCCGAGATTTGCAGTTGGCGGTTAGCGGTTAGCGGTTAGCGGACAGCGATCTGCCGTCAGCAATCGGCCAACCGGTAGACCGGGTGAGCGGCGAGAAAAGTTCCTGTTACCGGTTGGCACGCAATCGGCCAACCAGTAGATCGTGTGGGCGGCGAGAAGAGATCCTATTACCGGTTGGCACGCAATCAGAAATCGAAAATTATCTTAGCAAGTCTTCGGCCCGGTCGTAGGCTTCCAGGGCCTCCTGGAGGCGGCCGGCGCGCGCCAGGGCGTCGCCCAGGGCCTGGTATAGAGAAGACTCGGCCGGGTGAAGCGCGAGAGCCTGTTGCACCTCCCGGATGACTTCATCCAGCTGCTGCTCGTGGCGGATCAAGCTGACATAGCGTGCCACCGCCGCGGGGATGTCGCCAACGGACAGGCTTTGCCAGGCCTGCGACAGCTCGGGAACTTCGGAGGCGGGCGATTGACTCTCGGGCACGACGGTCAGGATCAGGCGCAGGCGCAATTCCTCCACCGTCTCGGGGGTGATCCCTGGGACCTGCCCAAGCTGGTCTAAACTGGTGAACGGGCCGTGCTGCTCGCGGTAGGTCACGATATTCTGAGCCAGGATAAAGCCGACGCTGGGCAGGCGTTCGAGCTGCGCCTGGGAAGCTGCGTTCAGGTCGAGCAGGCCTTCGGGCGCGTGCTCCGGCAGTTTGGCGGCATCCAGTAAGCCGGTAGCCGCCGCACTGGCGAACCACTCGGTCTCCTCGACGTCGGCCGCGGGGGTTGGCTCTGCCGTTGCGTACTCACGCAGCCACTCGGGCAGCTCGTCCGAGGCCTTTTGGGGGGCGAGCGAGATCTCTTCTGCCGGTTGGGTCTCTTGTGGGGCGGCAGGCGGTTCCTCCAACCACTCGTAAACCTCAGCGCCGGCCGCTGCTACGGGCAGCTCTTCGGCGGCGGGTTTTTCGACTCCGGCCTCTACCTCGGCGGACGGCTGCTCTTCATCTAACATCCGGTCGGCAGCGTATACCGCGCCGGCAGCAGCCAGGACATCCGCCAGGCTGCCGGAGGCGCCAGCCGGTGCGGTCTCCTCTTCAAGAAGGGGAGCTTCTTCAACTTCTTCCGGTTTCCCGTCCAGTTCGCCAAGGGCGGTGCCAGCTGCAACCGCGCCGGCCAATCCGAGCCAGGGGGGCGCCGGTTCTTCGCGCGTCTCCTCGACCGGCCCGGCTTCCCACACTGCTTCTTCGAGCAGAGGTTCTTCGGCCGAGACTTCCACTTCCTCGACAGCGGCTTGATCTTCGGCGCTCAAGCCTTGAAGCCAGGCGTAAGTGGATTCCTGATCCTCAGCCAGGAAAGGCATTTCTTCATCAGCCGAAACGGTCTCCGGCGTTGTCTCGAAGGTTTCTTCTGCGGCTTCCTCGAACAGGCGCACCGGGCGGGTGTCGCCTTCGATCTGCGGCGGTTCGGCCGCTTCCACTTTCGCCGGGCGCTCAGCGAGTATCTCGCCGGCGACTCCCACTGCACCGGCGGCCATGGCGGCCTGCAGCCAACCTGGAACCTCCTCTTCTGCTGGCTGGACCGCTTCTTCGTCGGTGGTTTCACCTGCTTCGGCCGGGGCGGCCTCGCTTTCAAGAGCCTCTCCGCTGATGGCGCGCAGCCAATCCGGGACGGTTTCTCTACCTTCCGGCTGGTCCTCGAAGGCCTTGACACCATGGGGGGCTTGTGTTTCCGGTTCGCCGGCCAATTCCTTTAGCCAATCGGGCGTGGTGTCTTCAATTTCGGCGGGTGAGGCAGCCTCGGCCGTCTCTGCAGCCAGCCCGCTCTCTCCAGTATCTTCGGGCGCCAGGGAAGCCAGGAATGCCAGGCTGGATGCTTCGGCCGCGAGCGGGGGTTCAACCAATGTTTCGCCGGACGGCTGGCTTTCTTCTTCAACAGGTGTTTCTAATGTCTCTGGCGGGCTGAGCTCCTGAAGCCAGGCGGGGACTCCTTCTTCTTCCGCCTCGACCTCTGCCTCCACCAGTGACTCTTCTGCAAGCAGTTGCCCGGCTTCCTCTGGCTCTCCGACAGCCGGCTCCTGTTCTTCCAGGGATTCCTCCAAGAGTGTTTCGCCTGCGACGACGGCTGAGCCGCCTTCGGCCAACCATTCTGCCACACCCTCGGGTTCTTCCGGAAGGGCCTCGCCGGGTCCGGCGGCTCCGGACTCGGAGGACAAGGCGGCGCTCTCCACCGCTACGCCCTCAGCCTCCAGGGAGGCCTCTTCGACAGCCTGAGCTTCACTTTCCTCCCCCAACCCTTCTTCAGCCAGGTCTTGCTCCTCTTCTTGACTCGCAATGAGCGCAGCTGCTCCCAATCCTACGGTGCCTGCTACTCCGGCTGCCTGTGTTCCAGCCAGCCAATCGGGCAACTCATCGTCCGGCTTTGGGCTCTCTTCAAGAGCCGCCCCGGCGTCGGCGACCTGCACCCCTGCCAGCCAATCCGGTAAAGTCTCCGGCTCTTCCTGGATTATTTCGTCGGTTGCGGCGGCTTCGACCTCCGCCGTGAAAGCCTCACTTTCACCTGCGGCGACCTCTTCTGCTAGCTTCTCCTCGGGTTGCGCTTCCGATTCATCATCCTCGGATAGGGCGGCGGCTACGCCCAGGCCTGCCGCTGCGGCAGCAGTTCCGGCCAGCCAGTCCGGCAGATCGGTCTCTCCTGGCGCTTCCATTTCCTCCGGCGGGACAGGCTGTCCTTCTGGCGCCAGGGAGCGCAGCCACTCCGGGATTTCGCTCTCTTGCGGAGTCTCCTCTACGAAGGGTTCAGGTTCGACCGGCGGCTCCTGGATAGATTCGGTTACGGCTACCCACCCTGCGGCGTGCATCCAATCGGGGAGCTCTTCGCCAGGGGTTCCAGTCTCGGCGGGGACTTCCTGTTCCGCTGCGGAGGTGGATTCAGCAATCGTTGGCGCGGTGGCCTCTGGTTCAGCGAGCGGTGGTTCTGCAGAAGCCGGTCTGGCTCGCTCCGGTGCCAACTCGGCTGTAACGCCGATTACCAGGCGGTCCAGCATGACGGCCTCATCCGGTACCTGCTCGGCAGCTGGGTAATCCGGTGAGACGTGCGCTCTGTACGGGTCGATCGCCTCGACGCGTTGCTTGTAATAGGATGCCTCGGAAGCGCGTTCGGTGGAGGGAAGCACCTCCGCCATGATGCGGTTAGCTTCCAGGCAATTCGGCAGGCGGTTGAGCAGCGCCGAACAGGTCTCCACCGCGATATTGCGCTGCCCGGTCTGGAAGTACAGGCGCGCCAGCACCACCTGCAGGTCGGGTCGCTGCGGGTCTTCTGCCAGGATGGCGCGCAGCTCGCCGATCGCCTGGCTGTACAGGTGGCTGCGAGCAGACATGCGCGCCAGAGCGCCGCGCGTCAGGGAGACCTTGATTGGGGGCGTGCCGTCACGCTGCCCGTACAGACGGCGCAGCTCCGCCTGGATGGCGGCGTTGGAAGGCTGCACGTCGAAAGCCCGCTCCATATGCCAGATGGCTTCTTCGAGGCCGCTCGCATCCTCACGGATGATGCTCATCCCTACGTGGGCGATGAAATCATCCGGAATGCAGGAGAGCACTCGCTGCAGAACATCCTCGGCATCGCTATAGCGCTGTACTTCCAGGTAAGCCTTACCAAGGAGGCGATACGTCGCGACGTGCTTGGGGAATCGTTCCAGGATGTGACGGCTGTGGGCGATAGCCTCCTCGATCTGGTTGCCTTCGATCAGGCCTTCGATCTCCCGATTATATGCTCGAAGTGAGATGTCCGTCATCATATTCGCTCCTTGCCATCGCAGCTTGTACACCCTCGTAAAGGTACTATACCATGATCGGATCGAAACCTGTCAATCCCCAGGGACCGCGGCCACCTCGGGTTCGGCAATTTTCGAGCCAGATCGCTTGCTGCGCAGGATCGCCCAGACCAGGATAGCGACCAGCACCAGCACGGCGATCCAGCCGGAGAAGCCCAGGTTTTTGTAAACCACTACGATCGGGGCGACAATCAGCGCTACCAGGTTGACGACTTTGATCATCGGGTTCAGGGCGGGACCGGCCGTGTCCTTGAACGGGTCGCCGACCGTATCACCGACTACGCCGGCTTTGTGGCGCTCGGATCCCTTGCCCAGGTTGTTCGCCGGATCTCTCGGCTCGTCTTCGATCAGTTTCTTGGCGTTATCCCACGCGCCGCCGGAGTTGTTCAGGAAGACCGCCAGCAGCTGGCCGGAGAGGATGATCCCGGCCAGGAAGCCGCCCAGGGCTTCCACCTGGAAAAGCAGTCCGACCAGGATCGGCGAGACGACGGCGATGGCTGCCAGGGGGATCAATTCTTTTTGGGCAGCTTCGGTCGAAAGAGCAACCGCTTGCCGGTAATCCGGTTTGACTTTGCCCTCCAGCACGCCCAGTTTGAACTGGCGGCGAACTTCCTGGATGATCTGCGCGGCTGCCCGGCTGACTGCCTGGATGGCGAACGCGGAGAACAGCCAGGGAATGGCGCCGCCGATCAGCATCCCTACGAACACCTGGGGGATGGATACGCGGATGCCGCCGGCCAGGGCGGTGGGGTCAACCCGGCTGACGTCGGTGATAAAGGAGCCGAACAGGGAGACCGCTGCGATCACCGCCGAGCTGATGGCTATGCCTTTGGTGATGGCTTTGGTCGTGTTGCCGACCGCGTCCAGGTCGGCCATGATCTTGCGGGCGGCGTTGGTCTCCGGGTCGTCCAGGTCGTGCCAGGCCATCTCGCCGATGCCGTTGGCGTTGTCGGAGATCGGCCCGAACGAGTCCATCGCCACGTTGTTGCCGGTCAGGGTCAACATCCCGATGCCGGTCAGGGCGACGCCATACAGGATGAAGGTGAATTGGAGTGCCGGTTCGGCGGTGACACCCCCGAAGATCAGGATAGAGGCGAAGATGGTCGCCGCGATGACCAGGACCGACCACACCGATGATTCGAAGCCGGTCGAGATGCCCGACAGGATCAGGGTCGCCGGGCCGGTGTCGGCGGATTTCTTGATCTCCTTAACGGGTGAACTGTGAGTGCCGGTGAAGTAGTCGGTCAGGCGATCGATCAGGATCGCCAGCAGCACTCCTGCGGCGGTCGCCAGGAAGGGCCGCCACCAGCCGCCATCCACCCCGCCCATATACAGCAAGGCGACGAGACCGAAGAACACGACCGAGATGGCGGCGGAGGTGAGGAAGCCGGTGAAGATGGCCCGCATGGCGTCGCCGCTCTTGCCGGTGCCGCCGCGCACCAGGTAAGTACCGAAGATGGAAGCCAGCACGCCGATGCCGCGCACCAGCAGCGGGAAGATGATCCACTCGAGTTGACCGGTAATGGTGGTCAGGGCGACTCCCAGGATCAGGCTCGAGACGATGGTTACCTCGTAGGATTCGAAAATATCGGCAGCCATGCCGGCGCAGTCGCCGACGTTATCTCCGACCAAGTCGGCGATCACCGCCGGGTTGCGCGGGTCGTCCTCCGGGATGCCGGCCTCGATCTTGCCGACCAGGTCCGCCCCGACGTCAGCGGCTTTCGTGAAGATACCCCCGCCTACCCGCATAAACAACGCCAGCAGGGTGCCGCCGAAGCCGAAACCCAGCAGGGCGTCTGGCGCGGCGATGCCGAAAATTATGAAGATCAGGGTGCCTCCCAGCAACCCGAGGCCATCGGTGAGCATGCCGGTGATGGTGCCAGTCCGGTAGGCGATGCGCAGCGAATCCCCAAAGGACCGGCGGGCGGCGGAGGCGACGCGCACGTTGCCCTGCACGGCCATGCGCATACCGATCTGGCCGACCGCCAGCGAGAAACCGGCGCCCATGACGAAGGCGATGGCCCGACCGAAGCCGATGTAGGTGCGGACCTGCTGTTTTTCAGCCAGGGTCAGGTTCTGGGCGCAGGTTCCACTTTCCTCCAGCGTACTTCCTTTAAATGCCATACAGTACCACGCGGAGGCTTCCATCGTCGGAGGCACAACATAGACCGAGGCGAACAGGGCGATCGTCAGGACGGCGATCAGCGGCAGGATCGACCGCAGCTGCCGGCGCAGGTAGGCGTCTGCGCCCTCCCGGATAGCATTCCAAACTTCCAGCATCTTAGCGGTGCCCTTATCCTCTTTCATAATCTGGCCGCGTAAGAATACAGCATAGAGTAAGCCTAATATCGCGACCCCCAGCACACTCCAGATAGCGACTTGCTCGAACGTAGTAAGTCCGTACACAGGAATCCTCCGCAGGTGAAATAGATGATCGTGATTCTATGCAGGCCGGTCGAAATTGGCCTGCGGGAACTCTCCCTCGCCGTTATAACCCCCTTTTGAAAGATTAGGATTAGCGCTGGAATTGTACAATTGCACTGCTTTTGTGTCAAGAATCACGATTTATATTAGCGATTTATTAGAATTTTTGTAAGTGCTTGACTTTGACTCTTTTTTTGTTGTATAAACTTACTGTGAACCTACCGGCAGCAGTTTACCTGAGGAACAACATGCAGGATAACCGCTGCCGTTGATGACGGGAGCACGCCACCAGCCTTTGGTCGCTGTGCTTTCTTGTTTTTGATCTTCGACCGGGCAAACGGTTGGGAAGACCCGGAGAAAACCGTTGCAAGGTTAAAGCCAAGTAAACACCTAACCAGGAGCAAGACATGATCCAAGTTGAGGGGCTGACCAAGGATTACGGCCCGCGGCGAGCCATTGACGACCTGACCTTCCACGCCAACCATGGCGAGATCCTGGGTTTCCTGGGTCCGAACGGGGCCGGCAAGACCACCACTATGCGCATCCTGACCGGTTTCATGCCGCCCACCTCCGGGAGAGCCAGCGTTGCCGGCTTCGACGTGGTCGACCAGTCGCTGGAGGTGCGCCGGCGGGTAGGCTACGTGCCGGAAACCGTGCCCCTGTATCCGGATATGACCGTGTTCGCTTACCTCAAGTTCATGGCAGACCTGCGCAGGGTCCCGGAGGCCGAGGATCGGGTCGACGCGGTGCTGGAGATCGTGCACATGGAGGCGCGCGCCGAAGGTCTGATCGCCAACCTTTCGAAAGGCTTGCGCCAGAGGATTGGTGTGGCCCAGGCGCTGCTGCACGAGCCGGAAGTGCTGATCCTGGACGAGCCAACCATCGGGCTCGATCCAGCCCAGATCCGGGACGTGCGTGACCTGATCCAGCAGCTGGGCAAGGAGCGCACCATCCTGCTCTCGACGCATATCCTCTCCGAGGCCCAGCAGGTGTGCGACCGGGTGCTGATCATCAACAAGGGAAAGATCGTCGCCGAAGATTCGCCGGACCAGCTGCAAGCCAGACTGGCAGGGGCGCAGCGCATCAACCTAAAAGTGAAAGGCGATTCGGATGGCCTGTCCGGGGTGCTGAGGCAGGTCGCTGGAGTCAACGCCGTGCTGCCGGGGGAAGCCGGCAGTGTCGAGGTCGAGCTCGCTCCTGGAGTAGAGGCGCGCCCCGAGGTCGCCCGGGCGGTGGTCAACGCCGGTTTCGACTTGCTGGAGCTGCGCCCGGTCGGCATGACCCTGGAGGATATCTTCCTGCAATTGACCCGGGAAGAACCTGCCCTTCCGGAGATGGCTGATGTGGAACCGGACGAGGAGACCGAGGAGGATTGAATCGGCTCCCTCCGGCGGGAATCCTATTTACCTATTAGATGCTCGCACTTCGTTGGTCACGCAAAATTGGATTGTCACCCTGAGCCCTTCGGTCCCTCAGGATAAACTCCGCGAAGGGTCTCCCACTGAGTCCCGAGATGCTTCGCTTCGCTCAGCATGACAACCGACGAAAAAAAGGAATTATATGCGTAACATTCTGACGATTGCGTCGCGTGAATACAAGCTCTACTTCGCAACCCCGGTTGCCTACATGGTAGCCTTCATTATCCTGCTGGTCATTGGTTTCTTGTTTTACGGGACAGTGGCCGCAGGAGCGATCCAACAATTTGCCCCAGGGGTGGACGTTGTCCTGGGACCGATGGTGACCCTGCTGCTGTTCGGGGTGCCGGCGCTGACCATGCGCCTGATCGCCGAGGAACAGCGCATGGGGACGATCGAGTTGCTGCTGACCGCGCCGGTGCGGGACGCCGAGCTGGTCGTCGGGAAATGGCTGGGTGGCTTCCTGTTCCTGGCGACCCTGGTCGCCCTGACCTGGGTCTTCCCGATCGCCCTGAACGCCCTGGTCGAACCCGGCATCGACCAGGGGCCGTTATTGACCGGCTACCTTGGATTGTTGCTGGTATGCGCCGCGCTGGTCGCCATCGGCGTGGCCATCTCGGCCATGTTTAGCAACCAGATTGCGGCCTTCTTCGCCACGCTGGGCGTTTTCCTGGTGCTGTGGTTGATCAGCGTACCCAACCAGGCGATGGGAGGCTTAGGAAATAACCTGCTCACCTACCTGGATTTCAGCGAGCACTACTACCGCACCCTGTTCCGCGGGGTGATCGACCTGGCGGACGTGGTCTACTTCTTGAGCGTGACCGCGTTTGGGTTGTTGGTCGGCACGCTGGTGGTCGAGCTACGGAGGTGGCGCTGATGAAGCAGTCTTGGAGACGTTTTGCCCCGTTTGGGCTGTACCTGGCGCTAATCGCCGGGCTGGTCGGCCTGGGGTTTTACATCGTGCAGCGCGAATTCTCCCTGGGCGTGCAGATCTGCCTGGCGCTGGTTTTTGCCGGCCTGGGGTTGTTCGCCATCCTCGATCCACAGCGGGTGCGCGCCGCCCTGACCGGGCGCCAGGCGCGCTACGGCAGCAACGCCCTGATCCTCTTCGTCGCCTTCGTCGGCATCCTGGTGGTGGTCAATTACCTGGTCTATAAGAACCCCAAGCGCTGGGACCTGACCGAAGGCCAACAGCTCACCCTGGCCCCTGAGACGATCGAAACCCTGAAAAGCCTGCCGCAGCCTGTCGAGGTGCTCGCCTTCTACACAGCCGCCAACCCCAGTGGGGACGCCGACTCCCTGCTGGACCAGTACAAGTACAACAGCGCTGGGAAATTCGATTACCGGTTCATCGATCCAAACGAAGACCCCCTGACCGCCCAACAGTTCCAAATCTCGCGGGATGGCACGCTGGTTCTCACCCTGGGCGGCAGCACACAGCAGGTGAACCTGGTCAACGAAAACGAGCTGACCGGGGCGCTGATCCGCCTGATCAGCCCTGGCGAGCACGTGGTCTATTTTCTGACCGGTCACGGCGAGTTCGACCCGCAGGACAGCGGCGAACAGGGCTACAGCCAGGCGAAAGCGACCCTGGAGGGCAAGAATTACATCGTGAAGCAGCTGAACCTGCTCTCCGAAAATAAGATCCCAGAGGACGCTGAAGTGATTGTGATCGCTGGGCCAGTGAAACCGGTCTCTCAGCAGGAGGTCGACCTCCTGAGCGCGTATCTGGCTGCCGGTGGTTCGCTGGTCGTTATGCAGGAACCCCTGCCGGTCACCGATTTCGGCGACCAGCCGGACCCGCTGGCGGATTTCCTGGTGAACAGCTGGGGGTTGACCCTCGGCAAGGACATGATCCTGGACATGAGCTCGAACCAGCCTTTCGTCGCCGTGGCGAACCAGTACGGGCAGCACGCCATCACCGACAAACTGCAAGGCCTGGTCTCCATTTACCCGACAGCGCGCAGCGTTAGTTTTGCCGAGGGCAGCGACAAGTTCCCGGTGACGCTGGTGCAGACCTCCCAGAATTCCTGGGGGGAGACGGACCTGCAGGCGCTGGCGAGCTCGGCCGGCTCGGATACCCAACCGCAGATCGAACCCGACGAAGGCGTCGACCTGCTGGGACCGGTGCCACTGGCAGCCAGCGCTGAGGATCAGACCTCGGGAGCGCGCCTGGTTGTCTTCGGGGATGCTGATTTCGCTTCAGACCAGTTGATCGGGCAGTACGGCAACCAGGATATTTTTATCAACAGCGTCGATTGGGCCGCCGAACAGGAGCAGCTGATCAACCTGACTCCAAAGGAGAACGTCCAGCGCATGTTGATCCCACCCGGGCCTTATACGATGAACCTGATCCTGCTGGCATCCGTATTTATCCTGCCAGGGATCGTCCTGCTCGCCGGGGTTTTCGTGTGGGTGGGTCGCAGGAGGAAAGGCTAGGAAGTATGGTCCGGCGAAATACCTGGATTGTAGTGGGAGTTTTTCTTCTGGTTCTCGCTGCTGCCCTGATCTGGCAGCGCTCTCAGGATCTAAGCGCGGCTCAGGCGACGCCAACCGCGATGGCTGCTTTCCTGATCGATATGGAAGGACGGCAGGTGAAGAGCCTGCAGCTGACTGGTTTGGATGATAATCTCCTTTCGATTGAAAAAGGCCTGGATGGTTCGTGGGAGGTGGTCGAGCCGGGCGGAATGCAGGCAGACCCAGCCCTGGTCGAGCAGCTACTCGCCGATCTCGGCATGCTGCAGATCTCCACTGAACTGGAGACCACGATCGAGCTCAAGAACCTGGGTCTCGACCCGGCGGCATACGAGATCAACGTCGACTTCGAGAATGGAAATAGCGCCAGAGTCTTTATCGGCGATCAGACCCCGACCCAGGAAGGTTATTACGCCTACAGGGAGGGCGAAAAAGTGGCTGTGGCTGACCAGGCCGGGATCGACAGCCTGATTGGATACCTCTCTTCACCCCCTGTGCAGAACACGCCCGCCCCGATCTCGACTCCTGCGGAGACAAGCGCCCCGCAACCTTAATAAATTCTATACAAATTGGGTCTTGATTTTAGGCAAATAATCATGTATTCTGGTAATAATATAATAACGATTTGTTCTGTGCCTGTTCGAATCAGGCCAGGGAGAAAAAATGATTGATGAAGAACTGTTAAGCGCAATCGAAAACCACGAAGAGAATCCTGCGCTGGCTCGCTTAATAGAAATTGGACGCCAAAAAAAATACGTCACCATCGACGACATCCTGCACTTCTTTCCGGAAGCGGAATCGGACGTCGACCAGTTGGAGGAAGCTTTTGCCGGGTTGATGAGCGCCGGCATCCCGTTCCTGGAAGACGCGCCGAGCGGCGGACCGACCGAAGAAGACCTTTCCGAAGAAGAGGAGGTGGAGGAAGACAGCCGCAAGACGCTGGCTGTCGATGACAACTACCTGGCGAACATCGATACCGATGACACGATCGGGCTGTACCTGAAGGAAGTCGGTCGGGTTCCGTTACTGACCGCTATCGAAGAGGTCGAGCTGGCGCAGCGTATAGAGCGCGGCCGGCTGGCCCGCGAGGAACTGGCCCGCGGCAACGTGACTCCCCGCCGCCGGCAGGCATTGCAGCGCCTGATCGAAGACGGTTGGGCAGCCCGCGAGCACCTGATCACTGCCAACTCCCGCCTGGTGATCAGCGTCGCCAAGAAGTACATGGGTCGGGGTGTGCCCTTCCTGGACCTGATCCAGGAGGGCAATATCGGCCTGATCCGGGCCGCCAAGAAGTTCGATTACCGCCGCGGCCACAAGTTCAGCACCTACGCCACCTGGTGGATCCGCCAGGCGGTGACGCGCGCCATCGCCGACCAGGGCCGCACTATCCGCGTCCCGGTCCACATGGGCGACCAGATCAACAAACTGCTGCGCGTCCAGCACCAGCTGACTCAACGGCTGGGCCGCGATCCATCGGTGGACGAGCTGGCCGAAGCGCTCGAGGTCACTCCGCAGAAGGTCGAGAACATGATCCAGGTGGCGCGCCGCCCGCTCTCGCTTGAGACGCCCACCGACGACGAAGAGGACTCGGTGCTGGGCGATTTCATCCAGGACGACGACGTGCCCGCCCCGGACGACTCGGCAACCTACAACCTGCTGCGCGAGCACCTGGAGACCGTGCTGGATGGGTTGCCCCCGCGCGAGGTGCGCATCCTGCAGCTGCGGTATGGGCTGCTGGACGGGCAGGCGTATACATTGGAAGAGGTCGGGCGGAAGATGGGCGTGACACGCGAGCGCGTCCGCCAGATCGAAGCGCAAGCCCTCAGCCGGCTGCGCCACCCCGCCATCCGGCGCAAGCTGCGTGAGTACCTGGGGTAAATTCGATTTCGGAAATCTACAACCTGGTTATTCCTGA
>DATDRQ010000078.1:0-9245 GCA_035291645.1 Anaerolineales bacterium
CGGGAGCCGGGATGGCGCGGCTCACCGTCTGGGGATCGTCGCCGGAGATTGAGCCGATCAGCAGCCGGATCACCTCCAGCGGGCCGAGCACGGCGCGCGTGTCCCGGGCGATCTCGCCGTTGAGCGTGGCGCCCAGCGCGAGCGCCGCCAGATCGCGCCCGATCAACGAGCCCTCCTGGGTCTGCAAGCTGAGACCCACGAAATACAGATTGCGCGCCAGCTGGGCGGCCGGCTCGAGCAGCAGGTCCAGGCTCACCACAATGGTTGTCCCGGAGATGGGGCTGGCCAGGTTGACGTGCTGTCCGACGGCGATCAGGCTGCCGTCCACTTGCCCGCTGATCGTGATGTTGGTGCCCACCGCCAGCACGTCTCCCACCACCTCTCCCGCCAGGGTCACGTCCGTCCCGGATAAGATCGCGTCGTTCTCCAGCACCTGCCCGGCGGGGATGGTATCCTCGAAGACGATCGCCTGCGCCTTGGCGGGCGGGACGATGCTGAGAAAGCCGCCCAGCAGCATCCCGGTCACCAGCAGCAGGCGCACCCAGCGGTTGTGTTGCGTATAGCCAAAGTTACCCATGAGAGTTCCTCCTGTTATGGTCCTACCCGTGGATTTCGGGAGGTAGCCCCGGCCGGTTTTGCCGTTCGATTGATTGATCAGGCCTTTACGGCCGGCGTTTGATAATGGATCCCGACTACCTTGGTTTGCACTAAAAGAATATCCAGTAGGCGATCAGCAGGGGGATGATATACAGCAGCGGAAAGGCGTAATCCAGGACATGATCGACGCGCTCGGCGCGCCCGGCGCGGTCCGCCATCTCCAGTCGGCGCAGCTGCACGTTGTACAGCACCATTACGGCGTTGACGATGAAGGTCACCGCCATGATCGCATCCAGGAAGGTCAGGTAGCCGAGATGGGGGTAGTTATCCGCGATGCTGAAGCTGAAGGCGATGAACAGCAACAGGTTGCCGGTGGCGACTTCGATGCGCCGCCCGTAATCCTTCAGGAACAGGTTGACCCACCCGACCAGGCTGATCAGCAGGATCGGCAGGAAGATCTGAAAGACGTAGTAGTCCAGGTGGCGCGGGGCGCTGAAGGAGAAGGTGTAGCGCGAGTTGACCGTTTCGGTGCTGACCTGTTGGCTGCCGGTGGACTCCTCGAAGGTGGTCAGGACGAACTCGTCCTCGCCGTGCCCCGGGTCGATCTCGGAGTATCCCGGCAGCACTTCGAAGATGTACAATCCCTGCGGGTAGATCATATCGGCGATGAAATAAAACGACTGCGTGTCGAAGGGGAACTTCTTGAAGTCGAAATCGATCTGCAGGTTGGTCGAGAAGCGTTCGAAGTAAGTGGCCTGCCCGTCAGGGCGCACGATCACTACCCGGTTCTGAATCCAACGGTTGCCCTGCTGGTTGTAGATGGTGAAGTCGGGCCAGCGCCCCTGCACGTCTGCCAGGAAGCGGTCGAACTCCTTCTCGGTGTAGGATTTATAGGCGCACTGGCAGGTATCCGGGCTGAAGGCCAGGGCCGGGTCGCTCCAGTCCATACGCAGGCTGGCGACCACGCTGTAGTAATCGTCCTTCTGGGCGATGTTGTATATTTGTTGCAGCTTGAGGCCCACCTTCACCGGGATCGGTTCTAGCAGAACGGGTACCCCGCTCGTTTCGGCCTGCCCACTGATCACCTGCGGTGCGTTGACCCCAACCAGCAGGCGGAAACCACCGCTGGCCGGCTCTCCCTGCGCATCCACCCCAGAGACCTCCAGACGGTAACCCTGACCGCCTTCCGCCAGAGTCGTTTCGAAGGAAGCCGTCTCCTGCTCCCCGTTCAGGTTGGCGACGTTGACCGGCTTGCCGCCGTAGTCGCGCAGCATGGCCACCGGGCGGAACGCACCGGGGCTGGTTGGCTCCAGGTAAACGTACAGCGTGTCGCCCGGGTCGATCTCCCGCAGCCGCAGGGTTTGGGTAGGTTCTTCGGCGCTGAGGGACCCATTCAGTTGTTCGACGGAGACGCCGGTCGAGAACGCTTCCCGGTCCTCGACCGCCAGGACGTCGCCGGTCGGAGTTGCCTCGCCGCCCAGCACCTGCGGAGCGTCCAGGCCGACCAGCAGGCGGTAGTCGCCGGCGGTAGAACGCCCGGCGGCGGAGAGCGAACCGCCCACCACCAAGGAGTAATCGCCGTCCGCGGGTACGGTGAATTCGAAGGCGGCGGCGTAGCCCGTCCCGCTGTCATCGTCCCAGGCCAGCAGGTAGCGATCGCGCAGCACCTGGATGGCCTGCCGCGGGTCTTCCCCGCTTTGCAGAGCCTGCTGGACGTCGGATTGGTATGATTGGAGCGCCTGGAGCGGCGCCTGGTCGCCCTTGAGAAGCCCGGCCAGCGGGTCCAGATTCCCGGAGGTGGTTTCCATATAGAAATACAGCCGGTCTCCCTGGCGCAGGCCGGGCAGGTTGTAAATCCGGTATTCATTCGGACTTAGGTTCCCGGCCAGCTCCTGCACCTGGGCGGCGCCCTGGGCGAAGGCGGGTAAACCCACAGTGGCCAGACCGGCGATCAGGAGGGCGACGCGGCAGATGGATCGAAACAGGCGGGGTTGGATCATGTTTCGGCGGGCTCTTTTATGCTTAGTAGTAGATTTTGCGGGGCAGGACCTTCGCCTGCGCGACCCAGTCCTGGACCTGGGCCAGCACGGGCGGCTTGCGCACCAGCTGTTTGCTCTCGTTCACCGACAGGACTGCCTGGAACAGGTGCTCGGGATTGCGCATGGCCAGCTCGACGACTGTGTCGACTCCGGCAGCCTCCAGCAGGTCGGCGTACTCGGAGCCGACGCCCTTGATGCGGAACAGGTCGACGTGGTTGACCCACTCGAGGATCAGCCTGCCGCTGATCCCGGTTTGTTCGGCCAGGCTCTGCCGGCCGCGCGGCGTGGCGCCCTGCTCGAGCAGCTCGCCGGGGGTGGTGATGCCGATCCCGGCCAGCTTCTCGGCATACGCTGGACCGATGCCTTCGATATAGGCCAGTTCATAGCCCATCTGGGCTGGTCGGTACGCCGCCGCGCCGCCGGGCAATTCGGCTTCGCTGGCCACAACTTGCTCCTGTGGCGCGTCCGCCGCGGCCAGCTCGGGATCGACGCCGGCCAGTTCCTCGATCGTGGCCGGTCCGCCGGATTCCCCGTTATCGTCCATGCCGGCGGCTGCGGCGAGAACGCCCGCCCCGGCTGCCAGGCCTGCGCCTGGGAGCGGCTGGGTCTCGGCGACCTCGAGCAAGGCTTCCACGGTGTCTTCGCCGGCCGGTTCATCGCTGCCCGGTTCTTCCTCGCCGGATGCGGCGACGGCTGCGGCAACTGCGGCTGCCCCAGCCGCGGCTGCCATACCAGGACCGCTCTCCCCGGTGTCTGACTGCTCTTCTTCCGGCAGCCACATGGGAGGCGGGGATTCCACCGGGGTGGTCACGACCGGCTGCGTGTCGCCGGTGGGGACTCGGACGGGATGGGTATCCCCTGACTCCGGGGTCTCTTCGACTAGCGTCCCTGCCACAAGGGCGCCTGCTACAGCTGCCCCCTCGACAGGGACCTCCTCAACCGGGACCCCCTCATCAGGAGTCTCTTGCACCAACGCCGGCGGCGTCTCGTCGGTTACCGGGGCGGGTTCCTCTGCCGGCCCCGGGCCGCGCCCCCGCCCGCGCCCGCGGAACATCAGCCAGACCACCAGCCCGGCGACCAGGGCGATCAGCACCAGGGCGATCAGGATCTTGGCTACGTTGCCCAGGCCTTGTTGGGCCGGCTCCTCGACGTAGCCCTCCTGCTCCCCGACGGTCACCAGCTGGCTGTAAGCGGCCACCGCCGTCGGGCTGGCCCCCGGGTCGGCCTGGACGGTCGCCAGGGCTGCCGGGCCGTCCTCGCCCAGCTCTTCGTAGCGCTGCAGGGCTGCGTTCGAGTCGAACGTCAGGGCGAAGGAATCGATGGCGGCCCGCAGGTAGTCGACCTGGTAATCCATGAGCATGTCCTCTGGGGAGGCATCGGTCCACTGGACCGGGAATAACCACCAGCCGAGGACGACCAGCCCGATCACCAGGCCGATCGCCAGCGCGGCCAGGGCGATCCACAGGTTTCGGTTACTCGAAGCTTGGTTGGCGTCCATCTCTTCTCTCCATGTTCATATTGGCGCTGATTGTTATCCCCCACTGGCATTTTCTGTGAATATTGTATCAAACATTGGCCGATTCCGAAGCCAGTGAAAGATGGAGGTATTCGCTTTGAAGCGTGCCGTTGAAGATTGCGGCGCGGGTCAGCCGGCGAGCGGCGGGTTCAGGACGGGATGTGGACGGTGAGCTTCAGCGTGCGCGGTTGGATTTCATCACACAGCTGGCGCGCCTGCGCAAAAAAAGCTCCAAATTCAGGTTGGCTGCGCCAGGCCTGGATGCTTTCTGCGCTTTCCCAGGGACCTATCGAAAGAAACCGTTGAGGGTGCTCAATGTCCTGCAAGAGGTGCGCCTCTCCGGCGCCGGGCTGGTGCCCGGCTGTCCAACGCGCAAATTCCTCCCAGGCGCGGATGAATTCTGCCTCGCTCCCCGGCTTAACGGACCAGATTCCTGATGTGAAAAGCTGACCAGGGGCGTCCATTCCATTCTCTCCTTTTCTGATTCTCTCTACGAATTCTGGATAGGACCAGGCACGTTGGGGACATCTCCACGGAGCACAGACTAGGGTGAGGGGGGTGGCTGGGCTTCCTGGACATCCGTCTCCGCCTTGTTCACGGGCACTCCATCCGGGCGGGCTTCGAGCAGGCTGCGGATGGCCGCCAGCTCAGACTTTAGGCTGTCCAGGTCGTCCTGGTCGCGTTTGCGCCGGTTCGTGATGAAGGTCGAGGCCAGGAAACTGCTCAGCACGCCAAAGAAACCCACCCCGGTGAGCATTACAAAAACCGCCACGCTGCGCCCTTCCGCCGTCACCGGTACGTAATCGCCGTAGCCGACCGTAGCCATGGTGACGAACGCCCACCAGACCGCCTGGTAGCCGGTCTGGATATTGGCGTCCGGGTCCGCGCTCTCGGCCATCACGACTGCGCTGCTCCCCAGGGCGATCACGACCAGGATCACCAGGAAAATAATGAACAGGGTGCTTTCTGCCAGCTTTTCACGCGCCTGGAGCAGGATCACGTGCGGGGTGTTCTGCCTCATCTTCCGCCAGGACCGGATCATCCGGGCGATGCGCAACAACCGCAATATCGGGAAGCCCGGCAGGCTTCCCAGAAGGTCTACCCAGCCGCCGCGCAGGAAATAACGCAGCTTATTCTGGGACAGTCTCAAGCTGCGCAGGAAGTCGAGCAGGAAGATCAGCGCCACCATGTAATCGACGGTGGACAGCACCTGGACCACCTGAACCGGCAGGGGCAGCACGTAGATGCCGGCCAGCAGGAAAAGCGTGATCATCGTCACGACCTGGATAAACAGCTCGTAGCTAAGGTTGGTAGCGACCTCTTCGGATTCTTGATCGAGATAGGAATATCTTGAAGCGGTCATCGATTCATGATCCCCTCAGGAAATTGGTGTAAACCGGCCCGGCGCACGGATCAAGTGGGCTGGATTTCGAAGACGTGGTAACCCCAACCCGGCATGTCCAGGTACAGGCCGGATTGGAACAGCACATCGCCGTTCCGGTTGAACGAATCGAGCCCCAACCGGTCGATCAGGCGCACGCCTCGTCCGGGCAGTTCCGCGAAGGGCAGGCCGAGGTAGCCTTGCGAGTGGTGAGGGGCGAAGTTTGCCACGGCCAGCAGGCGCCGCCCGTCCGGGCTCTTCCAGGCGCCGGCGATCAGATGCTCCCAGGTCGGGTTGCCGTCCCAGGCAGGCCGGGCTTCCAGGCGCTGCCAGTCCCCGTCCCGCAAGCCCGGGTCGCGCAGGCAGGCCAGCAGGCGCTGGTAGAAAGCCTCCAGAACCGGGTCGGGAGTCTCCTGGGGGGCGCGGCACAGGTGCGGTGGGATTCTAACCCGGCGGCCCTCCAGCTGCCCCTGGTGGAAGAAGCGCAGCCCGGGGGAGCAGTAGGTGATCACCGCCGCCGCCCGGTGCACATCTGGCGGGAAGACGGCTGCGGCACGCGGCTCGTCGTGGTTTTCCAGGAAGCGCGCCATGCCATCCTGGTAGTCCAACCCGGCAGAAAGGTGCTCCCGCACCGGCCCGGCCTGGCGGGCGTGCAGCCGGTCATACAGGCGCTTGTCGTAGGCGTAGTCGAAGCCCTGCTGCAGCAGGGTCCATTCCAGGTCCCAGTAGACCTCCGCCATGAAAGTGAAGCCAGGCTGGTCCTCCCGCACCCGGGCGATGGCCTCCGGCCAGAAGGGTTCTGCGCGCAACCCCCAGGTGCGCTCGAAGATCTCCGGCAGGACCAGCATTGCCATATCGCAACGCAACCCGTCGCACAGCCGGGCGGCCTTGCGCAGCTCCTTGATCATCGCCTGGTGTAAGCCGGGATTGGCGTAGTTGAGCTGCAGCGTGTCCGGCCAGCCGGGGAAGTACGGATCGCGCCCGTAGGCCAGGATGCGCTCCTCCTGCCCCGACCACAGGCGAGTGTAATTACCCGGTGCCCGCGCCAGGTCCTCGGGCGCGCCCTGGACGTAGTAGTCCGGGTGGGACTTCGCCCAGGGATGGTCGGGGGCGGTGTGGTTGGGGACGAAATCGAGCATCAGGCGCAGGCCGCGTGGGCGCAGCCGCTCTCGCAGGCGCTCCAGGGCTGCGTTCCCGCCCAGGGCTGGGTGCACGCGGTAGGCCTTCACCGCAAAGCACGAACCGCAGATGTCTTCCTCATTTAAATCCGGCAGTATACGCTGGAATTCGGCGCGCCATTCCGGGTTGCTGCGCGACACCTGCCGCCCTGCCTTGCCGGTCGTCCAGGCACCCAGCAGGTACAGCCAGTCGAAACCCAGCCCCGCCAGGCGGTCCAGCTCGCCGTCGGGGATATCCTCCAGCGTGGAGGCGCGCCCCAGCTGGCGGGAGAGATTGTTCAGCCAGATGCGCGTGTTGGCCTGGTAAAGAACGGGGTAGCGTGGTTCAGGCATGCCGGATTTCAGTCGTGGATGTCGATCGAAGAGCGGACACCGCTTTGCAGCATCTGCCCGGCGTCTGTCCCGGCAAAAAGCTGCAGCAGGCGGGCGATCAGCCCGGTCCAGCCGGTCTGGTGGCTGGCGCCCAGCCCGGCGCCGTTATCGCCGTGGAAGTACTCGTAGAACAGGATATAGTCTCGCCAGTGCGGGTCGGTCTGCAACTTCTCGGCCCCGCCGAAGACCGGCCTTCGCCCGTCTGCGCCGCGCAGGAAGATGCCCGCCAGGCGATTGGCGATCTCCTCAGCCACCTGGTACAGGTTCATCTGGTTCCCCGATCCGGTCGGGCACTCGATCTGGAAGCTGTCCCCGTAGTAGGTGTACAGTTGCAGCAAGGCGCGCACCAGCAGGGCGTTCATCGGCATCCAGATCGGGCCGCGCCAGTTCGAGTTGCCGCCGAACATGCCGCTGTTCGATTCGGCCGGCAGGTATTCCACCCGGTACTCGCTCCCACCCAGGTTTAGAACGAAGGGATGCTCCAGGTGGTCGCGCGACAGGGCCCGGATGCCATACGGGCTGAGGAATTCGTTCTCGTCCAGCATGTATGCCAGCACGCGGCGCAGCTTGGTATCGTTGAGCGGGGAGAGCAGGCGCCGGTCGTTATAGCCTGCCGTGCGGGTGTCGTGGATGTTCGCCATCAGCCCGGGGCGGTTTTCGCGGATCCAGCGGGCGCGCTCCAGGAAGCGCGGCAGCTTGGGCAGGCTGTCGCTGGGGAATACGGTCGCCGCGCACAGCGGCAGCAGGCCGACCATCGAGCGCACCTTCAATCGCTGGCAGGTGCCGTCGGGCAGCCGCAGCAGGTCGTAGTAGAAGCCGTCTTGCTCGTCCCACATCTCGTCTTCATTATCGCCGATGCGGTCCATGGCTGCCGCGATGTATAGGAAGTGCTCGTAGAACTTGATGGCCATATCCTCGTAGACCGGGTCGTGCAGCGCCAGCTCGATGGCGATCTGCAGCATCATCTGGGAATAGAACACCATCCAGGCGGTGCCGTCGGCCTGTTCCAGGTGCCCGCCGGTCGGCAGGGGCGCGCTGCGGTCGAAAACGCCGATGTTGTCCAGTCCCAGGAAGCCGCCCTGGAAGACGTTCTTCCCGGTCAGGTCCTTGCGGTTGATCCACCAGGTGAAGTTGAGCGCCAGCTTGTGGAAGGCGTGCTCCAGGAACTTGAGATCACCCTGCCCGGAAAGCTGCTGCTCGGTCAGGTAGGTGAAGACCGTCGCCCAGGCGTGCACCGGCGGGTTTACGTCGCCGAAGTTCCACTCGTAGGCCGGAATCTGCCCGTTGGGGTGCAGGTAGTCCTCTCTCAACATCAGGGCGAGCTGCTCCTTGGCGAAGTCCGGGTCCACCATCAGCAGCGCGACGGTATGGAAGGCCAGGTCCCAGGCGGCGTACCAGGGGTACTCCCACTTGTCGGGCATGGAGATGACATCGGCGTTGACCATGTGGTACCACTGGGAGTTGCGCGGGGCTTCGCGCTGGCCGGGGGAGAGCGGGTCCGCGCCGCGCTCGACCAGCCAGCGGTCCAGGTCGTAGTAGTAGTACTGCTTGCTCCACAACATGCCCGCCAGCGCCTGGCGCAGCACGCTGGCCTGGTCGCGGGAGAGGGAATCGGGCGAGATGTAGTCGTAGAACTCGTCCGCCTCGCGTTTGCGCTCCGCCAGCACCCCGTCGAAATCGCCGAACGGGTCGCCGCCCGAGCCGGGGTAAGCCGCCTTCAGGGCATGCGGGGCGACTTCGGTCAGGCGCAGGCGGATCGTCTCGTGTTCGCCCGGAGAGACGACCAGCCGGTAGTACGGGGCGGACTTGCTGCCCTGCCCCTGCGGGTTGACCGCCCCACTCTGCCCGTGGATGATGAAGTTGTGGAAGGCGTCCTTGACGTACGGGCTGGCGTTGGGCGCGCCGAAGATCCGCTCGGTGTTGGTCTCGTTCTCGGTGAAGAGCAGCGGGACGGCCTTGCCATCCGGTCCGGACTGGCAGTACAGGGTGCGCTCTCCCAGATCGGGATGGCTGGCAGCCACGGCGCTGACCCCAGCCGGGCCTTTTACCTGTTTGAGCAGCGGGCGGGGAGCGCCGCTGGCCCAGGACCAGGTATTGCGGAACCACAGCGTCGGGAGGACGTGAATCTCAGCCGGCTGCATGCCGCGGTTGAAGATGGAGAT
>DATDRQ010000079.1:0-8067 GCA_035291645.1 Anaerolineales bacterium
TGTGCATCCACGCCGCCTATTGTCTGAGAGGACTGCCGCAGGTCTTCGACAGAAATCGCCGGCCTTGGGTGATGGTGGACGCCGCCAGCGCCGGAGAGATTGCCGCCACGATCATGCAGTGCCCGACCGGCGCGCTGCGCTTCCGCCGTTCGGATGGAGGACCTCAGGAGCCGCTGCCCGAGCAGGCGACCATCGAGGCCCGCCCTAACGGCCCGCTCTACCTGCGCGGCAACCTGCACATCGTCGACCAGGACGGGACAGTCCACGAATTGCCGCGCGCCGCACTCTGCCGCTGCGGACAATCCGCCAACAAACCCTTCTGCGATGGCACTCACCGTGCGATCCATTTCAATACCTCCACAGCACCAGGTGAGGGCTAGCGGATCAGGGCACAGATCGCTCCGGTAAAGTGGATTTAAAAGAGCACTTAGGTCCATAAACATTCAACTAATGCTATAATTCTACTGCTTACGAAAAACGGCAAAGTTTTCCTTAGTCAATAAACAATCTGTTGGATGAATTCCACGGGAGGGAAATACAAGCAACTATTCATCCATTCATTGGAACAGAATCTACGCCTGCCAACCGGGCGCGGATTTTTTTTATTTCATACCCTAACAAGCGAAAATACTCAACCTGGATAAAAGCTAATGACCCAAACCATACCACCACAGAAGGCCGGTTGGACAACCCGCCTGCGCTATCGGATCGACCAGCAGTTTTCCAGGCACCCCAGCGTGCTGATCTTATGGCTAGGCGTATTATCGATTCTGCTCATTTTTATCGTCGGGCTTGTGCTGTTCCTGACCGGCCTGGCGCCGGGAGATGAGCCCGCTTATAGCTTTCCCGAAGCCCTATGGGTGGGATTTCTGCATACCATCGCAGGCGATTCGATTGGCGGGCGTGAATCTCTCTGGATGTTTCGCTTCCTGATGCTGGGGGTGTTGTTGTTCAACCTGTTCTTTGCCAGCATCGTTATCGGCTCCCTGACCAGTGGAATGCAAACCAGGCTGGAGGAGCTCAAGCGCGGGCGCACCCGGGTCATCGAGACCAACCACACCGTGATTCTTGGCTGGTCGGAGCGGATCTTCACCATCCTCTCCGAACTGATTCGCGCCCACGCCGAACAGCCGAGGCAGTGTATCGTGGTCCTCGGTTCGTTGGAAAAATCCGTCATGGAAGATGAGATCAGGCACAAGGTTGGCAAGACCGGGCGCGTGCGCATTGTTTGCCGCACCGGGAGCCCGTTGGAAATGACCAACCTGGATCTGGTGAGCATCAACACCTCCAGGAACATCATCGTGCTGCCTGCGGATAGCACGAATCCGGATGCGGAAGTCATCAAAGTCGTCCTGGCGATCCTGAACCATCCTAAACGCCGGGCGGAACCCTACCGAATTGTCGCCACTGTGCGCGATCCGAGGAATACAGAAATTGCCCGGGTCCTGGGGAAGGATGAGGTCGAGTGGATCCAGCAGGGCGATGTGATCGCGCGCATGATCGCCCAGACAGCCCTCCAGCCAGGATTATCCGCGGTCTACAGCGATCTATTCGATTACAGTGACAGCGAGATCTACCTGCACGCCGAGCCTTTGCTGGTGGGAAAAACGTTCGGTGAGGCGTTGCTGGCTTCCGAACAGGTCAGCGTGATCGGGCTGCGCCCGGCAGGGCAGAAACCCATCCTTGGCCCCGACATGGAGTCTGTGATCTGCCCGGGCGATGAGTTGATCGTCGTTGCCCAGGACGACAGCAGCATCACCTTCGGGCAGCATTATCAGCCGGTGATTTACAAGGATCCGATTTTCTCCGTTGCTCGGGAGTCGCCGCGCCCAGAGAGCACCCTGATCCTGGGCTGGAACCTGCGCGGATTTTCTATCCTGAAGGAACTAGATCGGTACGTTCCCCCTGGCTCGACTGTCCGGGTCGTCGCCGATCCTTCATTAACAGCAATCGCTACGATGGAAGGCTGCACGGATTTATCCAATCTCGAATTCACCTTCCAGCCGGACGATACCTCCGACCGCCAGCTCCTGGATAGCCTGGAGCTTGAACATTTCCAACACGTCGTCCTGCTGGCTTATTCGGAAAAGCTGGCCGTCCAGGAGGCAGACGCACGCACCTTGATTACCCTGCTACACCTGCGCGATATCGCCGATACAGCACACCTGCAGTTCTCGATCGTGACCGAGATGCTCGACCTGCGTAACCGGAAATTGGCTACCTCCGCCCGGGCGGATGACTTCATCATCAGCGACCGGATGATCAGCTTGCTCATGGCTCAGGTAGCTGAGACCCGCGGCCTGTGCATGGTTTACGACGATCTCTTCAATCCGGAAGGCGTGGAGGTGTATTTGAGGCCGGCTCGCCATTACGTCAACCCTGGGGCAAAAACCAACTTCTATACGCTCATCGAAGCGGCCAGGCAGAATAATGAAGTTGCGCTCGGATACCGCCTGGTGGATCGCAACAAGCAAAACGGCTCCGTTGATAAAACTATCCTCAACCCGGCCAAATCCGTCGAATTCGTGCTCCAGGCGGACGACCAGGTAATCGTGCTGGCGAAGTCGTGAAAGGCTGTTTATTGACCGGCTGTTTGAGTCCCGGCCTTGGAGCCGCATTCCGGGCAGAATTTAGCCCCGGGCTGCAGCTTTCCCCCGCACTCGGTGCAAAAGGTCGCCGGCTGGATCTTCGCGCCACACTCGGGACAGAACTTGACGTTGCTCGCCAGGGGGGCGTTGCAGCTCGGGCAGGTCGCCCGCACGCCTGCCCGCCAGCTCTCGGTCTTGAGCATCTCGCGGTCCTCTTCGGCCATCTTTGAATGCGCCCAAATCTCCTCCACGGTGCGGCTGGACTGCGCGGCCGCCATCTCCACCCCCATGTCCGGCGCGCACTCTTTGCACAGGCCGCGTTGCGTGTTCCAGCAATTCTTCCGGCACACCCAGTTGGAGCAGCGCGGGCACTGGACAAAATCGGGTTTTATCTCCGCCGCCGCTTTTGCGAAGGCCTCATCGTGGGCTTTCTCCCAGGTCGCCGAGCGCGCCCGCTCGCCGAGATCGGCAGCCTGGTTAAACAGCCCGCCAAACAGGCTGCCGGCCGCGCCCAGTGCGTTGGAGACGGTGCCCAGCGCGAACGGCTGGAAGCGGTTGCGGAAGCCAGACTCGCAACGGTCGCAGTAGAACTCGAACTGGAAGCCCTGTTCGGTGCTCTGATCTGAATAATTCCTGGTGAACTCGATCTTTTCGCTCAAGATGAATGCTCCTTTCCACCGCCAGAGAGATTATATTTCGGATATACCAAAACCAGGTAGACCTTACCGAATTGTGAATTGATCAAAGAGATAGGGAAGAAATCCCAGGAGAAATTCGGGAAAAGCCGGGAGGAAATATCCTGCATTCATGGTTCTGGCTTGACTCGAATCCGGTTGCCTGATACATTAGGTACTCAAGGAGGAAGAAGACAAATTTTATACCCGCAGAGGAGCGTGGCAAAGGCGTCAGCAATCCGTTTCTTTCCATAACCTCCCGCAACTCATCGGGCGAACGTTCCCCAAATCCCACTTTCTTTCCTGATCCAAATTGCGAACCCGCTTCCAGACCTGGATCGTTCCCCTCGCTCTCTTGATCTTATGTGTTCTGGGCTTCGGCCTGCTGATCCCCTGGCTGGGTTTT
Source organism: Anaerolineales bacterium (assembly GCA_035291645.1). Lineage (GTDB taxonomy): Bacteria > Chloroflexota > Anaerolineae > Anaerolineales > UBA4823 > DATDRQ01. Next base: position 3,669 of record DATDRQ010000079.1, read on the forward strand.
TATTGGGATGACTGGCCGGTGATCGCCACGATGCGTATCTTGGGCGTCGATGCTTTCTGGAATTTCTACAAATACGATCGCCCATTCTCGGCCTGGACGTATGTTATTGCCGGACCTCTGTTAGGATCGAATCAGCTACTCTGGCACACTTTTACTCTGTTGTTAAAGTGGTCGACCGTTTTAGGCATGTGGTGGAGTTTGCGGCTGCTGTGGCCCGCTCGCAAAAGCGAAGTCACCTGGATGGCCTTCCTGTTTGCCGTCTACCCGATCTTTACCCAGCAGCCTGTGGCGGTCGCCTTCAGCCAGCACTGGATCAGCTACTCGCTCTACTTCCTCTCGGTTGGCCTGATGCTGGTCTCGATTCGCCAGCCTGGGCGGGCGCTCCCCCTGACGATCGCAGCCCTGGTTGCCTCCAGCGTGCACATGTTCACCATGGAGTACTTCACCGGGTTGGAGCTGCTGCGACCCCTGTTGCTCTGGATCGTGGTTTCGGAACAGCAAATCCCCTCCCGGGAACGCGTGCGCCGGGTAATGCAGCGCTGGACTCCCTATCTCCTGCTCTTCAGCGGAGCAATAATCTGGCGTCTATTCTTCCTGGAGACCTACGGCGAAGACCCCAACCGCCCGGTGCTTCTCTTCAGCTTTTTCGAGACCCCATTGCCCGCCGCACTGCGGTTGTTCCAGATGGCCGCTCAGGAATACCTGTTCGACTTGTTCAGCGCCTGGCATTACGCCCTGAACCCGGCCGAGTTCGATCTCACAGACCGGCTGTACCTCTCATCCACAATTCTCGGTCTGATCGCAGCGATCCTGGTCATCGTCTTCCTGAATAGAACAGACGGGGAGGATGGATCTGCTCCTGTTAACGATCAGAACTGGCACCGCCAGACCATCGCTCTGGGATTCGTGGCAGTATTGCTCGGATCGCTGCCCGTCTGGTTGACCGACCGCCAGGCCTTGAACGGCCTGTACGGCAGCCGCTTCGGCCTGGCAGCCATGTTTGGAGCCAGCCTCCTGCTCGTCGGCCTGCTGGACTGGCTGACGCCGCGCCGCCTGCCCAAGATTATCCTGGTCGGAACACTGGCCGGCCTGGCAATTGCTTTCCACCTGCGCTCGACGGTCACCTACGTCCAATCCTGGCAGAAGCAGCACGCCTTCTATTGGCAGCTGTACTGGCGGGCGCCCGCTTTGCAGCCCGGCACCGCGCTTCTCTCCGCAGACGAACTATTCCTATATGTGGGTCGCTATTCGACCACCTTTGCGATTAACCTGCTCTACCCCCAACCCACCGGATCCCCCGGCCTGGCTTACTGGTTCGTCGAGCTGCCCTTCCACATCGGGCCGCAGGGCATCCCGGAACTGGTCGCCGGGAAAGCACTGGATTTCTCATTCCGAAACTTCCGTTTTACTGGGGATAGCCGTGACAGCCTGGCGATCTTCTACGAGCCGGATGGGGAGCGCTGCCTGTGGGTGCTCTCTCCCGAGGACCGTTATAACCCGGACATCCCCGAAATGCTCGAAGACGTCCTCCCGATCTCGAACCTGGCGTTGATCGACGAGGAGCCTGGCTCGGCGGTAGATCCTCCCGCCGGGATTTTCGGGAAAGAGCCCTCCCAAACCTGGTGCTATTTCTACCAAAAATCAGAGCTCGCCCGCCAGCAAGGGGAGTGGCAGCGGGTGGTCGAACTGGCCGAACAGGCGCAGGCGCAGGGCCTGAAACCGGCCAACCCGCACGAGCGGTTGCCATGGATCGAGGCCTATGCCCGCACCGGACAGTGGGTGGAGGCGCTGGACCACACCCGCAAGGCCTACGAGAAGAACACAAGATATGCCAGCCAGCTGTGCTATCTATGGGAGAACCTGGAGCGGGACCTGGAAATACCGCCTTTGGAGGAAGACCAGCTGGCGAAACTTAGGTTGTCCATGCAATGCACAAAGGACTGACCCCGGTTCACTGTGTATTCAGAAGCTCGTTACGCCGGATTTGACATTTCCACTTATCGGCCCTACACTTAGCTCATGCTGGCACGCGTCTATTCCTGCGCCGTGATCGGTTTGGACGGCGTCATCGTCGAGGTCGAGGTAGATACCGGGGATGGACTCCCCGGGATCACCATCGTCGGACTGCCGGATGCGGCAGTCCAGGAGAGCCGCGAGCGCGTCCAGATGGCGGTCAAGAATGCCGGGCGCTCCTTCCCCCGCCGGCGCATGATCGTCAACCTGGCGCCGGCCTCCGTCCGCAAGGAAGGCCCGGCCTACGATTTGCCGATCGCCCTGGGCGTGCTGATCTCCACCCATCAATTGCCCCCAGCCTGCCTGGAGGGGGCGCTGATCATCGGGGAGCTCTCACTGGATGGGGGTGTGCGCCACGTGCGCGGCATCCTGCCCATGGCTGCCGTCGCCCGCCAGGAGGGTTACCAGCGCGTCCTCGTCCCCCAGGTGGACGCCGGCGAGGCCGCCCTGATCCCGGACCTGGAGGTCATCCCGGTGCCTTCGCTGGCTGCCCTGTGCGACCACCTCACCAACCAGCAGCCCCTGCCCCCCCAACCCCCGGTCCTGCCGGAAGAAGTGCCGCTGATCGCCCAGGCCGACTTCTGCGACGTCAAAGGCCAGGAGCACGCCAAGCGCGCCCTGGAAGTAGCCGCCGCCGGGGGGCATAATGTTTTAATGATCGGCCCGCCTGGAGCGGGGAAGACGCTGCTGGCGCGCGCCATGCCCGGCATCCTGCCGCGCATGACTATCGAAGAAGCTTTGGACGTCACGCGTGTGTATTCGGTCGCCGACCAGCTGCCCGCGGACGTGCCGCTGATCCGCAGCCGGCCTTACCGCTCCCCGCACCACACCATCTCGCACGCCGGGCTGGTCGGCGGCGGCAACTGGCCCCACCCCGGCGAGATCTCCCTCGCCCACCGCGGCGTGCTCTTCCTGGACGAGCTGCCCGAGTTCGGCCCGCGCGTGCTGGAAGTGCTGCGCCAGCCGATCGAGGACAAGGTGGTCACCATCAGCCGGGCGCAGGGCTCGCTGACCTTCCCCGCCAGCTTCCAGCTGATCGCCGCCATGAACCCCTGCCCGTGCGGCTACTTCGGCGACCCGGTGAAGCCCTGCACCTGCGCCTACGCCACCGTCACCAAGTACCAGAAGCGCATCTCCGGCCCGCTGCTGGACCGCATCGACATTCACCTGGAGGTGCCGCGCGTCGACTACGACAAGCTCAGCGACAGCCGCCTGGGAGAACCCTCTTTCGCCATCCAGGCGCGCGTCGAGGCCGCCCGGCAAATCCAAAGGCAACGCTTTACGCTAGGGGCGAATCATCCAACCGGGGGCCAGCAGCCAGCCGGCCGGCCGCAGGTCGTATCGCTCTTACAAATCACCTGTAACGCTGACATGCAGCCCGCCGACGTGCGCCGAATCTGCCAGCTGGACGAGCGCGGCCTGGCGCTGATGCGCACGGCTATGTCCCAGCTGCAGCTGTCCGCCCGCGCCTACCACCGCATCCTCAAGCTGGCCCGCACCATCGCCGACCTGGCCTGCAGCGAACACATCCAGCCCCAGCACCTGGCCGAGGCGCTGCAGTACCGTCCGAAATTAATGTTGAATTGAGTCTGTTGTCAAGGACCATCCGTATTGGAGGGGCGGTCCCTACCGGCCGCCCCTCTCGGTCTTCAGGGTGAGGGGTCAGGATTAAAGGTTCGGCAGGGGAATTGTGAGATATGAGACGAGTTTTTTATTTGCGGTGAGTATTAAATTGTTAAAAACGCATGCGAAATTTAGAGGAACGAAGACGAGCGGTCAGCAGTTAGCGATTAGAAAACGGTCGAAGCCTGGACTCCGGAATGCTTCGCCAGTACGGGGGAAGTTGCCGGACCAAGAATGTCAGGCTCGATCTCCAGACCGGGCGCCATGATTTGAAGATCCTCATATCGAGAGGGAATATAGCACAGATGTTCTGGTTAAGCAAGGGAAGGTTTTCGTTTTGGATTGGAACGAACCTGGCCTGCTTGTACTTGGGTCAAATCTGTTGTATCATCGAATTCAGAATCCTCATGCTAGCCCGCACCATCGCAGGCCTGGCTTGCCGCGAGCCATCCAGCCCCAGCACATGAGTGTGGCGCTGCTGTTCAGACCGAAGATAATTTTAGAATAACCCCAACTAAGGAGGCGTCCATGTCTATCGATAAACTCCGTGCCCAGGTAATCGGCAGTATCTGGCAGGCCATCGCCCAAAGCGGTGTCGATCTGTCTTCCATACCACAGGACCAGCAGGAAAAATTGGTCAGCAAGATTGCAGATGGCGTCATGGTGACCATGGACTCCATCATGGGGGAAGAGATGCCCTTGACCACCACGGAAGACGAGGTAGACGATCTCGGCGAGCGTGTTCTATGGAAAGGGCGTCCTT
>DATDRQ010000080.1:0-5021 GCA_035291645.1 Anaerolineales bacterium
TTCTCGATGACGACGGTTTTCATGAAGTTATTTTCCGGGAAAAATCCCCCAAACTGCCCGTTGACTCGCATCCAAAATATCGCTATAATCATCACAATCAACATCAACTGCATATTCACGCTCTCTCTGGGAGGAGTAGGCATCGTAGGCGCTGACAGAGAAGGATTGGCCGCCGGCTGAGAGCCACCCGCAGCCGCCCACCGCCGAAGGTCGCCCGGAGCATCTGCCGAAGAACGCGGAAATTTTTTTCTTGTCTCATATCTCATAATTGAGATGAGGGTCTCTGAACCCGGACGCGGGCTGCGGAGGCCAGGCCAGACATAATTCCGCCAGTAGACCGGCACGGGCAGCCCGTTAGCGCGAAGCCCCGCTGTTTGGCGGGGTGATGAGAGCGCCGGAGCCGTTGCGCCCGGCGAAGCGAGGTGGTACCGCGGAAGGCCTTCCTTTCGTCCTCACGGGCGAAGGGAGTTTTGTTTTAAAGCCCCGGGTTGCCTGCCCGAAGGCCACTCGGTGATAACCGATTGTTATAGGAGGACCCATGCCCGACCATACCCTGCCCAAGACCTACGACTTCCACGCCACCGAGCGACGCATCTACGCCTGGTGGGAGCAGCACGGCTACTTCAAGCCCTGGAACGACCCGCGCCGGCCGGGCTTCGACCCGGCGGTCGAGCCTTTCGTGATCGCCATCCCCCCGCCCAACGTGACCGGCGAGCTGCACCTGGGCCACGCCATGTTCGTCGCCATGGAAGACCTGATGATCCGTTACCAGCGCATGAAGGGCGTCCCGGCGCTGTGGGTGCCCGGCAGCGACCACGCCGGCATCGCCACCCAGCTCCAGATCGAGAAGGCCCTGGCGAAGGAGGGCTGCACCCGCGAGCAGATCGGGCGGGAGGAGTTCCTGAAACGCACCTGGGCCTGGAAGGAGAAGTACGGCGGGATCATCGCCGACCAGATCCGCCGCCTGGGCGCCTCCTGCGATTGGGAGCGCGAGCGCTTCACCCTGGACGAGGGGCTGTCGCGGGCGGTGCGGGAGGCCTTCGTGCGCCTGTTCGAGAAAGGGCTGATCTACCGCGGGCCGCGCCTGATCAACTGGTCGCCCGGCCTGAAGACGGCCGTCTCCGACCTGGAGGTGGAGTACTCCGAGGAGCCGGGCACGCTCTACTACTTCAAGTACATGCTGGCCGCTTCAGAGGGCGAGTTCATCCCGGTCGCCACCACGCGCCCGGAGACCATCCTGGGCGACACCGCCGTCGCCGTCCACCCGGAGGACCCGCGCTTCAGCCGTTACGTCGGGCGAGAGGTGCTGGTGCCGGTGCTGGGGCGGCGCATCCCGGTGATCCCCGACGAGTACGTCGACCGGGAGTTCGGCACCGGCGCCCTCAAGATCACACCCGGCCACGACCCGAACGACTACGCCATCGGCCAGCGCCACGGGCTGCCGGTCATCTCGGTGCTGGACGAAGCCGCCCGAGTCACCGGGGCGGGCGGTCCCTACGCCGGGCAGGATCGCTTCGAGGCGCGCTCCAACCTCTGGCAGGACATGCGCGCCGCCGGGCTGGTGATCAAGGAGCAGCCCTACACGCTCAGCGTGCCGCGCTCGCAGCGCGGCGGCGAGATCGTCGAGCCGATGATCTCCACCCAGTGGTTCGTGCGCATCGCCCCGCTGGCGGAGGCCGCCCTGGGTGCGGTGCGCGACGGGCGGGTGCGCATCATCCCCGAGCACTTCACCAAGGTCTACTATAACTGGCTGGAGAACATCCAGGACTGGTGCATCTCGCGCCAGCTGTGGTGGGGGCACCGTATCCCGGTCTGGTACTGCCAGGAGTGCGGCAAGATGTTCGCCGCCCGTGAAGATCCCGACATTTGCCCCAAGTGCGGGGGCAGCCGGCTTGAGCAGGACCCGGATGTACTGGACACCTGGTTCTCGTCCGGCCTGTGGCCCTTCTCCACCCTCGGCTGGCCCGAGGACACGCCCGACGTCAGATACTTCTACCCCACCTCGGTCATGGAGACCGGCTACGACATCCTGTTCTTCTGGGTGGCGCGCATGATCATGTTCGGGTTGGAGTTTACCGGACAGGTTCCCTTCCACACCGTCTACCTGCACGGGCTGATCCGCGACGAGCAGAGTCGCAAGATGAGCAAGACAACCGGCAACGTGATCGACCCGCTGGAGGTGATGGACGAGCTGGGCACGGATGCCTTGCGCTTCACCCTGCTGGTCGGTTCGACGCCCGGGCATGACACCAACGTCAGCCTCAAGAAGGTGGTGGCTAACCGTAACTTCGCCAACAAGCTGTGGAACGCCGCCCGCTTGATCACTGGCGCCATCCCGCAGGCTCCGGCTGCCCCGCAGAGCGAGCCGGAGTACACCCTGGCGGACGCCTGGATATGGGCCCGCTTCAAGCAGCTCACCCGCTCAGTCGAGCAGCTCTTCCAGAACTACATGTACGGCGAGGCCGGGCGGCAGATCTACGACTTCTTCTGGGGCGATTTCGCCGATTGGTATTTAGAGATCGCCAAGCAGCAGGTGGGGCAGGGCGGCGACCGGGCTTTCTACACCGTCGACCGCCTGGTGCGCATCTTCGACGGCGTCTTGCGCATGCTGCACCCCTTCACCCCCTTCGTGACGGAGGAGATCTGGGGGCACCTGAAGCGCGCCGCCCAGGCCCACTCCGACCGGCTGCTCCCGATGCCCGGCGCCTGGGAGGAAGCGCTGATCGTGGCCCGCTGGCCCCAACCGGAGCCGGAAGTGGCCCAGGATGCGGACAGCTTGGTCCGCTTCACCCTGCTGCAGGACATCGTGCGGGCAATCCGCAACCTGCGCGCCGAGAAGAACGTCAGGCCCGGCCAGCGCCTCCCGGCCATCCTGGTCTGCCCGCCAGAGATTGCAGAGATGCTGGAGGAGGAGAAAGCTAATCTGGCTACCCTGGCGCGCCTGGATGCAGAGTTGCTCTCCATCGTCCCGCACGGTGGGACCGCCTTCCCCAAGCCGGAGGGTCACATCACTCTGGTGGTCGGCCCGGTGGAAGTCTACCTGCCGCTGTCCGGGCTGGTCGAGGCCGGCGAGGAGCGCGCCCGCCTGGAGAAGGACCAGGCCGAAGTGGGCGCCCAGATCGAGAGGCTGGAAACCCTGCTATCCAGCCCGTTCGCAGAGAAGGCCCCGGCCGCCGTGGTCCAGAAGGAGCGCGAGAAACTGGCCGGCTATCAGGAGACGGCCGCCAAACTGCGCGCCCAGCTGCAGGCGCTCGGCTAGAATGCGGCCTTATACTCGGCGCAAGTCTATGCTGTCCACTCGGCAAACGGGTATCGTCAGAGGCGAGGCTTCAGCCGGAAAGCGCCAACCGGCTAAAGCCTGGACTCCGGTAAACTGGCTGGAGGCGAGGCTTTAGCCGGCGATCATGGGCCGCCGCTCAACCGCTGATGGCTGTCCGCTGTGGGTGTATAATCGAATCCACCGGCCGGCATCACCGGCCGAGACGGGGGCGTTCGTGAACCAGTATGGGCACTCATCCGACCAAAACGCAGGTCTCCGCCGGTGGTGTGGCCTACCGGGAGCTGGATGGCAGCCTTCAGGTTGCCCTGATCTCCGTGGGTCAAGAAGAGCGCTGGCAGCTGCCCAAAGGCACGGTGGGTAAAGGCGAATCCAATGAGGAAACCGCCATCCGGGAAGTGCGTGAGGAGACCGGCCTGCAGACCGAGTTGGTCCAGCCGATCGACAAGATCGAGTACTGGTTCAATTACAGGGACCGGTCAAGCCCGGTGCGCATCCACAAGTACGTTCACTTTTTCCTGCTCCGCTACCTGAGCGGGGATATACGAGACCATGACCAGGAAGTGAACGAAGCCCGCTGGGTGGACATCCAGCAGGCCGAGGCCATGCTGACCTTCGAAAGCGAGAAGGGCATCCTGGCGAAGGCCAGGGGGATGTTACAACGTAAGGCGGGCTGATTCATTAAAGGGGGAAGTCAATTCCAGCAGGGATGGCGAGTATATGTGGAGCGCAGTGAGATGAATAAATCAGAAGTCTTATCCGCCCTCGAGGAAAGCCGGGAGAAATTCCTGGACGCCATCGAAGGGCTGCCAGAAGAGGCGATGGAGGAACCAGGAGTTGTTGGCGAATGGTCGGTGAAAGATATCCTGGTTCATCTTACCCGCTGGGAAGCCGAGCTGGTCAAGCTGCTCTGGCAGGCCAGGAACAAACGCACCCCCACTTCCGCTCACTTCTCGCCATCCCCGGTGGATGAGTTGAACGAGCGTTGGTACCGAGAATCGCATGACCGGCCTCTGCAAGCGGTGCTCGAAGATTTTCACGGAGTGCGCAACCAGACCATCCGGCGGGTCGAGCAGCTTCCCGAGCAGGCCTTCGAGGACTTGAAGTTTTACTCCTGGCTGGGCGATCAGGCGCTGTGGAAATGGATCGCCGAGGATAGCTTTGCCCACGAAACCGAACACGAAGAGCAGGTGCGCATCTGGCGCTCTAGAAAAGAAGGTTAAACACGATGGAAATCGGATTGGTTTACCCGCAGACCGAGTTCGGCGACGACCCGGCCGCTATCCGGGACTACGCCCAGATGGCCGAAGGTCTAGGGTTTTCGCACGTCCTGGCGTTCGACCACGTCCTGGGCGCCAACCCGGACCGTCCGGGCGGCTGGAAAGGTCCCTACACTTACCAGACCCCTTTCCACGAGCCGTTCGTCCTGTTTAGTTACATGGCCGGGGTCACGAATACACTGGGATTCGCCACCGGCATCATAATCCTCCCACAGCGCCAGACCGCCCTGGTCGCCAAGCAGGCTGCCACGCTGGACGTGCTCAGCAGCGGGCGGTTAAGAGTGGGCGTCGGCCTGGGCTGGAACGAGGTTGAGTACGCCGCCCTGGGCCAGGATTTCCACAGCCGCGGCCGGCGCATCGAGGAACAGGTGACCCTGCTGCGCCGGCTGTGGACCCAGCCGCTGGTGAACTTCGAGGGACGCTGGGATACCATCCCGGACGCCGGGATCAACCCCTTGCCGGTG
>DATDRQ010000081.1:0-3160 GCA_035291645.1 Anaerolineales bacterium
CCCAGCTGGTTTTCCTTGTTTTCGGAGGTGTGCTGTTCTCAGTACACTGGGTAGTCCGCTTGTTCAACCTGGTAAATTTACGGTTTGACCTGCGGCGAGTGTTCTTGATCGGACTGATCATCCTCGACATCTGGCTGGCGATCCGTTTCCTTCTGTACAGCCGGGAGGAAGTCGGATTCGAGGATTGGCTGCGCAGACCGTTTTCGGAATTAAACACAGGCGCCGGGTTGATCCCTGACGAATTTCTGGTCGGCCTGCTCGTGTTGGTCGTAGCCTGGCGAGGGGTGAGCCATGCCCAGGAGTATATTGAACCGGCAACTGTGCGGCGGAGTTTCGTAGTCGGGCTTTTCATGTTCCTGGGCTACATCTTCTTTAATACCATCATTACAGGGGAAGACCCGGGCGTGTTCTTATACCTGTTCTTTTTGGTGGGTCTCCTGGCGATGGGCGCGGCGCGTATCTCGGTAATCAGCAGCCTGCGCGGGGGGGTGCGCGTCCCATTCGACCGCAACTGGTTCCTGGGTGTTCTGATTGGAACAACAGTGATTGTAGCGTTAGCTTCGGTGATCGCCTGGATCTTCAGCACCCGGCTCCACATCCTGGAGCAGATCGGCAGCTTGCTGTTAGGAATGATCGGCTTGATCATGGTTGCAGTGATCAGCCCGGCTATTTACCTGATGCAGACGATCATCCAAGGGATCCGCCCAGATTCGGCTTTCTTGCGCAATACCCTGAGAGCCATAGAGGAACTCCGGGCAGCTTTTGCCGGTCTAGCCAGCGATCTTTTAAACCTGATGGACCGGATCGGAATTTTTAACTGGGGTCCCCGGCTCAAGCCGTTGTTCTTGTGGGGCATCCTGATATTCATCGCTTTCCTGGTCATCACCGGATTGTTTCGATGGGCGCTGCGAGAGGCGGAGGAAAGGGGGGAAGAACGCGAATCGCTGAGCAACGCGGATTTGTTGCGGTTGCTTAAGGATGCGCTTCAAAACCGCTTGCGGAAACTGGCGGATAGCCTGTCGGGTCTAACCAGCATCCGGCCCGGGCTGCACCTGCTCGCCGCCGCCCGCATTCGGAGGATTTACGCACTGCTGATGCAGATGGCTGAGCGCCTCGGGAAGCCCCGACCTCCGGCGATCACCCCGCTTGAGTTTTTGCCTGCTTTGGGTGAGCTCTTCCCTGCTCTGGAAAAGGATTTGGCTCTCATAACTCACGCATACATACGTGTCCGATACGGCGAACTGCCCGAAACGCAGGGTGAGCTGGATTTAGTCGAGGCTGCCTGGGAGCGGGTGCGGGCTGAGGGACAGCAAATGGTCAGCCAGATAAAAAAATCCCCCAGTTCGGCCGTCTTAAAAAAGAGATAGCCGGTCTGAGGGACGGGGGAGTTATAACCCGATATCGATCCCTATGATTCGCCAAAAGCCTTCAGGATGCGAGCGATGTGCTGCGCACCCTTTAAGTATAGGTCGATGCGCATGTTTTCGTTGGGGGCGTGAGCCTGCGATCCCGGATAGCCCACCCCTGCGGTCGCTACCGGCAGGTTCAGGTGGTGGATGAACGGGTAGCTGGGGCCCGAGCCGCCATTCATCGGCCGGATCTCCATCGGCGTTCCGTAGACCGGTCCGGCGGTCTTGACGACCAGCTGAACGAACGGGTCGTCGGGGTCCGTGCGGGCAGGAGGTTCTCCTCCGAGATAGGTAATCTCGATGTCTGAAAAACCTTCCGCATCCAGGTGCGTGCGTAGATTGATCAGAACTTCTTCCGGCATCTGGTCGGGCACCAGGCGAAAGTCCACTTTCGCCATGGCGCGCGCCGGGAGGACCGTCTTCGAGCCTTCCCCCTCATAGCCGGAGGACAGCCCGCAGATCGTGCAGGTCGGCTCGAACACCTCTGCCAGGTGCAGTTCTGAGCCGCCAGTCAATCCGTGTAGAAAGTGATCCACCCCGTAACGCGAGCGGTACTCCTCGGCTACGTCTGGCAGCGCCTGGACCAGCTGGCGATCTCGCGCGGTGGGCGGCTTCACCCGGTCGTAGTGCCCGGGCAGGCGAATGCGTTCGTCCGGACCTTTGAGGGTGTTGAGCGCCCAGACCAGCCGCCAGGCTGCGTTCGGGAAGATCGATCCCCCTAGGCCGGAATGGGCATCGATGTCCGCCGTAATTACCGAGAGCTCGACGTAGCAGATGCCGCGCAAACCCAGGTACTGGACGGGCACTTCCCGGTGATCCACGCCGCCGAACTCCCAAATACAAGCGTCCGCCGCCAGTCGGTGGCTGTGGTTCTCGACGAAGTCGTGCAGGTGAACGCTGCTGACTTCCTCTTCACCTTCGATGATGAACTTGACATTGCAGGGCAGGTCGCCCTCCGCCGCCAACAGGGCATCGATGGCGTGCAGCCGGCTGGTGATATGTCCCTTGTCATCGCTGACGCCGCGCGCGTAGAGTTTCCCACCTCGCAGCGTTGGCTCGAAGGGAGGGGACTCCCATAACTCCAGCGGCTCCGCCGGTTGGACGTCGTAATGGTTGTAAAACAGGAGCGTTTTAGTTGTGCGGCCTTTACGTTCTCCGAACACGACCGGTGCTCCGCCGGTGTCCATGACTTCCACCGAGAAACCACGCCGGCGCAGCATCTCGCCGACCAGCCGGGCGCACTCGACCAGCCCCCAATTCTGGGCGGCGACGCTGGGTTGCGCGCACAGCTGCTTCAGCTCTTCGAGACTGCTCTCTAGATGTTGGTCAAGATAGTCTTCTACTTGAATGTCCTTCGACACTGAATCCTCCTTATCTGGTATCTTTCTTGATACGCTGGTCTTCGAATCTGTGCTCGCATGTAAGCGTGCTTGCACGCAAGCCTGCTTGCACGCAAGTCTACGTGGTCCGGAAACCGCCCCCAATAAACTCCTATCTTTAGTGCCGCGATTCGCCTTCCGGCGAAGTAGTTAGAAGAGCAGGAAACCCGGGACTGTTCCGTTTCCGAAGATCCTGCCAAGCGATGTGTTGCCCAGGTAGGCAAATAGCAGCATCTTGATCAACTGCCCGAGCCAGCACCACAACAGGAATCGCAGGTAGGGCATCTTCAGGGCGCCGGCGACCAGACCGGCGAGGTCGAAGAAAGGGTTGGGGATGGCGGCAAGCAGCAGGATGGTCAGCGGGCCGTTCTT
>DATDRQ010000082.1:0-27352 GCA_035291645.1 Anaerolineales bacterium
GCGTGGATCAGGGCAGATACGGGTGTCGGGCCAGCCATAGCATCCGGTAACCAGACGTAGAGCGGGATCTGCGCCGATTTGCCGGTGACGCCCACCAGCATGAACAGGGTGATCGCCAGGATAGCGCCCGGCATGGCGGCAGCCACCTGTGGCGCCGCCGCAAACACTTCTTCGAAGTTAAAAGTCCTGAATGCCCAGAACAGGATGAAGGAGGCGATCAAGAAGCCGAAATCGCCAATCCGGTTGGTGACGAAGGCCTTCTTGGCGGCTATGGCGTTGCCGATGCCGTCCGCCCCCTTCTCGAACCAGAAGCCGATCAGCAGGTACGAGCACAACCCGACGCCCTCCCAGCCGACGAACAGCATCAGGTAATTATCGGCGCTGACCAGAACCATCATGGCGGCGATGAACAGGTTCAGGTAGACGAAGAAACGCCGGAAGCGGCCCGGGTCGCCGTTCAGGCGCACATCCTCGTGCATATAGCCGATGGAATAGATATGAATCAGAGTCCCGACCCCGGCGACAACCAGCATCATCGTCACCGAGAGGCTATCGACCTGGAAGGCCCAGCGGGCGTTCAGCTCGCCGATGCTGATCCAATTCGCCAGAGGAACGACGGCGCCCTCCGGATGGCCGAGCAGGGAAACCGCCAGCAGGACCGCCACCAGGAAAGCCAGACCGGAAGCGGTGCTGGCGATCGCACCTACAACTTTCTCGCCCAGGCGCCCGCCGATCAGGATGTTGGTGAGAAGGCCGATGATCGGGATAAAGACGATCAGCGGCACCAGGTTGAAGAACTGAGGCCCAGCGGTTGCGACTTCTTGAAAGAACATGGGCGGTCTCCTCGCAGGTTACCCCTTCAAACTGCTGATCTCGTCGACATTGATGCTGTGCTTGGTGCGGAAGATGGCGACGATCAAGGCCAGGCCCACCGCCACCTCCGCCGCAGCCACCGTCATAACGAAAAAGACGAAGATCTGCCCGTTGAGGGTGCCATAGAGCTGTGAAAAAGCGACGAACGCCAGGTTGGCCGCGTTGAGCATGAGTTCCACCGACATGAAGATAACGAGCGCATTGCGGCGAATCAGCACCCCCAGCGCGCCGAGGGTAAATAAGATGGCAGAGAGGACGATGTAATACGAAACAGGCATAAGTCGATCACTCCGGAGGTAGATTTCCCAGCGGCCTTTCAATGGCCGCGCGCAAATCGCCGGCTTTCTTCTCGCTCTTGGTGAGCACGATGGCGCCCACCATCGCCACCAGCAGCAGGACCGAGGTGACCTCGAACGGCAGAAGGTATTGGTTGAAAAGCAGCTCCCCGATCGCAGTCGGGCTGCCGAAGTCAGAGACCAGCGCGGTAATGGAGGGCAGCGCGGCGCCTTGATCGCCGATAGTGAAGAACAGGTAGACGGTCTCGGCGAGCAAGATGGCGCCCAGTAGGAACGCTAACGGCTGCTGCCAGGGGATAGTCTGGGTAGAACGGAGCTGCTCTGCGCCGAGTAACATGATGACGAACAGGAAGAGCACCATGATCGCCCCCGCATACACAGTGACCTGCACCATCGCCAGGAATGGCGCGCCGAGCAGCAGGTAGAAAACGGAAATTGTGCCGAAGTTCAGGATTAAAAACAAGGCCGAATAAATCGCGTTGCGGCTGAACAGCATCGCCAGGGCTGAAGCGATGGAAACCACGGCGAGGATAAGGAAGAGCAAGATATCAGCGGTCATCTTTAGCCTTTCAATCGACAGGGTCCCGCATGATCGGGATCGAGCGCACGAAGACACCTGGCTCGGTTTTTTGCGGGGTCGGTTTCCCACCCTCCGAGACGGGCTCCAGCAGCATCTCGCGGTTATAGATCGAGCTTGCGCGGTCCATATAGGAGAGTTCGTAGTTGTCGCCCAAGATGATCGCCTCGGTGGGGCAGGCGTCCTCGCAATACCCACAGAAGATACAGCGGATCATGTTGATCTCGTAACTGCTGGCATAGCGCTCGCCGGGCGAGAAGCGCGCCTCATCGGTGTTTTCGGAGGCCTCGACGAAGATGGCATCTGCCGGGCAGGCGGCCGCGCATAGTGCGCAGCCGATGCACTTCTCCAGGCCGTTCTCATAACGCATCAGGTGGTGCCGGCCGCGGAATCGGGAGCTCACCGGGCGCTTCACCTCCGGGTACTGGATCGTCACCGGCTTTTCAAACATGGATTTTAGCGTGGTCATCAAGCCACGCGCAAATTCGCCTACGAATGTCATGCCTGACCTCCTAACAATACCAGTATTACCGCGGTCAAGAACACATTGATCAACGCCGCGGGCAGCATGACCTTCCACCCGAAGGCCATCAGGCGGTCATAACGGATGCGCGGCAGGGTAGCCCGGATCCAGATCATAATAAAGAGCAGGATCATGATCTTCGCGAAGATATAAACCGGGCCCAGGAGCGGAACTCGATCGACGAACGGACCCAGGTAGCCGCCGAAGAACATGGTTACGGCGATGGCGCTGACCGCGATCATCTTGATATATTCCGCCATGAAGAACAGGGCAAACTTCAAGCCTGAGTATTCGGTGTGGTATCCGGCGGTCAGCTCCTGCTCCGCCTCGGGCATGTCGAAGGGCGCCCGGTTGACCTCTGCCACGACGGCAATAAAAAAGATGATGGCGCCGATCGGCTGGTAAACCACATACCAGATTGGGCGCTGGGCTGCGACGATATCGACCAGGCTCATCGAACCCGCCAGCAATATCGGTCCGATAAAAGCCAGGCCGAGCGCCAGCTCGTAGCTGATCATCTGCGCCGTCGAGCGCATCCCGCCCAACATGGCGTACTTATTATTCGAGGACCAGCCTGCCAGAACGATGCCGTACACCGAGATCGAGGCGATCGAGACGATATACAGAACGCCGACGTTAATATCTGCCAGGTAAAGCGGGATCTCCCGCCCAAACAGCGTGATCGAGGTGCCCCAGGGCATCACCGCCAGGATGATGAATGCAGGGATCACGGTGATAACCGGCGCCAGGATGAAGATCACTTTATAGGCCTGGGCAGGGACCAGCTCTTCCTTGAAAATGAGCTTAAGTCCATCCGCCAGCGGCTGCAGCCAGCCGCCGGGCCCGGCGCGGTTCGGACCGACGCGCACCTGGATGCGGGCCAGTGCTTTTCGTTCGTAGAAGGTCAGGTAGGCAAAGCCGACCAGCAGGACAACCAGTAGAAAGGCTGACTTGGCGACCCATTCGGCGATTAAGAAGGGATCCATGCAGACCTCATCGTGCAGAATTATGCATAAGTCCGTTCGACTACATCCAGGCTGGCGGTGGTCAGCCCTGCGATCGGCACCCCCATGCTGCGGGGGACCAGGAGAATGTTCTCCGGTAAGCTCTCATCCAGACGAACCTGGACCTCGACAGCCGCTCCATCCGCGAGACTCAGCCTGGCGATGGTTCCTTCAATGAAACCGAGAGAAGCAGCCGTAGCCGGATTAAGCGCCACGTACGGGTCGGGGATGAGCGGGTGCAGCAGGGTCGTGAGGCGGACCGTCAAACCGCGGTCATACAGGCGGGTTGTCGGTGCGGCCAGCAGCTGGCCCTCGGCCGGTTGGAGGGCTTCGACGGGTTTCACCCAGCCGAGCGGGGTCTGCTCGCCGCGCTGGGCCGCCGGTTGCAGCTGTACACCCAATCCTCGTGTGTTCTCATAGGAAGTACCGCCGTAGAACAGGTCATCCCGGTGAACGATCGGCCACTGCCCGGTCACCTCCGCCAGCTCGAGGTATGAGACACCGGCATAATCAGGGACCTGGGCGGCGATGCGATCCATCACCCGGTTTGCCAGGGAGCCTTCCAGGTCAAAGCCTAATTTGGCTCCGATCCGGGCGGGGATGGCGAAATCTGCCATCGTCTGTTGCAATTCGGGAACGGCCGGGTAAAACCGCTGAACGCGCCGCTCCCCATTGGTGTAGGTCCCGCTGCGCTCGATGAACGACTGGGCTGGAAAGACGACATCCGCCTGCCCGGCGGTGACGGTCAGGTAAAGCTCCTGGACGATGACGAAACCAGCCGAGTTCAAAGCATCTGCCAGGGCGGGCTGGTCGCCAGCGGGATCAGCCGCAGCGATATAGACGACCGGCGCGTTTCCGATCTCTCCAGACAGGTCACTGGATGGGAGGAAGCCCATATCCCAGGCGCCCTGGTTGTTGGCACGCTCCCAGACCCCGATCAGGCCGTTGTTCGGGCGGCCGGTGTGATCGGTGGCGACCAGCAGGTTGGTGCAGCCCTGCGCCAGGGCATGGGAGGATTCCAAACCGGCGCCCTCGCCGCCGAACAGGATGACGGCGTTCTCCGCTCCCGCAAAGGCTTTCGCGGCGGCCTCCAGTTGCCCGGAACGGTTCAGATCTCGAACCGCTTCCGGCAAATCCGGCTTCTTGGCGGAAAGCGCGTTCACCATCGCCAGGATAGCAGCCGCTTCGGCGCCATACGGGTAGCGCAGGACATGGGCGGCATAGCGCTCGAGTTTGGTCCGGCGCGGGTTCACCACGATCAGCTTCGCCCCACGGTCGGCGGCCTGCTTGACGCGCAGGAAGTAGATCGGGGCTTCTTCTTCCAGGTCACAGGCCACGACCAGAATGGTCGTACCCGGGCCCATGTCCGAGAAGTTGGTACCCTGTCCCACTCCAACCTGGGCGGTCAGGTCGCCGCCCGCCATGTGGGTGTAGAGAGCAGTCTTACCGCCCAGCCGGGTGGTGAGCTGCCGTAAATTGAATAAATCTTCGTTCGCCAACCGCCCACTGCCGATGGTGAGCAGGCCCCCCTGGGCGGCGCTCAGGCGTTCCGCGACCAGATCGATGGCTTCATCCCAAGAGGCTGGAACCAGCTCCCCGTTCTTGCGCACCAGGGGCTGGTTGAGGCGATCGTCGTGACCGGCATAAGTGTAAGCAAAGCGGCCTTTGTCGCAGATCCAGATCTCGTTGACCTGCTCGTTCTGGCGCGGCAGCAGGCGTTTGACGACGAAGGCGCCGCCCGATTTGTCTTCGCGGCGGATGTTCACGGTAAGATTGCAGCCTACCGGGCACTGCTGGCAGATAGAGGCGGCTGCCTTTAATTCCCAGGGACGCGCCTGGAAGCGGAAATCGCGCGTGGTCAGTGCGCCCACCGGGCAGATATCGGTGGTGTTCCCCGAAAAATACGAATCAAAGCCTGGCTCGGAAAAGGTGACGATCTGCAAGGCCCGGCCGCGCTGCGAGAATTCGATCACCGGGTCGTCTACGATCTCGTCCTGGAAGCGGATGCAGCGGGCGCACTGGATGCAGCGCTCTTGATCGAGCAAAATCAGGTTGCCGAGGGGGATATGCTTACCCAGGAGCTGCTTCTCATCATAGATAAAACGGCTCTTGCCCGGGCCGAAGGCGATGGTCAGGTTCTGCAGCGGGCATTCCCCGCCCTTATCGCAGATCGGGCAGTCCAGGGGATGCGAGGTCAGCAGGAACTCCAGGATGTCCTTGCGCCCCTCCTGCACCTTCTCTGTATAGCCCCGAATGACCATGCCTTCTGAGACCGGAAGGGTGCAGGAAGTTTCCAGCTTGGGAGCGAACTGGATCTTTGGGCTGCCGTCCGGCTCCAGCTCGAACTGTCCGGTCTCCCGGTTGAACACAGGACGCCCGACCTCGACCAGGCACATGCGGCACATGCCCACCGGCTCCAGCTTGGGGTGGTAACAGAAAACCGGGATATCGATGCCAATCTTCTTGGCCGCATCGACCACCAGGGTGCCTACCGGCACCTCGATTTCAATTCCGTCGATCGTTAAACGGACCAATTTACCCATTATCACTCCGTAAGCCCGCTCCCACCAGCAAGGGTTGTTCCGCCTGCCGATCGCGTGCCGCCTCCCGGAAGTCGGCCTCGAAGCGCTCGATACCGGAGAGCACCGCTTCTACAGAAAACTCGCCCAGGGCGCACAGGCACTTGCCCTGGATCTGGGCTGCGACATCCTTGAGCAGCAGCACATCCTGCCAGGAAGCCCCGCCCGCATGGATACGGTCGATCAGGTGGCGCATCCAGTAGGTGCCTTCCCGGCAGGGCGTGCATTTTCCACACGATTCGTGATTGAAGAAGCGGACCGTCTTGTTGACAACCCAATCGATGTTGACGGTGTCATCGATCACGATCACCGAAGCCGATCCCAACTGGGCGCCCAGCTTGGGCACGCTTTCGTAATCCATGGGCGTGTCCAGGGCTTCTTCGGTGGCGACGATTAAGGCCGAAGAGGCCCCGGCAGCCATGATCGCCTTCACCTGACGATCGCCCGGGATGCCGCCGCCGTGTTCGAAAATCAGCTGCCGGAAGGTCGTCCCCAAAGGCAGCTCGTAATTGCCAGGCCGGTTCACGCGCCCGGAAAGGCAGAAGATCTTCGGCCCTGGGCTGCGCTCGGTGCCAATCTTTCGGTACCAGCCGGCTCCATTTTGCAGGATCAATGGCAGGTTGGTCAGGGTCTCGACATTGTTGACTACGGTCGGCTTACCATAAAGGCCAAAGGAGGGCGGGAAGGGCGGGCGCAGGCGGGGTTGCCCGAGCTTCCCTTCCAGTGACTCGAGCATGGCGGTCTCCTCGCCGCAGATGTAAGCCCCGGCACCCAGGTGGGTATAGATGCGTAAAGAGTAATTCTTGCCAAAAAGCCTATCTCCCAGCAGCCCGGCGTCTTCCAGCTCGGCGATCTGCCGGTCCATTTGCTCCGCGATCTGCCAGAACTCGCCCCGCAGGTAGACGTAAGCCGTATTCGCCTGGACGGCGTATGCCGCCAGCGCGACCCCTTCCAGAAACTGGAAGGGGTTGCCCTCCATGATCTCGCGGTCTTTGAAGGTACCCGGCTCGGACTCGTCGGCGTTAGCAGTCACGAAATGCGGCCAATTGTTCTTATCCATGAAGGACCACTTCATCCCGGTCGGGAAGCCGGCCCCACCTCGGCCGCGCAGGCCGGAGGCTTTGACGATATCGGTGACCTCATCCGGCGACAGCGTGGTGACAGCCTTGCGAAAGGCTGCGAACCCTTCATTTTTCAGGTATACATCGAGCTGGTTTAGATCCGGGATGTCGCGATGGCGGAGAAGGATGTACGCGCTCATGCCTGCGCCTCACGCATGCGTAGATCTTCGACGATCTTGTGAGTGCTCTCCACCGTCTGGTCCTCGTGATACGTGAGGCCCTCCGGGCTGTGGATCTGGAACATCGGCGCCCGATCGCAGGCAGCCAGGCACATGACCCTCTCCAGCGTCACGAGCCCGTCCGGTGTGGTCTCACCGACCAGAATGCCCAGGTTCTCACACAGGTTCTCCAGATATTGGTCAGCGCCGCGCAGGGCACAAGGAAGGTCGGTGCAAACCTGGAGGCGGTATTTCCCACCCGGCTTTTCGTAGTAAAGGGTGTAGAAACCGACGATAGAGCCGACTTCCGAGGAAGTGATCTCCAGGAGTTCGGCGATCTCCAGCATATCCTGCTTACTGACATAGCCTTCCTCTCGCTGCGCCAGGTAGAGCAAGGGCATCACCGCCGAGCGCTTCTGGTCCGGCGGGTACTTCGCCAGGATTGTATCGATCTCTTGGGCGTATTTTTCGGCAAGCATGATCCCTCAATAATCCTTCAACGGTCGACATCGCCAAGAATGATATCGATGGTACCGATCAGAGCGATCAGGTCGGCTACGAGGTGGCCCTTTGCCAGCAATGGGAGCGCCTGCAGATTATCGAAAGACGGCGTCCGCCAATGGATGCGGTAAGGTTTACTACCGCCATCGCTTTCCAGGAAGACACCCAGCTCGCCGCGCGGCGATTCGGTCGGCACGTAGATAGAGCCTTTCGGCAGGTTGAAGCCTTCGGTCCACAGTTTGAAGTGGTGGATGACGGCTTCCATACTCGTAGCCAGCTCGGAACGCGGCGGCGGTACGAATTTTCGGTTATCGCTGCGCACCGGCCCGGAGGGCAGATTGTCCAGAGCTTGCTGCACGATGCGCAGAGACTGGCGCATCTCTTCGATGCGCACCAGGTAGCGGGCGTAGGTATCCCCGGCTGTCTGGGTGGGGATGTCGAAGTCGAACATCTCGTATCCAGAGTAAGGATCCGCCTTGCGCAGATCGTGGGCGATCCCGGAAGCCCTCAGGAGCGGCCCGGTCACTCCCCAGCGGATGGCGTCCTGCGGGGAGAGCACCCCGATCTCCTGCGTCCGGTCCAGGAAAAGCGGGTTCTTGGTCAGCAGGGCTTCGTACTCGTCGATACGGGCGGGGAAGATGCTCAGAAACTGCCGCACGGCGCCATCGAACTCTGCCGGGACATCGCGCCAAAGACCGCCGGGGCGGAAGTAGGTCGACATCATGCGCGCGCCGGAGATCAGCTCCTTGATATCCAGGATCATCTCGCGCTCACGGAAGCAGTACAGAAAAACCGACATCGCCGCCAGGTCCAGGGCGTGTGTGCCCAGCCAGACCAGGTGCGAGGAGATGCGTTCCAGTTCTGTCAACAGAACCCGCAGCACCTGGGCGCGCGGGGGAACATCCAGTTCCGCCAGCTTCTCGATCGCCAGGCAGTAGACCAGGTTGTTACCGGCCGTGTTCAGGTAATCGATGCGGTCGGTCATCACGGCGGCCTTCTCGTAGGTCTTGGCCTCCATGTTCTTCTCGATCCCGGTATGGAGGAAACCGACATCGGGGATACAGTTAATCACAACCTCGCCGTCCAGCTCCACCAGCAGGCGCAGCACACCGTGTGTGCTGGGATGCTGGGGTCCCATATTCAGCAACATGGTCTCGCCTTCGATCGCGCGCTCGGAGACCAGGTGCCTCAATTCATCCAGGGTGACTTCCGATTGTTCTAACATGATCACCTGCAGTTATTCTTTCGGGTAGAATTTATCCTGGTCGATCTCGTGTACGTTGAAGGTGAACTGCACTTCTTCATATCCCAAGGGGAAGTCCTTGCGCAAAGGGTGACCTTCCCAGTCATAGGGCATCAAGATGCGGCGCAGGTCTGAATGGCCTTCCACCCGGATTCCGAACATGTCCCAGATCTCGCGCTCGTGCCAGTTAGCGTTTGGGAAGACCTTCTCGATGGATTCTATGGATGGTTTAATGCCCGGGATAGGAACGCGCAATCCTAAACGCTGGTGCTGACTTAAAGAGTTAAGCTGGTAGAAGACGTGGAAACGAGGCTCCTGTTGAGGCCAGTAATCCACCGCCGTCAATTCGCTGAGCATGTTAAAACCAAACTCATCGCGCAGCAGCTGGCAGGCCTGTACGATCTGATCCGGGCGGAGGAAGACCGTCGTCTGGCCGCGGAACTCTGCGTGCGAAGCACCGAAGCGATCAGCCAGCGCCGCCACCACAGGTTGTAGGTTTTCATCCATATCGTTTCACCGCTACTGAGATAATCAGGACCATTTCTTCAGGCCTTCACCGCGCACTTTCTCGTGCAGGGTGAGGATGCCGTGGATTAATGCTTCCGGGCGAGGCGGGCATCCGGCTACATAGACATCCACCGGGACGACCTCATCGACGCCCTGGATGACTGCGTAGTTGTTGAAGACCCCTCCGGTCGAGGCGCAGTCCCCCATGGCGATCACCCACTTGGGGGCCGGCATCTGATCGTACAGGCGGCGCAAAACCGGCGCCATCTTGCGGGAGACCCTCCCGGCGACAATCATCAAGTCGGACTGGCGTGGGCTGGCCCGCATCAACTCCATCCCGAAACGGCTCATATCGTAATTCGAAGCCTGGGCAGCCATCATCTCGATGGCGCAGCATGCCAGACCGAACAGCATCGGCCACATGGCGTTCGTACGAGCCCAGTTTACCGCCTGTTCGAGGCTCGTCGTGATAATGCCCATGTCGGCGGTTCTCTGCTCTATTCCCATTCCAAGGCTCCTTTCTTCCACGCGTAAAAATACCCTACCGTTAAGATCAGGATGAAGATCAACATCTCCACCAATCCAAAGAGACCCAAGCGGCGAAAGACCACCGCCCAGGGGAAGAAAAAGATCACTTCGATGTCGAAAAGAATGAAAAGTACGGCGATCAGGTAGAAGCGGACAGGGATGCGGCGCGTGCCCGGGCCGATCGGGATCATTCCCGATTCATATGGTTGCAGCTTTCGTTGACTTGGCCGGCGCGGCCCGAATAGATGACCTATGGCGACCACCAATCCCGCCAGGATTGAAGCCAGGATGATCAAGATCAGGATCGGAAGATACTCGTTGATCATGTGCCAGTCTCTCCGGACACAATATTCAGGGTGGCCATTCTTACCTCAGTTAAAAATCCTACCCGTCGATTCGCGGGCAGATAGGTCGAAAGAATGCCACCCCGATGATGACTCCAACTACAGGAATCCGCCTGATCTTATCATAAGGATATCAAGGTGTCAAATTTCACAAAGAAAATCGTATTTTATCCAACACCCGGTAGATAGAGACCCCGCCTTGCCGGTAAATCCTTTCGAGACCCTGGCAGGCGTCCAGGTCTGCGGGTTGCACGGAGCCCTTCCCCTGGGATACATAGACGTAGGTAAGACCTTGCTCGTGAATGATCTCCCAGAAATCGGCAGTGCAGCCTTTCACCTCACTGGCTCGCTCTGCAATCCCACTCACCGATAGGATGTAATCACTGGTACCGGAGGCATACAGCGCGACCGGCAGCAGAGTTCCCCGCCCGGTCAAAGGCGTGATCCACCAGCCGCCATCCACGCCCCGGTAGGTCCCAGAGAGCCAGTGGGTAACGTTGTGGAAAAACCGCGCCTCGGGCGGCGTGTGGCTTTCGATCCAACGAATTCCAGCCAGGTCTGCCTCCGTCGCCAGGATGGTGGAGGCGTTTAAAATCGAGCGGGTATCCCAACCCCCCCACAGGAGTAAAGCAAGAGTACCCGCAGCCACGGCGTATCCTGCAGCAGTGGTAAAGGCGTGTCCCCGGCGCAGGAGCCATTCCCCAACTGTGATCGCCAGATCGGAAAGCAAGAGCGCAGCGGGCAGGAAGAGCACAATCACGAAGTGGTCCGGGCGAAACGGGGCAATGTAGAGCCCCCAGGGCAGGCTTAGCAGAACCAGTGCAGCCGACCATAAGGCAAATACGCGTGTTTCTTTCCGCCAGGCCGCCAGGAGCAGGCCGAAAGAGGCCAGCGCCTGTATCAGGAGGTTCCGCCGGGGTCCAGCCAGCCTCCAGAGGTAGGCGGCGTATTCCGGGAAGTAACGCTGGTCAACTGCCTGGGAAGATGGAGCGACTACTCCGATCTCCGCGACCTCCCGCGAATAACCCCAGGCGCGCGCCAGCCAGGGCAGGGCTACCACCAGCCCGACCAGAACGGCCCCGACCAACGGCAGCCAGCGGCTGGCCTGCCAGGAGCGTCTCTGGAGACGGTCTGCCGCCAAAATCTTTGCGGCCAGCAGCACGAGGAACAACGCCAGCAGGATGGCGGCGAAATAATGGGATAACAGCACGCCGGCGGTCAATAAGGCCAGATTCGCCAGCCTGGAAAGCGAGACGCCCCGCCGGTCGAGGTCCACCGCAGCAGCCATCGCCAGAGGCAGCAGGACCAGGCCGGTCAGCAGAGTATATCGCCCCCAAGTCGCGTAGTATGCGGGCATCTGGGTAGCAAAACCGACCAGGAGCGCTGCCAGGAATGCCCTACGCCAATCCCACCAGATGGCTTTCCCTAACCGGTAAACCGATAGGGCGACGCAGGCGTTAATCACCTGCCCAAGCACCAATACAGCCAGTTCCGGCCGGATCTGCGCCACCCAGGTAAGGGACGCCGCCACGATATGAAAAGTAAAATGGTAATAGAAAGGGATGGGCAGATATGGTTGCAGGGTTGCCGGAAGGCCCCCATTTTCCAGGATTAAGCGCACGATCAGGACATGGTGGAGTGAATCAACCCAGGCCGGTAAGACCAGGTCGCGAACCTGGTAGAACCGCCAGGACAGGATGCCCAGAAAAACCAGGAAAATCCCGAGGTTGCGCCAACGAAGTTGGCGGCGCAGCCAGGGGGATACCCCCGCAGCCTCGTTTAACCCATCCCGACCAGCAGCTGGAACACCAGGCTCCTGCGACAAGCGGTCCCGGCGCCACAGGGCTCCGGCAAGCAACAGCAGAATAAATAGGCTAAGAACGACGACCAGTTGGGCGGGAGTGAATCGCCAGCCGGTGTAATAAGCTGCCAGGGCCAGGATTGCTGCCAGGGAGAGGCTGGCCCCGATTGCCATTGCCAGACGCTCGACAGGATCCTGCTCAAGTTCCCGGAGCCAAACCAGCCAGGCGAAGCCTGGCAGGCAAAGGATGGCAAGACCGGCGAGCAGCGGCAGGATCAGGTTCTGCACCAGGCGGATTATCCCAGGTAATCGCGCAGGTAGCGGCTCCGGGTGGGGTGCCGAAGTTTTCTCAATGCCTTGGCTTCGATCTGGCGGACACGCTCGCGGGTGACTTTGAAGTAATGACCGACCTCTTCGAGGGTAT
The DNA here is from genome assembly GCA_035291645.1 of Anaerolineales bacterium. Lineage (GTDB taxonomy): Bacteria > Chloroflexota > Anaerolineae > Anaerolineales > UBA4823 > DATDRQ01. Next base: position 12,480 of record DATDRQ010000082.1, read on the forward strand.
GATCCTTGCCGTCAAGCAGACCGAAGCGCATTTCCAACACCTCGCGCTCCCGGTCAGATAGCACCGCCAAAGCGTTCTTGACCTGCTCGCGCAGCATCTCACGCGCGGCTGCGTCCATCGGTTCGAGGGCGTCTTCATCCTCGATAAAGTCCCCCAGCTGGCTGCTGTCCTCGCTGCCCACCGGGCTGTCGAGAGACATCGGCTCCTCCGAAGCCCGCATGATCCGGCTGACCTTGCCGGCAGCCCGCAGCCAGCGCCGACGGACATCCACAGCTACAGGCGACCCCTCAGCCTGGGCTTCCAGGATGATGCGTTCATCCTCGGGATCCAGGAAGCCCCCCTCGAGGGCCAGCTCGTCGCTGTTCGGCTCGCGCCCCAGCTGCTGGATCAGATTGCGCTGGGCGCGCAGCAGACGGTTGATCGATTCGAAGACGTGCACCGGGATGCGAATGGTGCGCGCCTGGTCGGCGATCGAACGGCTGATCGACTGCCGGATCCACCAGGTGGCGTAAGTGCTGAATTTATACCCGCGGGTCGGGTCGAACTTGGCGACGGCGCGCAACAGGCCAATGTTGCCTTCCTGGATCAGATCCAGGAAGGAACTGCCCCGCCCGATATAGCGCTTGGCGACGCTCACGACCAGGCGCAAGTTAGCCCGGATGATAGCATTATGCGCATCCCTCGAATTCTGGCGGATATCGTTCAGTTCCGCTTGCAGGTGCTCTTCCGGTGGAAAATGGTTGGTGAAATCAAGCGTGGTCGGCAGGTCATGCTGCCCGGCGATGAACACGGTGAGGTAATCAGCCGACTCGGGGGGCAATAAGTACAGGCAAAGAAAGACGGTGAAGGCGTTACGGGCTACTCCATCCCACAAGGCATCCTTACCCCATTGACCGTTATCCAAATAGGCGTGCAGATAGGAGGGCGTCTCCATATCCCAAGTTTGGCGCAGCATCTGGGCTTCCTGCAAGATTAGTCCCAGGTCGGGGATCTGGAAATTCAGACGGGTGGTATCTTCCACGACTCGCACCCAGGCAGTGCGGAGTTCCTCATACGAGACTGTATAGAAGCTTCTAGGAAGTGAATCCCCCTCCCGGATCAGCGGATGCTGACGGACGAGCGAATCGATCCGGCGGGCGGCTTCCATTTGTGTCGCGAGCCAGAACTCGCGGTCCGTGTTCAGCAGATCGATCCCGCCGATCTCCTTTAAATAAAGCCGAACGGGGTCCTCGCTTAGTTCAATCACCAGGCCGGGATCTCCAACCAGGTCCAGCGGATCTTCCTTAACCAATTCGGCCAGGTCCAGTTCCTCACGTGAGAGGGATTCGTCGTCCGGCTCCCCCTCTTCCTCGATACCCGCGATGCTGAGTAAACCGCCGACTGCGTCGATCGGATCCATCAAATCGTCCAGGTCCAGGAGATCCTCCTCCAGGCCGGCTGCATCCGGGTCCAGATTTTCTTCGAGGTTATCCTGGGGATTGATCTCCGCAGGGGATTCGTCCCACTCTTGTTCAGCCATCAAATCACGTGTACCGTGTAACGCCCGTAGGCCCGGTCCAGGCGGCTACGCGCCTGGACATATTCGAACATCGTTTTCTGGTAATCCCCAACCCGGCTATCGCCGCCGCGTTGGGCTTCCTCCATAAGGTAACGGAGGTGATCCATCTGCTGGTGCAGCCGGCGTTGGCGCAAGACAAGCAGGGTGCGGATGACATCTTCCAACACGCGCGCCTCGTTCGGGTCAAGTTTCTGCGTCTGCCTGAGCAGCTGATCGGTCAGCTCCATGAGGGGTAAGGACAGCCCATTCAGGACAAACATCAACGGTTCTGCATGAACCTGGACCAGCGAGTCGCCGATCAAGCCAAACAGCACCTGGTGATTGGCTGACTGGAAATCGTCCATAGAAAGGCGCGCCAGCCCATTCTCCTGTAAGGCCCGGTCGATGCGAAAGACCATGTCCGGGCGGCGTAGCAATATGCTAATGCAGTGCCCTTCCAACAGGTCGTTGGTCGTCAGGGCGGGCAATGCAGCCGGAACGGTTTTTTTCGCCTCCCTGGTGGATTTATCCGTTACGGCTCTGGTGCGCGCCCGGGCGCGGCCTTGAGCTGGCCGGGTAGCCTCCAGCAGGGCGCGCTCGTCGACCTGCAACAAACGGGCCAGGCGCTGGCGGTAATCCTCCCGCTCGACCGGGTCGGCTACCTCCTCGACCAGCGGAAGGACCTGGGCAGCGATCTCGGACTTCACCTTGGAGTCTTCCAGGTCGCTCCCATGCGCCAGGGTTTCCATGACGTGGATGACGATCGGGCGAGCCCCGGCGATGATCCGTTCCCACTCACTGGAATCCTGGGCAACCACCTCGTCGGGGTCCATCCCGGCCGGCAAGGCAGTAACCCGGATATCCGCCTGCAGGCGGCCTTCGTAGCCAAGCAAGCCGCGCGCATCGAATACCGGATCGGTCGAGCGATCCATCGCCTGGCGGGCGATCTGCAGGCCGCGCAGGGTAGCCTGATCGCCGGCGGCGTCTGCGTCCAGTGCCAGCACCATACGGCGGCTAAAACGCTTCAGCATGCGCAGCTGCGCTTCGGTCAGCGCGGTGCCCATCGGTGAGACCGCGTTGGCAAAGCCCGCCTGGTGCAGGGCGATCACGTCCAGGTAGCCCTCGACGATGACAGCCTGATCCCGAGCGCGGATGGCTTTGCGGGCGCGATCGAGCCCGTAGAGCAGGCGGCCCTTATCGAACAAGACCGTCTGAGGGGAATTGAGAAATTTCGGCACATCCTGCGGATCGACCACGCGGGCCCCAAAACCCGCCATGCGCCCGCGCTCGTCGCGGATGGGGATCATCAGCCGGTGGCGGAAGCGATCGTAGACGCCGCGGCTGGCATCCCCTTCGGCTTCACGTTGCGTGACCAATCCACAAGCAACCAGGTCGGCCTCCGGGTAGCCCTTCGTCCGGAAATGAGACAGGCCGGCTTCCCAGGCGTTGGGGGCATAACCCAACCCGAACGTTTCGATGGTCTCATCGGAAAGGTTGCGCTGGCGGTGAAGGTAGTCCAACACCTGATTCCCAGCTGGTGTGTTGAGCAGGTTGTGGCGATAAAAAATCACCGCGTCCTCGAGCAAGTCCCGCAGGGCCTGGTTCGCTTCGAGGACCTGCTCTTCGTAGGACGAAGGCTTCAAATCCACGCCGGCTTTTTCGGCCAGGAACTTCAAAGCCTCGCCGAAATCCCAGCCTTCCTTCTTCATCACGAAACCGAAAATGTCGCCTCCTTCGTTGCACTGTCCGAAGCAACGCCAGGAGCCGGTCTCCGGGAAGACGACGAAAGCCGGGGTGCGCGTGTTACTATGGAATGGGCAGAATCCCGTATAGTTCTTGCCGGAGCGGCGCAGCTGGACCGTCTCCGATACCAGATCTATGATATCAACCCGGGCTTTGATCTCGTCGATAGTGGACATACGGGCCAGGCCGAGTTCTCAGCAAGATTTGGTCTGCTTCGGATTGTAGAGGAGGATGGACACAACAACGACAGGCAGTACAGGCGCAAAGTATATGGAATTAAGATTATACCAGCCTGGGAAGAGCGAGGGCCGAATTATTAAGCATTCATTCTTGTAATTAACCGTAATCAGATCTGCAATTTCAGCTCAGGGAAAGAAGCAAGCCCCGGCCGCGGCGGTTTTTACGACCCCATATTGGAGGAGAGATCGGAAATTCTCCCTCCAGTTCACGGGATGAAGTGCTTGGTCTCCAGCAGGGTTGTCTCGACGCCGTCCGTGACGCCAACCAGGACGAAGGTCATCTCCTGGCCCCAATCGCCGTCTTTGCGGACCGCAACCAAGTGATAGGGCAAAGCCGCAACTGGTAAAAGCTCCTCGTGCTCCGATGGCGGGCCGGGGAACCCGGCGCGGACGATCACGCGTTCCCCTTGCCTGAGTATCTCCGTAACCTTCACCTTATCCTTCCTTATGTTAGTTTCCCCCTCGAGAACCAGGATGGCGAAAAAATTCTCATAGTCGAGATCGTTCAGGCTGCCCACCAATTCTTTCACACTGTTGAACTCTCCCTGCTCCTCGAAGTCCTGAGGCCAGGCGAAGATACGCAGAGCTGGCTTTTTGAATTTTTCTGCAGTAATATAATCAGTTGTAACCCTCCGCTCGAGAGTTGTGAATGGCAATTCCTTCGATGTTATTTCCTCACTGGGAGTAGCCGAATAATCAGGGGGCGTGACCACTCCAGTTGTGACCGGCGATGCTGGCACGCCCGTCCCTTCACAGCTCGATAGGGCGAGGAACACCAGTGCTAGACAGGCTGACCTGACGATCCAATGATGAAGCATTCTCAGCCTTCTAATCTGGGCCATCCCCAATCAGCAAAGTGTACAAATACGCAACCCATTCTCTTAAGGGTAAATAATGAGCTTGTCGACGTCCACGTAGTAATCGCTGGATTGCGAATTCTTCATCCCGGACACCGAGACGTGGAAGGTGTGCGCGCCGGACCCCAGGTTACTGTAGGCGGTGCATACCTGCCACTGGGTGGTTGGGGAGTAAAGGTCCAGGAAACCTCGATGGACTCCATCAATGGTAATGGCGGCTTTGCCGCGATTGTAGGCTTTCGTGTAACAATAGTCCACCCGGCTGCCCCGCTTGCGAACCCACGACGGAGTATATGCCGAGGGTGGTAAAAACCAACCCGGCGAGCAGTAAAATCAGTTGGAATGCTCTGCGGGTGTTCATAGGGAATTCGCTCCTTGTCTTTTCTTATGCGATCCCGTTAATCTCAAAATATGAGAATAAACACTGTCTCCAACAATTTCCACCCTTAATAGTGCACCCTGCTGGTTAACTTCCCAGTTTGTACATTATATCACTATTTTGCCTGGAATTTAAACAAAAATCGTGACGGAGAATTTTAAGGATGCCAGGCTCGGGGCATCCTAAAGACCAACCTGCTGGAAAACATGCCTGTTCAGGTATTATGGTTATAATCTCATCCACGTATGAAACAGGCTGAGGAATTCTTCATCTCCGTGGACGTAGAGCCCTCTGGGCCGAATCCCGGACAGTACTCCTTGCTGGCGATCGGCGCCTGCACGCTCGTTCAGCCGCAGCAAACTTTCTACGTCGAGATGCAACCGGTGAACACGAACTTTCAGCCGGAAGCTGCCGCCATCCACCAGCTTTCATTGGAAAGCCTGGCCGCGCAGGGCCTGCCTGCGCAGGAGGCCATGCAGCGCTTCGCCGATTGGCTGGAAGAGGTGGTGCCCGCCGGGGCGCGCCCGGTTTTCGTGGCTTTCAACGCCCCATTCGACTGGATGTTCGTGTGCGACTACTTCCACCGCTACCTGGGACGCAACCCGTTCGGCCATACTGCCATTGATATCAAGGCCTATTTTATGGGAAAGAAGGGTTCCTCATGGGCTGAGACCTCGATGAAGAACCTGGGCCCATATTTTCCAGCCCAAAACCCGCTCACCCACAATGCCCTGCAAGACGCGCTCGACCAGGGAGCGATCTTCCTGGCGCTGCGCAACCAGGCGTGATTCCTTTTTCCCGAAACATTCAGCAATCGTGGGTTCTCTGTTGCGGGGCTTGCTGAGCTGTCATTGCGAGGGCGCGCCAACGAAGTTGGCGTCGCCCGAAGCAATCTAATCAGTAACACATCCTGCCGACTTTCGTTTTAACCTGTATAACAAGGTCAACGCCAGATTTGCGTTTCCCCGGATGGAAATACCATAACTGGCCTGGATAAGCAGATCAACCGGAAAATAACTGGGAGATAACAAATGAGCACCACGCTGGATCCAATCCCCGCCCACGATATATCCCGCATCCTAGAATCCGCCCGCCGCCTGGGGATCGAGGTCAACGAAAGCGAGGCGATCGAGTGGCTCAAGGCCATGTCGGCGATGCCCGGGTCAGAGATCTCGATCGACTTGCAGAGCGGAGTCTTCGGTCACCGGGTGGCCATGTTAGACTTCAGCCCGGCCGACCTGCAGCACTTCCGCGAGATCGGCCGCCTGGTCGAGTTCGAGGACGTCCCTGGGGTCGTCGAGACGGCCCTGGCTCTATCCGGCTCGGCGGCCCAATCCAAGATCCAGACGTATCCGGGCGACTGCGATTTCTTCGAACGAGTCAACATCCTGGCAAAGACGCGCCCTGAAGCCTGCCAGACGCTCGCCCAACTGATCCGCCAGAAGGCCCTCGACAAGCTCAAAGGACCGACGTACCAGTTGATCGAAGTCAAGTTCGGCTCTTACCCGTTTGCAATGGCGCGCGCCGGCAACATGATCCGGTCCGGCTCCCCGATCGGCTGGTCTGCGGAGGAGATCCAGACCGGGAAGATCGAAGGCAACCTGGCGGATGGAACGGCAGCCTACATCCGCTGGGAAGATGTGCAGGACGAACCAGGCTGGTGCAAGCTGGATTGGGTGATCCTCGATCCTGTGCGCGGCCAGCTGGCCAACGCCAGCAACATGCTGGATGTCACCTGGGAAGCACCGGATGGCAGCATCACCCCCCTGGACGGCTATCTGGATCCTTATTTCCAGGAGATCTACCTGGAAGCGCAATCGGTCCCGATCTTCTCGAAGCTGGCCAAGCATGTCTCCAGCAACGCCCTGGACGAATACGTCGTCCAGCTCGAGAAGGAAGTCAGTAAATACCTGACCAAAGACGTCAACTACGGGAAAGCCGCCAAACGCATGTACAACGTCTTCCGCCTGACCGGGAAGTACGAAGAGGCAGCCTTCCTGCGCGAATTGTTCGACGAACCCACCACGCTGCTGTACCAGGTCTGGTCGCTGATCCGCACGATCGACGATTGCTTCAGCCCGGGATCCAGCATCCCCTTAGATCAGGTGCTCGAGCAGGCCGACAAACTCGTCCTGGCGGCGGTCCGTACGCTCGAAGGGGAGAAGGAGGAAGAGGTCGTGCGTTACCTGCTGCGCCTGCGCGACAGCCTGACCCGGCAGCAGAGCGGCGAGCAGCTCACCCAGGACGCCGAAGCTGCCCGGGCGGAGGTGATCAACCTGGTCAACAACTTCTTCTACGAGCGCCTGACTGCCTTACCGACCATCAAATCCTACATGGATGGCTTCCAGCCAGAGCATTAAATCTTTCCCTGTGTTGATCCTTAAATCAGTCCAAGGAGTTCCATCTCCCGGGGGTATTCCACGCTGAAATCGAAGCGGATCTGGCGTTTTTCTTTCGGCGCCAGGATAAAGTTCCAGTCGAGCAGGTTCAGTTCGCTTTGCTCTGAAGGCTGCGGGCTGGCGCCTTCCAGCCTGACCTTGACCTCCTCGTGGCGGGAGACCGGCATCTGGTCGTGCAAGGTGACTTCGGCGGCGACCGGCAGCAGGTTTTCGACCTCGATCTGGTAACCGTAGTGCAGGCGCCGGCGGGAGCCGATCAATTTCTTGTCGATCTCGCGGCGCTTGAGCTCGCGCTTGACCCGGATACGATCCTCCACCCCCAGGTAGAGTTCGATCTCCCCCAGAGGCGCGGTCAGGTCCAGGTGAGTGGAGCCGATGAACTCGTCCCCGGAGAACAGATTGGCCCCTCCGGGCAAGAGGGTGTACTGGCTGGCGTTGACCATTTTCGCCCGCCGGTAGGCAGCCTCGACCAGTTTCGGCGCAGCGACGTAATCCAGGATGGGCTCAAGCCGGTAGCGAACGACAGTCACCTTCTGCGGCGAGGCGTCGGCCGGGATGGTCGCCGTCCCAGGGACGTGGTATGTCACGGCAGCGCCGGTTGTATCGACTCCCGCTTCGAGGGGCGGGGCTGCCTGCATTTCCAGTTCCATGGATGCCTTCGTCACAGCCCGCGCAGGCCGGAGGCTGACATCCGCCTGTACGCCGGCCGAGCGCGGCGCCGGGAAAGGGACGACCGGGGACTGCGGGCGGATATACCAGGGGTCCAGCTCCGGCAGCCAGCCGGTCAACGCCGGGCGCGCCGTGGAAAGCGAGAGGTTGACATCCTGCCAGGCTTCCCCGCTGTGCTGGTTCACCTCCGCCAGATAACCAACCTCCAGCCAGGATTTTTCCGCCTCTTCCTGAAGCCGCAGGTCGTACAACGGCTGCCAACCGGCGCCGCCCACCACGTAGGTGAGATCGATGGTCAAGTCACCGGCCTGCAGGACTTCGATCTCGACCAGGGCGGTATAGGCTTCGCGGCGCGGGGCGCCGCGCCAGCGATCCAGCTCTTTGTTCAATTTCGCCAGCTGCCGCTCCAGGCCTCGCCTGCGGGCAGCGAGATCGATCAGTTGCCCATCCAGCCCTGCGATCTGGCTGCGCAGCCGCTCGAATAGGGCCAGCTGCTCCTCCAGACCCATCTCCCCGGCAGCCAGAGCCAGGGCGTAGGTATCGGTTTTCGAGGCAATCGCCGCCAGGTTGCTGCGCGTCTGGCGGGACAATTCCTCCTGTGCCTCCAGGCTCCGCTGTTCGTCTTCCAGGGTTTCGATCTGCTCTTCCAGCCCGCGAACCTGTTCGGAGGGAGTTTCGACATAATAGGCGTGCTGGAGCTGCAATCCGAGCAAACGAGCCTGGGCGCCGCCGCGCGCGGCCACCCTGGCCGAGTCCGGGTTCAAGGCTAACGGCAGTTCCGTGAACTCCAACCGCTGCAGGCCCGGCTCGAAGCCTGCGCTCGCGGCGCGCGTCACACGCGCCCGGTCCGGGTACACCGTCACCGCAGCGATTCTTGAATCCATGATAGTCATTATTAGAAGCCCTCTAACTTCGATAAATCTGCCACCCCGTCCGCCAGGGCTGCCACGCGCTGCAGCAGGCCCAGCCGGTTTTTTCTGACTGCTTCCACCTCGACCATCACCAGCACCTGATCGAAGAAGCGGTTGATAGCGGGAATTAGCGGCAGGAAGGCGTTGAGGAAATCATCTACCAAACCTGCCTGGCGTCCCGCCGCACCCGCCGTCTGGAGCGCGGCGTACAGCTCCTTTTCGGAAGGCTCTTCGAAGACAGCCGGGTCGACGGCAAAACGCTCCTGGAAATCCCGGGTGATTCTCACACAACGGGCATAAGCCGGCAGGATGCGATTCCAGTCGGATCTCTGCACCCAGGCGGCCAGTTCCTGCACGGCGCGCTGGGCTGCCGCCGGGTTGTCCGCCTGTTCGGCTAAAACGGCCTCGACGACGTCGTAACGGTAGCCTCTCTCCAGCAGCAGGTGGCGCAGGCGCTCCCCGACGAATGCCAGGCAAGCCCGGCGGCTTTCTTCGCTCGCAGCGATCGGCAGCCGGTCCGCTGCCATTCCCAGGGCTTGTCGCACATCGAAGTTCAGATCCCAGGCGATCAGGTTGCTGACCAGGCCCAGGGCGGCGCGGCGCTGTCCAAATGGATCGCGTGCTCCGCTGGGAGCCAGCCCGGCTGCAAACAGGCCGGAAAGCGTGTCCAGCCGGTCTGCCAGCCCGACGGCCAACCCGGGTAAAGTGCGCGGGGGGACGTCGCCGGTGAAGCGCGGCAGGTAGTGTTCGAAAATGGCGGTCCCAACTTCTTCCGGCTCCCCGAAGTGCAGGGCGTAGACGCGGCCCATGACCCCCTGCAGGGAGGTCATCTCGACCACCATCTTCGTCACCAGGTCGGCCTTAGCCAGTTCCGCGGCTCGTACGGCAACCCGGCTCTGTTCCAGCGTGAGACCCAGCATCCCGGAAAGATCTTCGACCAGATGGTAGATCCGGTGGGTCTTATCCAGCATCGAGCCAAGTTGCCCCTGAAAGACCAGGGTTCCCAGATCAGGCAGGTAGGCCTGCAGGGGCTTCTTCAGGTCTTCCTCGATGAAGAAGGCAGCATCGGCGAAGCGCGCCCGGATGACATGCTCGTTCCCCTCTCGCACCAGCTCTCTTTCGTCGATCAGGTTTCCATCACCGTGGTTGCTGATGGCGATGAAGTAAGGGAGCAGCTTCCCATCACGCTCGACCGGGAAGTAGCGCTGGTGTTTCTTCATCACCGAACTAAGCACCTCGCCTGGCAGGTCCAGGTGTTGCGGGTCGAAAGAACCAAGCAGCCCGGCAGGCGCTTCGACCAGGTTGGCGACCTCCGCCAACAGCCCCTGATCCTCGGGAACCGCGCCGCCGACCTCGACAGCCAACCTGCCCACCTGTTCCGCGATGCGCTGGCGGCGATGAGAGACATCCAGCAGAAAGCCTTGCTCTGCCAGGCAGGAGGAATATTCCTGTGGATTATTGACTGAAAACTCTTCCCACCGGCTAAAACGCAGGCCGCGCGAGGTGTTGCCTGAAACCAGCCCGGCATACTCAAACGGGATCACCCGGTCGCCCAGGAGAGCCAGCAACCAGCGGATCGGGCGAGAGAAGGCGGCATTGCTGCTGTTCCAGCGCATCGATTTATCGAAACGCAGGGAGGCGATCAAGCCCGGGATCGCTTCAGCCAGGACCTCCCCTGCCGGGCGACCAGCCGTGCGCATGAGGGCCACCGCATACCTGCCGCCATCGACCTCCTGCAACTGGAGATCGGCCAGCGCCACCCCCTTACTGCGAGCAAAGCCTTCGGCTGCGGGGGTCGGTTGCCCCAAGGAGTCGAAAGCCCGGCTGGCCGGGGGTCCTTTGACTAATTGTTCCAGGTCCGGCTGGCGGGGCGCCAGATCATCGACCGAGACCACCAGACGGCGCGGGGTGCCCATCACGCGCAGCGGGCCGTGCTCCAGTCGTAATTCGGACAACAGGGCAGGGAGGCGCTGCTCTAACTGTGCCAGAGCCCCGTCCAGGTCGCCAGCCGGCAGCTCCTCGGTCCCGATCTCGAATAATAAGTCCGCCGGGTCAGTCAGTTGCCCTGACAATGATTGGGTCTTCTCATTGGCCCCACTGTTCGCCTGCTCCCCGGCCCCGCGGTTCTCATCCAGCCAGGGGTATTCCAGGCGCTGGCGCTGCTCCAGGTAGGCGCCCGCCACGCGGCGGGAGAGCTCGCGCATGCGGGCGAAGAAGGCCTGGCGCTCGGTTACGCCAATGGCGCCGCGCGTATCCAGGACGTTGAAGGTATGCGAGCACTTCAACAAATAATCGTAAGCAGGCAGCACCAGGCCGTGTTCGAGGGCATTGTTTGCCTCCGCCTCGAAGAGCTGGTACATGTTCTTCAGGCGCTCGATGTCACCGACTTCGAAATAGTACCGGCTGTGCTCCTGTTCCGCCTGCAGGTTTACCTCCCCGGCGGTGAGGCCAGACAGGCCGGTCGAATCACTGCCTGGGGTATTCCAGCGGATTTCCTGGAAGCCGTGCACCCTTTGTAAGGCGATGGCGATGCGGTCCAGGCCGTAGGTGATCTCCACCGAGACCGGATCGAGCACGAAACCACCGGCTTGCTGGAAGTAGGTAAACTGGGTGATCTCCTGACCGTCCAGCCAGACTTCCCAGCCCAACCCCCAGGCGCCCAGGGCAGGCGCCTCCCAGTTATCCTCGACGAAGCGGAGATCGTGCTGGCGCGGGTCGATCCCCAGGGCTTGCAACGATTTCAAGTAGAGCTCCTGGGGATTACCCGGGTCGGGCTTCAGGATCACCTGGAACTGGTAGTGCATCTGCATCCGGTTTGGGTTTTCCCCGTAGCGCCCGTCGTCCGGGCGGATGCTGGGTTCGACGTAGGCTACGTTCCAGGGCTCCGGCCCAAGGACGCGCAGGAAGGTTGCCGGGTTCATCGTGCCGGCCCCCACCTGGGTGTAATACGGCTGCCAGATCAGGCAGCCCTGGGCGGCCCAGAAATCCTGCAAGGCCATCATGATGGATTGAAAATCGAGCGGATCAGGCATATTGGCTCAAATTATAACCGCCTTTATTCTCGGGGGTATGTTTCGGCGCGGTCTCGAGGCTTCGCGGGCGGGTTCTGAGACAAGCAAAGTAAAAAGAAAAGGGATTTTGGCGATGATCGCCGAAATCCCTCAACCGGTTGGCATAAAAACCACTATCGAATTACTTAGGGATTTCCCCCGCCAGTTCCTTGTCGATGACTTGCTGAAAGACCTCGAAAGGCTGAGCGCCGACGATGGCGATGCCGTTGACGAAAAAGGTGGGCGTCGATCGCACACCCAGGTTGGCGGCGAAGTCAAAGTCGGCCCGGACTTCTTCTTTGAAGCGCCCGCTTTCCAGGCAGGCGTTGAAATCATCCAGGTTCAATCCCAGGTCGCTGGCGTACTGGGTGTAAGCCTCCGTGCTCAGCCCTTGCTCCATGCTGAAGAGTTTATCGTGGAAGGGCCAGAACTCGCCCTGCTCATTGGCGCAGTTGGCTGCTTCGGCAGCCGGAAAGGCGTTGGCGTGGATGCTTTCGAGTGGGAAGTCTCGGAAGACAAGGCGGACCTCATCCGGGTACTGCTCCTTCAGGCGACCGTAGACTTCGGCATGCCACTTCTGGCAATAAGGGCATTCGAAATCACTGAATTCGATGATAGTGATGGGCGCATCTGCCGGTCCAAACACCGGATCGTCATCCACCGGGACGTCGTAACGGATCACCTGGGGGATAGCCGTGGGCACACCGCTATCATCCTGACCCGCAGTGCTTGCCTCGGCAGCAGGCACATTCACCCCGGAATTCTGCGCTTCTGCTGCCGGTTGAACCCGGCCCCAGAGCAAATATCCCAGGCCGACGCCCAGGACGAAAGTCAGCGGCATCAAAATAGCGAAAAGATGGACGCGGCGCAGGGTGATGGTGATCTCCGCCGGACCAGGCTGCGCCGGCATTGCTTCACTCTCGGTTAGCTCACTCGAAGGCAGGTTCTCCACGGTCATGGCGGGATTATATCATGAGGGAAAGCTATCGAAATAGACTGTTCCGAGGGCTTTATTTTGAAGCCTCGAGCCATCCCTGGTGCGCGTTAGTGAACTCCTCCACTGTTAAAGGCACACCAGCCATCCCGAGCTGTTTGGCCAGCCGAACCAGTTGCGGCGGCTCGACGTAGGTTTTCGCCAGGATTTCCTCTTGAGCCAGCACCTGCCGGCTTTCCCCATCCAGCAGGATCGCTCCATCTGCCATCACGATCACCCGCTGGAAGTGCTCGGCGCAAAAGTCGATATCGTGGGTGATGGTGAGCACGGTCCTGCCCTCGGCCTTCAAATGCTCGACGATCTCCCCAACCCTTTGTACCCCGATAAAGTCCTGCCCTGTTGTCGGTTCATCGAGCACGATGACAGGGGTATCCATCGCCAGGACTGCTGCCAGAGCGACCCGCTTGCGCTCTCCTGGGGAAAGATCATAGGGGTGCTGGCCGGCGGCGTGATCCAACCCGACCATATTTAATGCCATATCCGCCAGCACCTCCACCCGTTCTGTTTCAAAACCGAGGTTGCGCGGGCCAAAGGTGACCTCAGCCAACACCTTGGATTGGAACAGCTGGTCGTCTGGATTCTGGAAGACGTACCCTACCCGGCGGGCCAGCCTGGCGGTGGTGTGCTGGCGGGTGTCCCAATCTCCCACCCAGACCGAACCCGAGCCCGGCCTGAGCAAGGCGTTGAAATGCTTGACCAGGGTGGTTTTCCCGGCCCCATTCTGCCCGACGATGGCAACGCTCTCACCGGAGGCGATGTGGAGGGTCACCCCTTTCAGCGCCTGGACACCGAAGGGATAGGTGTAGGTCAGGTCTGCTACCCGGACATGCATGCTAGCCTGCTGGCGTTCCTCTGCTCTCCCGGAAGCCGTCCACTGCCTGCTCGAGGGTCACGGGCAGCTGCCTGTCCTGCGGCCAGTACCCGGAACGCTGCGCCTGGCGGGCCGCCCGGGTATAACGGGTTTGACCGATGGTCTTCCCGACCAGCGTTTCGTCGGTCAGCACCTCCTGGGGATCCCCATCCGCGGCTAAAGCTCCATCCACCAGAGCGATCACCCGGTCGGCAAAGACGGCAACCCACTCGAGTTTATGCTCGATCATGACGACCGTAATACCGCCTTCCACTATCAGGGCGCGCACGGCGGCGAACACCTCCCGGCTTCCCACCGGATCGAGCTGGGAGGTCGGCTCGTCCAGCACCAGCACCTGGGGGCGCATCGCCAGCACCGAGGCGATCGCCACCCGCTGCATCTGGCCCCCGGAAAGCGCCAGCGGGTAGCGCTCGGCCAGGTCTTCGATACCCACCAGGGATAATGTCGCCTGGATGCGCGCCTCCATTTCATCCCGCGGCAGGCCCAGGTTCTCCAGGCCGAAGGCGATCTCCTCGCGCACCGTGAACTTGGTGCCTGAGATCTGGTTGAACGGATTCTGGAAGATCAGCCCAACCTGCTGCACCAGCTGGCTGAGAGGCACCTGACTGGTCTCTTTTCCATCGATCAGGACCGATCCAGCCAGGTTTCCATGATAGAAGTGGGGAATAAATCCGGCGATGGTATAAGCCAGGGTCGATTTTCCAGCCCCATTTGCCCCAACCAGCGCACAGAACTGGCCGGTGGGGATCTCCAGCGTTATTTCGCGCAGGGCCGGTCGTGATGTGACCGGGTAGCTGTAAGTAACCTGCATCAGCTGGATCATGATCGCCAACGGGTGATCGCCAGGTAGACGCGCAGACCCAGGATCGAGACCATTAACACCACCATAAACCAGCGCGCCGCCGGTTCCCAGGCTGCTTCGGGGAGTTCGATCAGGAAAGTCTTGGGCCCCTGGCGGTTAAAAGCGCGGGCCTCGACCGCCAGGGCGCGTTCTTCGACGTCGATCAGGCTGCTCAACACCAACGGAATGACCAGCGGCACCAGCGCCCGCGCCCGGGTGCGCAGGCTGCCTTCTGTCTCCAGCCCCCTGGCGCGCTGGGCATCCAGGATAGTGGCGGCCCTGGATTGGAAGCGGGGTGCGATCTGGATCGTAGCCACGATCACGTACGCCAGATTGGAGGGAAAACCGATGCGAGAGAGGGAGTTCATCAGGTGATCCGGGCG
>DATDRQ010000083.1:0-5680 GCA_035291645.1 Anaerolineales bacterium
AATTCAATCTGGGGTCGCGCAGAAATGCTCTGCCGGCTCGATGCGCTTGCGCGCCAGAACCGGTATGATGCAAGCGTAAAGATTCGGCGCGAAAGCGCATGGAGCACATCATGCCGACCCCGGTTTCCCCTTCTTCCCGCAATCTCCACCGTCTGCAGGTGCTGATCGTC
This sequence comes from Anaerolineales bacterium, assembly GCA_035291645.1. Lineage (GTDB taxonomy): Bacteria > Chloroflexota > Anaerolineae > Anaerolineales > UBA4823 > DATDRQ01. Next base: position 171 of record DATDRQ010000083.1, read on the forward strand.
GATGACATGCCTCAGGTGCGCCAGGAGCTGCGCCTGCTGCTCACACTTGCCGGTGAGCTGGAAGTCGTCGGCGAGGCAGCGAACGGCGTGGAGGCGATCGGTCAGGTCGAAGCGCTGCGTCCAGACGTCGTGGTGATGGACCTGGAGATGCCGGTCATGGATGGTTACGAAGCGGCGCGCCAGATCAAGACTCGCTGGCCGGCCTGCCGTGTGATCGCCCTGACCGTCCATGATGGCGAAGCGGAGCGGCAGCGAGCGGCTCAGGCTGGCGTGGACGCTTTTATTGTGAAAGGTGCACCGCTGGATGTTTTGGTGAAAGCGATCATAGAAAACAACGAACATCAGTACGGTCAGGCGGGGGAGGCGCTGCCTCGGCTGCAAGAGCACACAGGAGGTGCATCATGAAAACAGGATTGACGTGGAACTCGCGATGGATCCTCGGGGGAGCGCTGGCGCTGGCGGTTGTAGCGCTGCTGGCACTCGTGCTCGTTCCCCGGCTGCGTGGACCCGAACAACGCCCTGCGCCAGATGACTGGCCCACCCAGGGCTGGCGCAGCAGCACGCCGGAGGAACAAGGGTTTGACTCGGCCAAGCTGGCGGAAGGGTTGCTCGCCATACGCGAACAGAACATCAGCATTCACAGCCTGATGCTCATTCGCAATGGCTCTGTGTTCCTCGACGCTTACTTTTACCCCTATGACGGTTCAACCTACCATGACCTCGCCTCGGTGACCAAGAGCGTGATGACGAGTCTCATCGGCATCGCGGCCACTCAAGGCAAGCTCGACCTCGACGCGCCGATGGTGTCATTCTTTCCCAACCGCACCATCGCCAACCGCGATGCGCGCAAAGAGCGCATCACCGTCCGGCACCTGGCCAGCATGAGCTCCGGTTTGGACTGCACGGAAGCGGATAACGAAAGAACGCTCCGGCAGATGTGGGCGAGTCGTGACTGGGTGCAGTTCGCGCTCGACCGTCCGGTGGCTTGGGAACCTGGCACTCACTGGGTCTACTGCGGCCCCGGGATGCACTTGCTCTCGGCGATTCTGCAACAGGCGACAGGAATGACGACGCTGGAGTATGCGCGCGAGAACCTGTTCAAACCCTTGGGCATTCACGAGGTGGACTGGCCGGCCGACCCGCAGGGGTATGCCCGTGGGTGGGGCGATTTGGCTCTGCATCCACGGGATGCGGCCAAGCTCGGCTACCTGTGGTTCAACCAGGGGAACTGGGACGGCCAGCAGATCGTTTCCCGTGAATGGGTGACCAAGTCAACGATGGGGTATTTCTCAGGGACGGGTCGCAAAGAGGATTATGGCTACGGCTGGTGGGTCGCGCCCGCGGACGAGAACCCCAATTACTTCCTCGCCGCGGGACGCGGCGGACAGCGCATCCAGGTGTTCGCGGAAGGAAACCTTATTATTGTGACCACGGGCGGTGGCTTTGAATTCGACCAGGTTGGTCCATACCTCGAGGCCGCGATTGGCGACCCGACCAAGGCGCTGCCGGCCAATCCTGCTGGTGTCGCTGAACTCAATGTGGCTCTCGCCACCATCGTACGTGGTCCTGCACCACAACCCGTTGCACCCCTTCCCGCATCGGCTCAAGCCATTTCTGGCAAGACCTTTGTTTTCGCGCCCAACCCCGGGCAACTCCGGTCTCTGCGCCTCGACTTGAATGCTTCCGCAGAGGCCACCGTTCAATTGGATCTGGCGAACGAGGCAAGCCCGCGCCTTATGGGGGTTGGCCTGGATGGCGTATATCGGCCGAGCCGTGGCGGCCGGCCGATCCTCGCGCGTGGTCAGTGGACCGATGCCTCCACGTTCGTCCTGGAATGTGACGAGGGTCCAGGTCTCAACCTCTATACCTTGAGGATGCGCTTTGAGGGAAATCGGGTATCACTCGAGATTCCTGGACAGGGAAGCATCGAGGGCCGGCTGCAAAATCCATAAATCTGTTCGCAGGGGTTGCACCTCTGTGCGCATGTCAGTTGGGGTCGGACTCGACAGCCTCGCAGGTGCACGAGTCCAACTCCTGTATCCAGGTTAGGTGGATAGGCGATGAATACATCAAAAAGGAGAAGCACCATGCAGAACTCAATCGTCTCACAACAAACAGGCAGCGCCGCTCGGGCAGCGCCGCGCTTGCACTATCTCGACTGGCTGCGCGTGCTGGCGTTTGGGGCGGTTTTTCTCTATCACAGCAGCCGCTTCTTCGATTCATCAGATTGGCACATCAAGAACAGCCAGGCGAGCCCGCTGGTCGATACCTTGAAGGGGATCTTCGACCTGTGGGGCATGCCGCTGATCTTTCTCATCTCCGGAGCCAGCATCTTCCTCGCCCTGCGCCCCGGCGGCGCGCTTCGCTTCCTGCGCGATAGAGTCCTACGCCTGCTGGTACCGCTGGCATTCGGGGTCCTGGTCCTTGCCCCGCCGCAGCTATATTTGGAACGGCTGACACACGGTCAATTCCAGGGTAGCTTCCTGGAATACCTTCCTGTTTACTTTCGAGATTGGCGCCTGTGGAACGGAGAATTCGAATGGACAGGGGTTCATTTATGGTATTTAGCATACCTGTTCCTGTTCACGCTCGTCCTGCTGCCGCTGTTTGCCGCGCTGAAGAGCCCAACCGGTCAGCGCATGACCGGGTTCCTTGCCCGCCTGTCTGCCCGACCGGGAGCGATCTTTTTGTGGGTGCTGCCGGGTGCCCTGCTGATCATCCTGGGAGACCCATACGGCCTGATGGGGCCTGCACCCACTGAGGACGTTGCCCGCCTGTTCTTGTCGGCCTTTGTGATCTACGGCTTCCTGGTGTTTTCCGACCTACGCATTCAGCAAGCGATCATCCGCCAGCGCAGGATCGCCCTGGTACTGGCGTTGGTCCTGATCCTGGCCTTGCCCGCAATCACCGGTCTCTTAGAAGAGGATCCCAGCTTCCTGATCTATGCCCTGGCGATGCTGCTGGCATCTGTGCTCGTGTGGTCCTGCCTCCTGGCGGTGCTGGGCTATGGGATGCGCTACTTGACCGCCAATCACCGCCTGCTCGCCTATGCCAATGAAGGAGTGCTGCCGTTCTATATCATCCACCAGCCGGTGATCCTGATCATCGGGTACTTCATCATCCCCCTGCCGCTGTCCATCCTGGCCAAGTACCTAATCATCGCCCCGCTGGCTTTCGGCATCACCCTGGGGCTGTATGAATTTGGCATCCGGCGGGTAAATCTGGTGCGGCGGGTCTTTGGGCTCAAGCCGCGCAAACCGGTCTTGCCCGCTGCCGATGTGGTGGCTCAACCTGTGTCATGACCGTGCACGGGTGGGAGCCGATCACGGGAATCAGAAGTCACAAGCCGAGAATGCGAAAGGAAGGATCAGAATGAACGCCCAATCCGCGATACCACAGCGAAGATACGACCTGGACTGGCTGCGTGTCCTGGCCATATCGGCCGTCTTCATCTATCACTGCGCCCTGATATTCGCCCCGGATCCCTTCTCGATCAAGAACCCGACGACCTACCAATTTATCGATGACTTGGGCGAATTCGCCGGTCTTTGGGGCATGCCCCTGATCTTGCTTATCTCGGGCGCCAGCGCCTTCTATGCGCTGGGAAAAGTCGGTCCAGGAAAGTACATCAAAGGCATCGTCGCCCGCCTGCTCGTGCCGCTCATCGTCGGCACCTTCACCCACATCGCCTTCCAGGTTTACCTCGAGAGGCTTCACAAAGGTGAATTCGACGGCTCGTTCTTCGACTTCTACCCGCACTACTTCGAAGGCATGTATGGTTTTGGCGGCAACTTCGCCTGGATGGGCCTGCACCTGTGGTACCTGGAGGCGCTGTTCATCTTCTCGCTGCTCTGCCTCCCGCTCTTTCTATGGCTCAAGAAAAGCTCCAGTGGGCAGCGCACGCTGAAAGGCTTGGGCGATTTTCTGGCAAAACCGGGGGCCGCTTATCTGTTCGCCCTGCCGGCGATCGTCCTGATCAACGTGCTGGATCCGGATAGTTGGGGCACTGTCGTGTTCGGCGGCTGGAGCATGTTCATCTATCCGTGGTTCTTCGTCTCCGGCTTTGTCATCGTCTCCAATGAACGGCTGCAAGCGAGCATCGTGCGTTGGCGCTGGGTTTCGCTGGCGGCCGGCATCCTCTTGTGGCCGGCCGTCCTCGGCCTGTGGGCTGCCTTGGGCGAGCCCGGTTTCGGCACGTTTGAGCGGGGTTTTGCAATGGTCCCGTACTGCCTGAACGCCTGGTGCTTGCTCCTGGCGATCTTTGGGTTCGGGATGAAGCGCCTCAACGTCAATACACCGCTCTTGAAGTATGCCAACGAGGCCGTGCTGCCCTTCTACATCCTGCACCAGACGGTGGTTGTAACCGTGGGCTTTTTCGTGGTGGGGTGGGCCATCCCCGATGGGCTGAAGTTTTTCGTCATTCTCGCCGGCTCATTCGTGGTTAGCATGTGCCTGTACGAATTCCTGGTGCGGCGGAATAACCTCCTGCGCATCTTGTTCGGGATGAAATCGAAGCGAAGTGGCTCAACGGATGTCCGATCCGTCTTGGCCGGACAGAGAGTATGAAACATGAACAGGCGGCAATCGTCGACACGGTAATCCTTGTGGCCATGCTCGTTTTTGGCGATTCGATCGCTTGGGCTGCCACGCCCGGCATCCCCGAGTTCTATCTGGTGTGGAGTCTGGTCACCGTCAATGCCTTTTGCTGGACAGTCTTCCTGCTTTTCGTCGGCATGCGCTTCCTGGATTTCAGCGACAAGTGGCTGGAGTACGGCAAAGAAGCCGTATTGCCGTTCTTCGTGGTTCACCAGCCGGTAATCATCGCTATCGCGTTCTTCGTCGTGCAGTGGGATGCCGGCATCCCGGTCAAGTTGCCGGTAGTCGTCCTCGGTTCATTTGTGGTCTCCGTCGGGCTCTACGAACTGATCATCAGGCGGGTCGACCCGCTGCGGGTGGTCTTCGGAATGAAGCCCCGGCGCCTCGATAGGCCATTGGTCGGTCTGCGATAGCGCTATACTCAACGTAGTCACAAATTGCGTTTTTGAGAACGCCCCATATAGGGCAGCTTTCATGGCCGCCGCTATCCGGCGCGTATGGAAACGCGCCCTACGAAAAGCACAATTTGTGCCCGCGCGCAGTGTAGAGCCGCCTCTGGAGAAGGTGCAGGATCTGAGGTATGATTGGATAGTGCAGTACTGGAAACCGCAATTAAGGGACCTATCCAAGGGGGATAATACCATGCCCGAACCGCAAACAGCACCCTATGGATCGTGGAAATCGCCAATCACGTCAGACCTGATCGTCGCCGAGACGATCTGGCCTGCGCAGATCCAGCTCGACGGCGACGACGTGTACTGGCTGGAAGTGCGCCCGGCGGAGGGCGGGCGCTACGTCATCGTGCGCCGCGCGCCGGACGGGCAGACCGTCGACGTGACGCCGCCTCCCTTTAATGCCCGCACCCGCGTCCACGAATATGGCGGCCTGGCATATCTCGTCGTCGATGGCACAGT
>DATDRQ010000084.1:0-6836 GCA_035291645.1 Anaerolineales bacterium
ATGGCGGCGACGGCCAGCTCGACCGTGGCGTAGCCGGTGATGATGATGCAGATTATCTCCGGGTCGATTTGGTAAATCCTGGAGATCAGTTCGATCCCGCTGAGCCCGGGCATCATCACGTCGATCAGCACCAGGTCAAATCCGTCCAGCATGACTTTCTGCAAACCCTGTTCGCCGTTTTCGGCGGTGTCCACATGATAGCCATGCGGGCGGAGGGCCCGGCGACAGCCTTCGCGGATGCCGGGTTCGTCGTCGACGACCAGAATTTTGGGTTCGGAGTTCATAGGATAACGAATATCGGTCAATTCTCGCCGATCAGCTCGGCGGCAGGCGCTCCCGGCTGCTGGACGCCGAGCAGCTTGATGGGAAGCTGGATGGTGAACGTCGTACCTTTATTGATCTCGCTGCGCACGTTGATCTGCCCGCGATGGAGTTTTACGATGCCGTAGATGATCGGCAAGCCCAGCCCGGTGCCGATCCCGACCGGCTTGGTGGTGAAGAAGGGGGTGAACAGCATGCTATGGTGCTCCTGTGGGATGCCGATGCCGGTGTCCTCGACTTCCAGAGTTACCATACCGGCTGGTTGGTTGATTGTGCGCAGGGTGACTTTGCCGCCGTCCGGCATGGCATCCATGGCGTTGTCGATCAGGTTGACCAGCACCTGGTGCAGCTGCGCCAGATCGGCCTGAATGACGGGTAGACTCGCATCGAGCTCTAAAACGATCTCTCCCTGGCTGTCCGTGAAGCGTTTCTGCTCCAACTCGACGATGTATTGGATCAGGGCATTCAGATCGGTCGGCTGGGCGACCACCTGGTTCTGGCGGGCGAACTCGAGCAGTGCGGAGACGATGCCTTTGCAGCGCTTGGTTTCGTTGACGATGAGTTCGATGTCCTCCTGGTACGGGGAGGTGGGATCGAGTTCCTTGCGCAGGATATCGGAGTAGAGCAGGATCGTACCAAGCGGGTTATTCAGCTCGTGGGCCACGCCGGCGGCTAACTGGCCCAGGGAAGCCAGCTTTTCCGACTGGACCAGCTGGTCCTGAGTGGTCTGCAGAGTGTCGAGCATCGAGTTGAAGGAGCTGGCCAGCTCGCCGACCTCGCCGCCGGCGCGCACCGGCACCCGGGTGGACATGTCGCCTTCCGCCACCCGGCGGTTAGCCGCTACCAGGTCGCGCAGCTGGTTGAGCGGGCGGGTGATCGCCCGGGAAACCGGCGTGGTCAGGAAGATGGTGAACAGGATAGTAGCGAGCGCCACCAGGAGGATGCGCTGGTTGAATATATTAACCAGGCGCTGGAAGGAGGCCTGGCGCGAACCTACGTACAGGATGCCGACCACCTGCCCCCGGTGGTCTTTTAAAGGTTCGTAGCGGGTGATGTAATCCTGATTGACCACAAAGGCTGGGCCGACGAACTCCTGGCCCTCCTCTAGCACGACCTGGGAGACTTCCTCGGAAACACGCGTGCCGATCGCCCGGTTGCCTTGTTCATTCATGACGTTGGTCGAGACGCGCAGGTCGCCCAAGAAAATGGTGGCGGTATCGACTCCGGCGGCATCCCGGATGCGGTCCACCAGGGTGAAGTCGTTATTGAATAGATGGAATGCCGCGACGGAGCCGAGCAGTTCGCCAGCCGCGTCTTCGACTGGTGAGACGCTGATCAAGGCCAGCCCGGCGCTCCCCTCCCTTTCATCGAATAGCTGTGTAGCCGCTTTGGGGGTGTCCTGGATGGTGATACGGGCCTGGTCGTCCAGGCCAGCCTGGGCCAGGAGATCGGCGGGGATGACCTCGGTAGCCGCCCGGGGTTTCCCGGCATCCAGCGCCTGCCGGATGATGGGCAGGCTCTGCCAGTTCTCCAGCTGGTCCAATTCGGATTGCTGCCCGGCGACGGAGTGCAGGGCGCCGGCCAGGGTCTCTCCCTGCGGATCAAGCAAGAAGATGACGTAGTTTCCTCCCAGCACCAATCCGGACAGGTTATTGCGGATCTGCTGGAGCAGAGTCGAGTCGGCAACCTCCTGAGAAGAGGACTGCATGTTCTGGATCACCAGCGGGTCAGCGGCGATGCGCTCGGTGATGCCTTCGATCTCGCGCAGCTTGAGACCGTAAAAGGTCTGAGCCAGCTGCATATCACGGGCGACCCGCTCATTCATAGCCTCGGACAGGTAATCGCCAATGGTCTGGGCGATTGCCCAGGCGCCGATGGCGATGCTGATGGCGGCCACCAGCGAGAAGGAGATCGCCAGGACGAGCTGGAAGGGAGCCGAGAAGAGGTCCTTTAGCCGGCCGATCATGGTAAATCGAAGTTCTGGTGGATGATCGCCAGGGCCTGATCGACCTGGCTGGAGGGGATCACCATGGAGAAAGTCGAAATGTATGTTTGTACGATGCCACCGATTCTTGTCTTCAAGATTTTGGAAGGTGCTTGTTGACCTGGCGGATTAATTCATCCGAGGATATAGGTTTGCTCATGAAAGCGTTGATGTGGATGTACTCGTCAGTCGGGAACAGCTCGGCGTAATCGGTGTTGGCGATGGATGTGACCATCAGGATCGGGATGTTCTTAACCGCAGGATCGTCGTGCATGCGCTGGCTGACCGACAGGCCGTCCAGCACCGTGTCCATGATCACATCCAGGATAACCAGATCGGGTTGATCGTCCCGGACGCGTTTATAGCCGGAGTCGCCTCCATCTGCGGTGATGACCTGGTGGTCGTTCTTTTCAAGGACGATCTTGGTGGCGCTGACGAAGTCCGGGTCATCATCGACAATGAGTATCTTTGCCATGGAAAGCTCCTTGCAGAGGGCAGAGGTAGCAGGGTGAGGTAGGTTAATGCCGGCCGTTAGAATTGGCCAGGCATTGCTTCTGTTCCAGGTGGTGTTCATACTCCTGGCGGAACTTGAGGATGGTCGAGCGTGCCGGGTTGACCAGGGCGGCGCCCATCGGGCAGAAGGTACGCCCGTCGATGTTCTCGGCCAGGTACAGAGCGTGCTCGATGTCGCCCGGGAGACCTTTGCCGTCCTCGATGCGGTCGAGGGTCTCGAACAGGCGCACCGAGCCGACCCGGCAGGGAACGCAGCGCCCGCAGGATTCGTGGGCGAAGAACTTGGTGATCCGGCGGGCGGCCTCCACCATGCAGGTGGTCTCATCCATCACAATGATGGCGCCGGTGCCGAGCTGCGAGCCGGCCTGCTCGAGGGACTCGAAGGCCATAGGAACATCGACCTGGTCGGCGGTGAGCACCGGGGTGGAAGCCCCGCCGGGGATGATGGCTTTGACCTGGCGTCCACCTCGGATCCCGCCAGCGTGCTCGAAGATGATCTCGCTCAAGGGCGTGCCCAGCGGGAGTTCGTAGTTTCCGGGCCGGTTGACGTGCCCGCTGACCGAGAAGATCTTGGGTCCTTTGCTCTGTTCTGTCCCGATCCTGGCGAACCATTCCGGGCCGTTCAGCACGATGTGCTTGATGCAGGCCAGGGTCTCGATGTTGTGCACCAGGGTGGGCAGCCCAAACAGGCCGACCTGGGCCGGGTAGGGCGGTTTCAGGCGGGGGTTGCCGGGCTTGCCCTCCAGCGATTCCAGCATGGCGGTTTCTTCGCCGCAGATATACGCCCCGGCGCCGCGGTGGACGGACATATCCAGGTTAAATCCGGTTCCTAGGATGTTGTTGCCCAGATAGCCGTGTTCGTAGGCGTCGGCGATGGCCTTGATCCAGCGCTTGACACCCAGGAAGAACTCGCCGCGGATGTAGACGTAAGCCCGGGAGGCGCCGACGGCGTAGCTGGCGATGATCACGCCCTCGATCACTTGGTGGGGGTCACGTTCGACGATCTGGCGGTCCTTGAAGGTGCCTGGTTCGCCCTCGTCGGTGTTGACCGCCACGATCTTCTGGATGGCCGGGTCCTGGGGTATGAAGCCCCACTTCACACCAGCCGGGAAACCGGCCCCGCCCCGCCCGCGCAGCCCGGAGCGTTTGACCATGTCGATCAGCTCCAGGGGGGAATAGCGGATCAGCGCCAGGCGGGCGGCTTCGTAGCCGCCGTAAGCCAGGTAGGTGGCGATCTTCTCCGAGTCAGGGCGGTGGATATTCTGGGTCAGTACAGGTTCGAACATGGTTTTCTTCGCTATTCTAACTTCAACGCGAAGCCGCCAGGAAAAAAATAAGGCGCGAAGTCTCTTTACATAAACCTAAATCTTTGCGTCTTATCTTCCCTTCGCACCTTTGCGTTAAATCTCTTTGTTTGCCAGGTCGGCGAGCAGGTCGTCCAGCCCGCTGAATGACATATTCCCGAAGAGCTCGTCGTTGACCTTGATCGCCGGGGCCAGATCACAGGCCGCCAGGCACTGGACGACCTCCAGGGAAAACTTCCCTTCCGGGGTGGTCTCACCCGGACCGATCTGCAAGCGGTCGATGATGTGATCGATGACCGGTTCGGCCCCGCCGACCAGGTAGCAGGAGAGGCCTTCGCACACCTGGATGTGGTAATGTCCCTGCGGCCGCAGCTTGAACATCGTGTAGAAGCTGGCGGTCGAGAAGACCTGACCCGGGGACAGGTGCAGGCGCTCGGCGACGCGCTGGATGGCCTGCGGGCTTAACCAGCCGTACTGCTCCTGGGCGATATAGAGCGCGGCTAGCAGCATGGCGCGCCTCTTCGGATTGCGCACTGTGGGTACAGGATTGGCGAGCATGTCGCGCCTCAGGCGATGCTTGTGACAGCCTCCACCTTAACCGCGCATACCTTGAACTCGGGGATCTTGGCGACCGGGTCGAGGGCTGCGATGGTCAGGTAGTTGACGGAGGCCTCCGGGAAGTGAAAATTGCCGTAGACCATGCCGGGTGGGACACGGTCGGTGACCCAGGCCTCGGCCTCGATGCTGCCCCGGCGGGAAGTCAACCGGACGCGCTTGTTCCCGTTCAGGCCCAGGCGGACGGCGTCGTCTTCGTTGACTTCGATCAGAGGACGGCTATAGATCTCCAGCAGCCCCTGCGCCCGGCGGGTCATCTCACCGCCGTGCCAGTGATACAGCACGCGGCCGGTGCTGAGCAGCATGGGGTACTCGTCGTCAGGCATCTCTGCCGGCGGGATGTGCTCGATGGGGGCGAACTTGCCCAACCCGCGGCTGAACTGCCCGACGTGCAGGATCGGGGTGCCGGGATGGGCGGCGTCCTTCACCGGCCATTGGAAGGTCTCGCCCCGCTCCAGGCGTTCGTAGCTCACGCCGGCATAGCTGGGGGTCAGGGCGGCGATCTCTGCCATGACCTCCGCCGGCGAAGAATACTCCCAGCCTGAGAAGGGGCCGTCCTGGAGAACCCGGTTTCCGCCGGAGAGCACGCGCTGCGCCAGGGCGGCGGTGATGCGCCAGTCCTCCCAGGCTTCTCCAGGCGGCTCGATGGCCTTGCGCACGCGCTGGATGCGCCGTTCGGTATTGGTGAAGGTGCCGTTCTTCTCGGCGAAGGTCACCCCGGGCAGCAGCACGTCGGCATAGGGCGAGGTCTCGGTGGGAAAGATCTCCTGCAGGACGATGAAGTCGCATGCCTCCAGGCAGCGGCGGATGTGGTTGGTATCCGGGTCACTCATGATGGGGTCTTCGCCCATGATATAGAGGGCTTTGGTCATACCCGCCAGGATATCGGGGACGATCTCGGTGACCGTTTTTCCGACCTTTTCAGGCTGGGCGACGCCCCAGGCCTCGGCGAACTTGTGGCGGACCGCCTCGTTGGTGACCGGCTGGTAGGCCGGGTAGACGTTGGGCAGGCCGCCCATGTCGCAGGCGCCCTGGACGTTGTTCTGGCCGCGCAGCGGGTTGACCCCGCCGCCGGGGACGCCCATATTACCCAGCAGCATCTGCAGGTTGGCCAGGTTCATCACGTTGCGTACGCCGGTGATATGCTGGGTGATGCCCATTGCCCACAGCACCGCCATCGGTTTGGTAGTGCCCATGATCTCGGCAGCCTGATAGAGCTGTTCGACCGGCACGCCGGTGATCTCGGCGACCAGATCGGGTGGGTATTGCTGGACCAGGGCGTGGAAATCCTCGAAGCCTTCCGTGCGCTCGGCGATGAAGGTTTTATCTTCCAGGCCCCTCTCGAGGATGATGTACATCAGGCCGTTGATCAGGGCGTTATCGGTGCCGGGTTTGTGCCTCAGATGCAGTGCTGCGAAATCGGTCAGCGGTATGCGGCGCGGGTCGGCGACGATCAGTACCGCGCCGCGCTGCTTGACCGCCTGGCGCAGGCGCATCCCGATCACCGGGTGCTGCTCGGTGGTGTTAGAGCCGATCACGAAGAAGGCTTGCGCCTGGGTGGCGATATCCTCGATTGAGTTGGACATGGCGCCCGAACCGAAGGAAGTGGCCAGACCGGCCACGGTGCTGGAGTGTCAGAGACGGGCGCAGTGGTCGATGTTGTTCGTCCCGACCACCTGGCGGGCGAACTTGTTCATCAAGTAGTTTTCTTCGTTGGTGCACTTGGCGGAGGTCAGCACGCCGACCGAGTCCGGCCCGTGCAGGTCGCGGGCTTCGCGCAGCTTGCGGGCGGTGATGTCGAGGGCGGTGTCCCAGTCGACCTCTACCCACTCGCCGCGCCCGGGTTCGCGGGGAGTCCCGTCGAGCAGGTACTTGCGCACCTTAGGCCGGGTCAGGCGCTCATGATGGTGGACGTAGTCGTAGCCAAAGCGGCCTTTAACGCAGGTCCAACCGTGGTTAGACGGTCCGTCCCAGGCTGAGTCGACCTTGACGATCTGGTTATCCTTCACTTCCAGGACCAGCTGGCAGCCGACGCCGCAGTACGAGCAGACCGTCTGGACCTTGTGCACCTGCCAGGCGCGGCCCTTCCCGATCGACAT
>DATDRQ010000085.1:0-2428 GCA_035291645.1 Anaerolineales bacterium
ACGGCGCGCGAGCCGGGCGTCCAGCCGACCAGCCAGGTGTATTCCGGGGTGTCGGTCAGCGCAAGCGGCGAGGTAGAACCATCCGTTGGCATGACGAAAACGTCCATGTTCTCGTGGCGGTGATACCAGACGAAGGCTACCCAACGCCCGTCCGGCGAGAGCAGGGCATAGACGACGGTGGGCAACTGCAAGAGATTTTGCAGATAGCGATCGTTTCCGTTCAACTTTGCCATCAAAAAACCTTCCTTGTCTGTACTCAATGGTCTGTAAGGGCGAAGTATTTGCCGCAATGCCTTGGTAAAAAAGAACCATAAACCAGCAAATGCTTCGCCCCTACTCTAATCCCCTGGTAGAATTATACCTGTGTGTTTACTGATAGGAACTTATGATAACAGGCGGTTAATCTAGGGATGGCTCATACCCCCACGCGCGACCGCGTCGATCCGGAAGAACTGAACACCGCTCCACTGCGCCGCCCGGAATGGATCCGGGTGCGGGCCCCCTCGGGCGAGACCTACCAGTGGCTGCACGGGCTGATGCGCAGCAAGGAGCTGCACACCGTCTGCGAAGAAGCTATGTGTCCCAACCTGGGCGAGTGCTGGGGCGCGGGCACCGCCACCTTCTTGATGATGGGAGATGTGTGCACCCGGTCGTGCGGCTTCTGCGACATCCTGCGCGGCCAGCCCTCCCCTCTTGACTGGATGGAACCGGAGCGCATCGCCCAGGCGGTCAAGGCGATGAATTTAAAGCACGCCGTGATCACCAGCGTGAACCGGGACGACCGCCACGACGGGGGCGCGCCAATCTTCGCCATGGTGATCCGGCGCACCCGCCAGATTCACCCCGGCTGCTCGATCGAAGTGCTGATCCCGGACTTCAAAGGCAGCCTGGAAGCGCTTAAGATCGTCATGGACGCCCGCCCGGAGATCCTCAACCACAACGTCGAGACCGTGCCCAGATTATTCAAGCGCGTACAACCCCAGGACCGCTACGAGTGGGCCGCCGCCACGCTCAGCAACGCCAGGCGGCTGGACCCGGAAGTGCTGACCAAGTCCGGCATCATGGTCGGGTTGGGCGAGAGCATGGATGAAGTGAAGGCGGTGATGCGCGACCAGCGCAGCTGGGGGGTGGATATCTTGACGATCGGGCAATATTTACAGCCCAGCAAGAAGCACCTGCCGATCGAACGCTACTACACGCCCGAGGAGTTCCGGGCGTTGAAGGAGTACGGGCTGGAGATCGGATTCAAATGGGTAGAGAGCGGGCCGCTGGTGCGCTCTTCCTACCACGCCGCCGAGCAAGTGCGGGCGCTGAGCGCGGTGCACCGCCAGCTGTATGGCGCAGCGGCCTGAGCGTTTCACCGAAATTAAGAATATTCTTCTAAATCTACTGGAGCAGCAGCGGGCGGAGGCTTGCGGCCCAGGCGCGAATGGCGTTCCAATCGCGGTGATCGCCCTCTGACCAGACGCCGAAGGCGACGCTCAAGCGAAATTTCAACCGGTCGCCAAACGATTGGACTTGGCCGATATCCAGCGCCCCGGCAAACAGGCCCTCGCTGACCGGCTTCACCAGCGTGCGCACCGGTTCCATCCAGGCCGCCACCTGCTGGCGGTATTTCTCATTCGAAATAGCCATCGTCATACACACCAAGAACGCGGCGAAGGGTCTCTGAGACAATACGGCCCGATGAGTCTGCATGAATTGGATGGCCTCCGGCAGCCATTCCCCCCCGCGAATGGCGCTGCCGGCCACAACTGCCCGATAGGGAGACAGGTCCTTGACGTCCTGCATGGGCAGCACATCTACCTGCACGCCGCCTTCGGCCAGGGTCTTGCCAATCGCTTCGGCAACGCCGGCAGTGGTACCTGTTCGGCTGGCATAGGCGACAAGGATCTTGCTCGACATGTGGGTTTCTCCTGAATTGATCTCGGAAAAGGATATAGACAGATGGCAGATCCCGGGCATCGCGAGACCGGAACAGGTGAAAGCGTTGGCGCCAGGGATAACGCCGGCGGAGGTTTGCTATAACTGGATGATCGCCTGAGAAGCCCAGGTGAACAGCGGCACTGAGAAGATGCCTAACAACACGGTGGCGACGGCGGCCACGCCGGCGGTCAGGTACAGCCAGGGGGCGCGCCGCACTTCCGGCTCGCCGTCTTGCATGTACATGATCACGACCACCCGCAGATAGTAGTAGGCGGAAACCAGCGAAGTCAGCACACCGATCAACGCCAGGCCGTAAAAGCCGCCCCGGATCACGACGCTGAACAGGTAGAACTTACCGACGAAGCCCAGGGTGGGCGGCACGCCGGTGAATGACAGCATGGCGACCGTCATCACGGCTGCCAGGGCCGGGTACTTGCGCCCCATCCCGGCGTAATCACCAAGAGACAGCCCACGGCCTTCGGCTTTTTCCAGGGCGATCACC
>DATDRQ010000086.1:0-12385 GCA_035291645.1 Anaerolineales bacterium
GCCATGACGGTGTGGGCACCCTGCCCCACGTCCGCCCCGGCGTGGTAAACCACCACGCGCTCGATCTCGGCGCCACCGTGCAGCTCGACGGTCGCCCAGCAGTTTTCCGGCGCGCCGAAGGAGAAGCCGACGTTCTTGAAAGCGCAGGCGAAGCCGACGCCGCGCTTGAGATGAGGCTGCAAGGTTCGCATCTGGAATCGCCCGGCTTCATCCTGAGCTCGCTGCAAGCCATCGCTCCCGGATTGCCAGCCGGCTTCCTGCGCGCAGGCCTCTATCACCCGAGCTAAACTGACCCCTTTTGGCAGCGGGGTGCCGACAGAGAGCAAAGACCCCTCGCGCAGCACGTTGTGCAGGCGGACCTCGACCGGGTCGATCCCGAGCGCTTCGGCCAGCCGGTTCATCTGTGTCTCGGCGGCGAAGGCGCCCTGCGGCCCGCCGAAGCCGCGGAAGGCGCCGTTAGGCAGGTTGTTGGTGTAGACCGCGTAGGAATCGACCTTGACGTTGGGGATCTCGTACGGCCCGGTACACATCAGAGTGGCGTTGCCGAGCACCTTGGTCGAGGTGTAGGCGTAGGCGCCGCCGTCGGCGATCACCTCCATGTCGGCGGCGATCACCTTGCCCTCTTTAGTCGCACCCCATTTGGCGCGAATGATATACGGGTGGCGCTTGTGGTGCCCGATCATGGATTCTTCCCGGCTCCACACGATCTTGACCGGGCGATGGATGCCACGCTGGGCCAGCCGCCAGACCGCCAGCGCCAGCACGATCTGCACCGACATGTCCTCCCGCCCGCCGAAAGCGCCGCCGATCGCCGGGTAGATCACCCGCACCTGTTCTTTGGGTAACCCCAGGGCGTGGGCGATCTGCTCCTGGTCTTCGTGCGTCCACTGACCGGCGACCTCGACCGTCACCCGGCCCTGGTCGTCGAGGTAGGCCAGCCCGGCCTCCGGCTGCAGGTAGGCGTGCTCCTGGGCCGGGGTGCGGTATTCGCCCGCGACGATCACGTCCGCCTGGGCGAAGGCCGCCTCGACGTCACCCTTGCGGATGCGGTAGTGGCAGAAGACGTTCGAGTCGCGCTCGGGGTGCAGCAGGGGCGCGCCGTCGTCTCGCGCCGCCAGCACGTCGGTAACTACCGGCAGGTCTTCGTACTCGATCTGGATCAGATCACGGCCCTGGGCTGCAATCGGTTCGCTCTCCGCTACCACCAGCGCTACCTGGTCGCCGATGAAGCGCACCCGCTCGGCGTACGGCTTGCTCGAGCCCGGCCCGCACAGCACCGGCTGGTCGTTCAGGATCAGCCCGTACTCGTTGACCGGCACGTCCCTGGCCGTTAAGACCGCGATCACCCCATCCAGCGCTTCCGCCTGGAAGGCGTCGATGCTTCTTATGATGGCGTGCGGCCTCCCGGCGAAGAGGATCTTCATGTGGGCCTGGTTTTGGCGGTTGAGATCGCCCGGGTAGAGCGTCCGCCCGGTAACCTTGCCCAGGGCGTCGATGCGGGTTGCGGATTGGCCGAGGTTGGACATAAATGAATTCTCCAGCAGCGCTTCAACACACATGCAACAATGCATCTGAGATTATACCTTTTCAACAATAATTCAACAGGAAGGAGAAGAATCGGGCAAAGTACATTTTAACTTCTACAACCGAGACGGGTTCCTGTCTGGTAGTAAAAACCCAGCATCTCATTATTGATGATCTCAATATCAATATAATTGAAACAATATATGTACATAACATCGACAATATTACTCTTATATGCTAAAATCATCCAAATGGAGGTTAACATGATTTCAACGACATTTATCACCATTCTGACTATGATCCTGTATGCTAATAGAAATCTCCACAAGCGAAATGCTCAGCCAGCACGTATCTTGGTACTCGTGATCCCTTACTTTCGCCAGCTCTAGTCATTCTCGGAATCCGGAATAGCAACCAAAGATGAAACACTTCACCCACATGACCCAGATCGATGCCCCAATCGAAGCCGTGGCAGCCTTCCACACCGACAGCCGGGCATTGAAGCTGCTCACCCCGCCACCGGTGCAGGTCCAATTCAATCAGGTGCAGCCGTTGAGAGAAGGCTCGGTGGCCGACTTTACCTTGTGGTTCGGGCCACTCCCTGTGCGCTGGGTAGCCGTCCATGCTCAGGTCGATCCACTGCTTGGTTTTACCGATATCCAAGCGCGCGGCCCTTTTGCCAGCTGGGTTCACCGCCATTCCTTCTCCGCTTTGGACGACAACACCACGCTGATCACCGACGAAATCCAGGCTTCTCCGAAAGGCCATCCATTCTGGTGGGCATTCGGGCAGCTGATGTGTCTGAGCCTGCCGTTCCTGTTCGCCTACCGGGGGCGTGTGGTCCGCAGAGCCCTGCGCAGGCAGGGCAAACTGAACAATAATCCAATCAACTCGTTCGCCGGTGAAAATCCCAGTAGTTAGCAAACCAAACGATCCAAAATTCGAAAGGTAATCTCAATGACAGCCGTATTTTATCCCCCAACTGGCCGAATCTTTCCAGGATTTTTCCTTCGCCGAAGAGGCGCCAATTTCCGACCTCCCGATCCATGCAGCCGTGCGGAACATCTTACTCGAGATCGGAGAAGACCCAGACCGGCAGGGGCTGGTAAAAACCCCCGACCGTGTCGCCCGCATGTACCAGGAAATCACCAGCGGTTACCAAACTGACCCGGACAAGCTGATTAACGGCGCGCTGTTCGATGTCGAGTACAGCGATATGGTACTGGTAAAGGATATAGGGTTCTACAGCCTATGCGAGCACCACATGCTGCCCTTCTTTGGCCGGGCACACGTGGCCTACACCCCGGACGGCAAGGTGATCGGGCTGAGCAAGATCCCGCGCATCGTCGAGATGCACGCCCGCCGCCTGCAGGTCCAGGAGCGCATGACTGCCCAGATCGCCCATTTCATAGAGGATGTCCTGCACCCGAAAGGTGTGGCTGTCGTGGTTGAAGGTTCACACTTGTGCTCTATGATGCGTGGCGTGAAGAAATCCGAAGCCTCCATGACCACTCGCAGCATGTCAGGCTTGTTCGAGCTGGACCGTGACCTGCGGAATGAGCTCCTGGCCCACTTGCCCAAATAGCGCTCGGTAAAATAGGCAATCAATGGATGATAGTATCTTAACTGGCCTGGTTTCGCCCACTTCCGGATCGTATAAAAATGATAACAAACTGTATGATTTTTATGGATGAAAATTACTTTACCCACACTTCTGTATCCTCCTATAATAAGGCGATTCGAAAATCCGTCGCGCCATCTCACCACGTCCCAAAAAGTGTGGCATGACCAAAGCCATCCTCATCGGCGCCGGGATGGGAGGGTTGGCGACTGCCCTCCGCCTGGGTTATCACGGATTCGACGTCACCGTCCTGGAAAAGCAGCCCCGTCCCGGCGGCCGCAGCAACGTCATCGAGGAAGGAGGTTTCCGGGTAGATACCGGGCCAACCATCCTGGTCATGAAGTCAGCGTTCGAGGAAACTTACCGCGCCATCGGGCAAGACCTCGACCAGCGCCTCCAGTTCGTCCGGCTCGATCCCAACTACCGCATCTATTATCACGACGGTACCTGCCTGGACCTGTACAATGACATGGCTGAACTGGCGGCAGAGGTCGAGAAGGTCCAGCCTGGCTCTGCCGGGCGCCTGTTCCGGTTTATCGGAGACTCCGCCAGGAAGTACGAACTGGGGATGGAATTCGTCGATCGCAACTACGACCGCCTCACCGACCTGGCGAATCCGACGGCCCTGATCCGGCTGCTCCAGACCCGGGCTCACCAAAACCTGTACCAGCAGGTCGACGGGTACTTTCGAAACGATAAACTTAGCAAGGCCTTCTCCTTCCACTCGATGTTCCTGGGGCTCTCGCCTTTCGACGCCCTGGCGATGTACACCCTGATCACCTACGCCGACCTGGCGCTGGGGATGTGGTATCCGATGGGAGGCATTTACAGCCTGATCGAGGATATGGTACAGCTGGCAGGCGAATTGGGGGTCGAGATCCGCACCAACTCGCCGGTCAGCAAGCTGCTGATCTCGAACGGTCGTGTGACTGGCGTCCGACTGGCAAGTGGTGAAGAGATGGAGGCGGACCTGGTGATCTCGAATGCCGACCTGCCCTATACCTACCGGTCGTTAATCAACGGGATTCAAAAGAAAGACTACACCAGCGACCGGCTGGATCGCCTGGATTACGCCTGCTCGGGGTATATCCTCTTCCTCGGCGTCGACCGGACTTACGACCACCTGCGGCACCAATCCTTGTATTTCTCCGAGGACTACCGGGCGAACCTGGATGCCATTTACAAGACCAGGACGCTTCCTGAGGATCCGTCCTTCCATTTGAGTATTCCAACCGTCACCGATCCAGGCCTGGCTCCACCAGGGCACAGCCTGATCTACGTCCTGGCGCCTATGCCCAACCTTTCCGGACGGATCGATTGGGTCGAAGCGTCACCGCTCGTCCGGGAGAAGTTGATCCGCCGCCTCGAGCGGCTGGTAGACCCGCACATCCGGGAGCACATCGTGTGGGAGCGCGATTACCGCCCGACCGACTGGCAGCACGACGTCAACGCCGTTTTAGGAACCGCCTTCGGCTCGGTCTCTCACGGATTCTTCCAATCTTCCTACTTCCGCCCGCACAATAAATCACGCCATATCGCCGGCTTATATTTCGTCGGTCAGGGCACTTACCCAGGCATCGGCATGCCCATGGTACAGATCTCGGCGAAACTTGTGACAGAAAGGATCCTGCAGGAATGGAATTGAACGAATCCTACGGTAATCTGCCATACGGTTCTAATGCGAATCAAATCGCAACCGGGGAGGATTACGACCTTTGCCGGCAGATCATGCGCCGGGCCAGCCAACGCTATTCGTTTGCCAGCAATTTCCTGCCTGTGGAAAAACTGAAGCACGTCGAAGCGTTGTACGCCTTCCTGCGCGTGGGGGATGACCGGGTCGACGTTTCGCACGCTGGATTCAGCTCCCCGCAGGCAGCCATCGAGGATTGGGAGCGAACCTACTGGCGCGCCTTCGAAACCGGCGACAGCCACGACCCGGTGATGCGCGCCTACCTCAACACTGCATTGGAGTGTGGCATCCCGCGCGCAACGATGGCGCCATATTTCCGCGCCATGGAAGAAGACCTGACTATCACCAGCTTCCCCACCTTCGCTCACCTCGCCCATTACATGGACGGCAGCGCCGTACCGGTAGGACGTGGAATGACTTACATCCTTGGGATCCGCCAGCCGTACCATATCGAAGAAGCCCTTCCCCACGCGGACAGCTTATCGATCGCCATGCAGCTCAGCAACTTTCTGCGGGATGTCGGCCAGGATTTTGGCATCGGGCGGATCTACCTTCCCCTGGAGGACCTGGACCGGTTCGGCGTCAGCGAAGAAGATCTGGAACAGGGCCGGCTCACGCCTCAGTTCAAACAGTTGATGGAGTTCGAGATCGAGCGCACCGCAGGATACTACGACCAGGCCTCCAAGGGCATAACCAAGCTGGCCACCGGAAGATGGGGGGTGATGAGCGGGCTGGCGATCTACCAGGCGATCCTAGCCGATATCCGTCGTATCCGCTACGATGTCTTCAGACGGCGCGCCGTTATCTCCAAACCCAGGAAAATAGCCCTGGCGGCGTGGTCATGGTGGCAGGTACATGGGATTTGACGAGAAGACGATCAGGAGGATCAGACGCGCCGGTTGACCAGCCAGACCCCGACCAGGATGATGACACCGCCTGACAGCGACGCAAAGATCAGCGGCTCATCCAGGACGATCGCCGCCACCACTACCGCAACCAGTGGTTCCAGGTAGAGGAACGCCCCTACTTGAGAGGCAGGCAGCGCCTGGAGAGCATCGTACCAGAAGATGTAAGCCAGTCCAGAGCAGACAATCCCCAGGAAGATCACACCCAACCAGCCGTCGCGCGTCAATAGGGCGATCTCGTTGGTCCCGGATCCTGAAAAGAACAGGACTGAGGTAAATAACCAGCCGAGAGTCATCACGTAGAACATCATGCGGGCAGCCGGATGGGACTGCAAGCCGTAGCGTGAGAGCACCGAAAAAACCGCCCAGTTCAACGCGCTGACCAGGATCAGGATATCCCCTGGGGAGCCAAACTGCCCGGCTGAGAACGCCGAAAAATCACCCTTGCTGACCACGACCAGCACGCCAAAAGCCGCCAGTCCGATCCCGAATACCTTAAGCCAGCCCAACTGTTCTCGCAGAAAGAGCCAGGCAAGCAAGGCGATGAAGATCGGCGTGGTGGCTACGATCCAGGCGGTAGTGGAAGCCTGGGAGGTCTGCAAGGCGGTCGACTGCAGCCACTGGTGGAAGGTGATGCCGATGAAGCCGAGCAGGGCAAAGTAAGCCAGATCCTTGGCCCCAGGGATGGAGAACTGTCTGCGGGCGACCACCGCCAGGCCCAAGATTGCCACCCCCATTGTAAAGCGCAACCACACGACCGTGACCGGAGAAACATCGCGCAGGGCCACCTTGGTGGCGATAAAACTCGCTCCCCAGGCCAACACGGCGAATATGACTTCGAAATAAGCCAGGCTACGTCTTCTAGATGGAGAATCCATGTCGAGGGGATGCAGAGTTCGAACTCAGATTGCTACCTTAACGACAGTTCGGGATAAGCAAATGTCGTTGCGAGCCGGGCGCTCTTAGCCCGGCGAAGCAATCTCTCATTCTGTTTCAGAGATTGCTTCGGCCCAAAGAACGGGCCTCGCAACGACGGGCAGCATTTATCCCGTACTCAAGATACCTTAACAAGGATCGGTTGAAAACCGGGTAGCCGAGCCTCAACCACCCAGGCCAGGCAGGAGCGGCCTGAACCAGGGCATACCCAACACGAGGGCCAGTACCGCCAGGCTGAACCAGATCGCTCCCCGGCGGTGTTTGGCGGTGTCATCAACAGCCCGGCGGGCGGTAGCCAGGCCGACGTGAACCAGGATCACTGCGAGCAGCATATACAAGAAGTGCTCAAGAAGAAAGAAACGCAGATCCGCATTTGCCATAGCCGCGCCGATATTACTAAAGGCAGCGCGAGTGATCGGGCTCAATCCAAAATACAGGATCAACCCTAATAACAGCTGGGTATCCAGCGCGGCAGAGAGGAAAACACCTGCTTTTCGGTCGGTCTGGCTCCAATCCCGCTTCCCGAACCAGCCCCGGAAGGCGCGCGCCAGTGCGACGATCGCCAGGACGACGACGACCCAGCGCAGGATATTGTGAACTGCAAGGATTAACGGGTACATGGTTGCTCCCTTTTCGATGAAATTCCCCTGAATTACTCTGCAAATTTGTGCAACAGGATTTTACGCGAGCGAGCCGTACGTGTCAATTGGAGGAAGGCCATTAAGTCGTAACCCTTTTATGATAGGATAGGGACCAGCACAACATAACCGAGGCATCCATGGCAGAAATACCCGACGACGACATCCTCGATCTATCGCTCGAACACAGTTTCTGGACCTGGTCTGCCCAGGGCAAGGTCGCACCGATCCCGGTCAGGCGCGCCAAAGGCGTCTACTTTTGGGATACTTCTGAGAAGCGTTACCTGGATTTCAACTCCATGGTGATGTGTGTTAATATCGGCCACGGCGACGAGCGCGTGATCGAAGCGATCGTCGAGCAAGCGCGCGCCCTACCCTTCGCCGGACCCTCCATGGCAACCAAACCACGCGCGCAGCTGGGTAAGTTGCTATCCGAGATCACCCCCGAGGGTCTGGATAAGTTCCTGTTTACGCTCGGTGGCGCGGATGCGAACGAGAACGCTATCAAACTGGCGCGCGCCTACACCGGACGGCACAAGATCCTGGCGCGCTACCGCTCCTATCACGGCGCAACCGCCGGGGCGATGGCACTGACCGGCGACCCGCGCCGGCTGGCCTGGGAGCCGAACCTGATGAGCGGCGTGGTTCATTTCCTGGACCCGTACCGCTATCGTTCGGTCTTCCACCGGCGCCAGCCAGATCTGCCGGAAGCGCAATTCAACCAGGATTACCTGGATCACCTGGAAGAGATCATCCAGTTCGAGGGACCGGAGACGATCGCGGCCATCCTGGTGGAGACCGTCACCGGCACCAACGGTGTGATCATCCCTCCGGAAGGTTACTTGCAAGGGGTGCGCCAGCTTTGCAACAGCTACGGCATCCTTCTGATTGCTGATGAAGTGATGAGCGGCTTCGGAAGGACCGGGCAGTGGTTTGCCGTCGATCACTGGAGCGTGGTCCCGGACTTGATGACAATGGCGAAAGGGTTGACTTCCGGGTATGCCCCGCTGGGTGCGGTGGCTATGCGCAGAGAAATCGCCGAGTTCTTCGATGAACGCGTTTTCCAGAGCGGGCTGACCTATAACGCCCACCCGATCTGCCTGGCTGCTGCTGTCGCCAACATCCGCGTCATCCTGGAGGACCGGCTGGTGGATAAGGCCCGGGCCATGGGCTCTGCCATGCACCGCTTGCTGACCGACCTGGGCGAGCAGCACCCATCCGTCGGCGAGGTGCGTTCGATTGGCCTGTTCGGGGCGATCGAGCTGGTGCGCGACCGCCAGACGAAAGAACCGCTGGCGCCTTACAACGGCAGCAGCCCAGAGATGACAGCAGTGCGCCAATACTTGCTGGATCATGGGGTCTACCTGTATACCCACTGGCATACCATCCTGGTCATCCCGCCGCTGATCATTACGGAGCAACAATTGGAAGAAGGTTTTTCCGTCATCGACCAGGCGCTCGCCATCACCGACGCCTCAATAAAAGGATAGGATCCGGCTTACCCGATCCTCGACCACTGGGAGAGATGGCGAAGTCCTCGAGCCAGGTGGCAGATTTCCCACCAGCTTTCATGCACCGGATGGAAACCCTCCTGGGAGAGGAGTTTCCTGCGTTTCTGGCTGCGCTCCATGGAACCCCGCCCACCGGGCTGCGGGTGAACACCCTGAAACTCAACCCGGAGCAGTTCGAGGCAATCAGCCCATTCAAATTGGCGCCGGTCCCCTGGTGCGCGTCTGGTTTCACGCTCGAACAGATCCCACCCGGCGCACAAACTCCCGGCAAGCACCCCTACCACGCGGCGGGGGTCTACTACCTCCAGGAACCCTCGGCCATGGCAGCAGCCGAACTGCTCAACCCGCAGCCCGGCGAACTCGTCCTGGACCTGGCAGCGGCGCCGGGTGGAAAAGCCACCCATCTGGCAGCCTTGATGCAAAACCAAGGGCTGCTGGTCACCAACGAGATCCACATGAAGCGTGTCTGGGACCTGGCCGAGAACCTGGAGCGCTGGGGGGCGCGCCATGCCGTTATAACGAACGAGACTCCCGAACGGCTGGCTGCCCAGCTGGGGGGCATTTTTGATCGGGTCCTGGTCGACGCGCCCTGCTCGGGCGAAGGGCTGTTCCGTAAGAATCCCCCCGCCCGCTCTGAATGGAATCCAAACCTGATCCAGGGCTGCGCGACCCGCCAGCGAACCATCCTGGAGGCTGCCGCCGGACTGGTCAAGCCTGGAGGGAGGCTGGCCTACACCACCTGCACATTCAATCCCGACGAGAACGAAGGCAGCCTGGCCCATTTCCTGGATAGACACCTTGACTTTGAGATAGTCAAAATTGAATCGACCCACCATTCTTCCCCTGGTCGTGCGGATTGGCTGGAAGAACCTGCTCCGCGGAATTTAGCGGGCGCAGTCCGTATGTGGCCCCACCGGGTTAACGGCGAAGGGCATTTTATTGCCGTTCTCCAGCGCACCGGGATTCAGCACTACAGAGCGGTGGATAAATTTACGCCTGAGAAACCTGGGAAAGAAATCGGGCGCGCCTTCGAGGAGTTCTGCGTAAAGACCGGGCTGGACCTCCCAGCCGATCTGCGACTGAGCCTGCACGGCTCCTACCTGTATCATTCCCCGCCAGAATTGCCCGATCTGGGTAAGCTGCAAGCGATTCACCCCGGTTGGTGGCTCGGCGTTTGGAAGAAGAACCGCTTCGAGCCTTCCCATGCGCTGGCAATCGGGTTAACCGTTAATGATATCCTGAGTAGAATAGATCTTTCGCTCGAAAATCCGGCTCCAGTTTACGCCTACCTGCGCGGTGAGAGCCTGCCGCTGGAAACGCTCGTGAACCATCCGGCTGGGGATGGATGGTCTGTGGTCACTGTGAATGGATTTCCCCTTGGGTGGGCAAAACTGGTACAGGGGATAGCGAAGAACTTCTACCCGCGCGGTCTGCGCTGGTCCTGAATTCGGGCCTGTTCGACCTGGAAAATACGGCGCAGAATCGCAAGGGTGCAGCCATAGGTGGCGTCCATCCCCCAATAAGAAAGGCTGCCTGCCCCAAGGTTCTTTCCTTTGCTGAGGGGTGTATCCGAGGCGTAATGCAGGATGCCGACCTCAAAGGGAACGCCGTAGAGATTGACCACCTCGTCCACCGGGTGGCGTTGGGGCCGGTTCATCTCATAGATGGCGGAGAGATAGGGCCCGGCTTCCATCTCGATGTCGGTATAACCTTCCCGGTAAAAAACATCCATATAATTGGCGTTCTGTAAGAAGGTTCCCCGAACCGACACCGCTTTCTGGTTGTCCAGGACCGTCCCGAACATAACGAAGGGCGCAACATCCCCGGCAGCGAAGGCATTATGGAAAAGATAGGTGTTGCGGGATTGCTCGTCGTGGACGACGTTCGGGATCATGACATCCCCGACGACGCCATTCAAGGTGGCGGACTTGCCGGTGACAAATACTCCCAGGACCTCCACGACCTGTTCGGCGACTTTCGACAGAATATTATACGCGGCCAGTCCTAGCGGGTAATCGATGTTCAGGATCAAGGCGTTGCTCTTCGCCAGGAAAGAAAAGTCCTCCCCGAGACGGGAATCAATGTAACGCGGGATCAGACTGGCTAGTTCGATCACCTGCGCTTCTACGTCGAAGATGTGTTCGCTGGGGACTCGTACGATGCCGCAGGCATTCTCGTGTTCTTCTGTCGAAACTTCTTTCTCGAGAAGGCTTTGGCAGCGTTGGTATTTCTTGAAAACGTAGTATAGAAAGTTTTCCCGGCTGGAAGGGACGCTCGAATCCTGGATATCAGCCCACTCCTGTAATAATCCTTCGTTCTCTGGCTCATTGAGGAATGCGATCAGCTCCTCCTCATGTTGCACCGGATAGCTGGCGAGCAGGTTGACGACGCTATGGGGGTTGCTTGAGACAAAGTAAACCGGCTGGTTGCGCAATTCGTGAAACCGGGTTTCGATGTTTTCCCACCAGATGCGCGTCGCCCGGCGATATTCACTTAGAGAACTGTTCAAGAGCTGCACCCGCAGGTTGCTGGGCCGCTCTGCGATGATCTGAAGATACTGGACAAAATTACTCCCCAACAGAATGCGCAATTGCTCCAGGTCTGCGACTGAGATCAGCAACACCTGGGCAAGCTGCTCGATCCTGGATGCATCCTTTTCGGCATGTTCTAATGTAAATGTTGCTGGCAGCCTCTGAAGCAAGGTGTGAATCTTATTCCATTCGATCTGGAAAGCGCAAAGCAGCGGGATAATATCATCGATATCTGTACGGCTGGCGATAAAACAAGCCAGGACACCACGCCCATCGAAATAACATCGCCGGCGCCGGGCGAGAGCAGATACTGGCTCCCATTCTTCCACGTTACCCAGACCCACGCGGGCGAATGTCGACGTGCTTTGCCCAAGCACCACCAGCTGTACCTTCGGCATACATTCCGGTAGGCGCAGGATAGTGTAGACGAATGCAGACATGTCCGGGGCAGTTTCCCGGGCAGCCGGGTGAAGCAACGAACCCATGCGCGCGTGAGCTTCCTCCAGTGTGCGGATCTGAACCTCGGCGCTCGAGCGGAGCAGCGAGAAATACGTGCGTTGGTATAGTTCTATCTCTTCAGAGGCGGTGCTGGGTACGGTGCGTTCCACTGGGTTTATACCTGGGTTCTATACCTTCCTACGCGAGAATAAATTGCTCCATCCACGGGGAGCGAAGATGCGGAAGATGAGGGAATAGATCACGGTCAATATTCCAAAAATAACCGCCAACAACAGGATGGATACAGCCAGATCCACCAGGTAGATTCGACCGATAGCAGGCATAGTAAATCCAAACCACAGAAAGCGTGGGACAGAAACCCACTGTTGGCGCGAATTCTCCTGAATCAACAGCCTCGAGGCGGCGAAAGACAGAATCGGCAGCAGGATGATCAGCAGACAGCCAATCCCGCGCCAGACCGGGTGGATCTCCCAAGGGCGAGGCTTCTGAAACACCTGTTTGAAGGAAGCACTGTATTTACCCACGAGGCACCTCCGCCTGACTTGCACGCTCAATGGCAGTCACTATCTT
>DATDRQ010000087.1:0-8380 GCA_035291645.1 Anaerolineales bacterium
GGTCACGGTCGGGCCAGGCGGGGTCGGCCGGGTTGTGCTTCAGATAGCGCGTCCACAGCACCAGCGCCATGTCCGCTGCGCCCAGCGGCAGTCCCGGGTGGCCCGAGTTGGCCTGCTGCACGGCGTCGGCCGCCAGCATGCGGATGGTCGTGGCTGCCAGCCGGTCGCTTTCATCATAAGTCCCCATGTGGTTCTCCAGTGAGGTTCGTTCGGTTAAGTTTTGCATATAGAATTCTCCCTTATGCGTTCACGAGTGCACCCGCTCGCCCTTCGGGTCGAACAGCGGGGCGCGCTCGACCGTGGCGCAGACCAGCTCGCCGAAGAACTCGATCTCGAGCTCAACGCCCGGGTTGGCGTACTGGATGGGCAGGTAGGCAAAGACGATGCTCTTCTCCACGCTATAGCCATAGCCGCCGGAGGCCACCCAGCCGATGATCTGCTGGCTGCCAGCCAGGCGGACCGGCTCCTTGCCCAGGGCGATCACCCGGTTATCCGCCAGGGTAGCGCAGCACAGCTTGCGCTGGAGGCCGGCTTCCTTCTGCTCGAGCAGCGCCTGGCGCCCGATGAAATCGCCCTTATCGAGCTTGACGGCGAAACCCAGCCCGGCCTCGTAGGGGGTGTAATCCGGGCTAATCTCGGAACTCCAGTAGCGGTAGGCCTTCTCCAGGCGCAGGCTGTCGAGCGCCTTGTATCCGGCGGCGACCAGACCTTCCGGCTGCCCGGATTCCCAGAGCACGTCCCAGACGCGCTGCCCGTACTCCATCGGCGGGTAGAACTCCCAGCCCAGCTCGCCGACGTACGTGACGCGGCTGGCGAGCAGGGGCACGTCACCGACGGTGATGCGTTTGGCGGTCATGTAGGGGAAGGCGGCGTTGGAGACGTCGTCGTGGGTGACCTTGTACAGGATCGCCCGGGCCTTCGGACCCCACAAACCGATGCAGGCGTAAGCCGAGCTGACGTCCTCGATGGCGACTGTGCCGTCCTCCGGCAGGTGCAGGCGCAGCCAGGAGCGGTCGTGCTCGCCGAAGGAGGTGCCGGTGATGATCAGGAAGCGGTCCTCCGCCAGGCGGGTAACGGTGAAGTCGCACTCGATCCCGCCGCGCGGGTTGAGGCACTGGGTGTAGACCACCGTCCCGGCCGGCTGGTCGATGTCGTTAGCGCACACGTAGTTGAGGAAATCCAGCGCGCCGGGGCCACGCACCTCGAACTTATTGAAGGAGGTCTCGTCGAACAGGCCGGCAGCGGCGCGCGTCTCGAGGTGCTCGTAGCCGATCGCCCGGCTCCAGTTGTGGCGCGCCCAACCCTTGGGCTCGTGCCCGTGGCGGGCCAGCCCCTCATGCGGCTTGAACCAGTTGGGGCGCTCCCAGCCGAACTTCTCGCCGAAAGAGGCGCCCAGGTCGCGCAGCCGGTAGTAGGTGGGCGAGAGGCGCTGGCCGCGCCCGGTCATGCGCTCCTCGCCGGGATAGTGGATGTCGTAGTATTGGGAATAGGTCTCGATGGTGCGGGCCAGGGTGTAGTCCTGGCTGGCGTAGTTGGGGCCGAAACGGCGCACGTCCAGGCGCCACATGTCCCATTCGGGGTGCCCGTCGACGATCCACTCGGCCATGACCTTGCCGATGCCGCCGGCGCCCGCCAGCCCATGGGCGCAAAAGGCGCACGCCACCCAAAAGCCCTTGACCGAGGTCGGGCCGAGCAGGAACTCGCCGTCCGGGGTGAAGCCCTCCGGGCCGTTGAGCAGCTGGATGATCTCCGCCGTCTCGACCACCGGGACGCGCTTGATCGAGTTCTCCATCAGCGGCGCGAAGCGGTCCCAATCGGGGGGCAGCAACTGGTACTTGAAGTCCTTGGGGATGCCCCGCAGGCCGAACGGCTCCGGGTTACGCTCGTAGCCGCCGGTGACCAGCCCGCCGACCTCCTCCCGCCAGTAGACCAGCAGGTCCGGGTCGCGCAGGGTGGGGATGTCGTGGTCGACGCCCGGGATGGGCTTCGTGATGATGTACAGGTGGGCCATAGGAACGACCGGCAGGAACAAGCCGACCATCTTGCCGACCTCGCCGCCCCACTGTCCGGCGGCGTTGACCACGTGCTCGGTCTTAATCGTGCCGCGGTTGGTGACCACCTCGCGCACGGCGCCCCTCTCGACCTTGATCGCCTCCACGTCGGTGTCCTGGAAGATGCGGGCGCCGCGGCTCTTGGCCCCGGCTGCCAGGGCGTTGGTCAGCCCGGTCGGGTCGATCATGCCGTCGTTGGGAGTGAAAGCTGCGCCAACCACGCCCTCGATTGACATGAGCGGGAACATGGCCTGGGCTTCCCTGGGGGTGAGCAGGTCCATCGGCATGCCGAAGGAGCGCGCCATCCCGACCAGGCGCTTGATATCCTCCATGCGCTCCGGAGAGGAGGCCAGGCGCAGGCCGCCGACCTCGCGCCAGCCGGTATCTACGCCGGTCTCGTCCTTCAGCCGGCGGTAGAGGTCGGTGCTGTAGTACATCATGCGGGTCAGATTGGCGTCGGAGCGCAGCAACCCGACCAGGCCGGCAGAGTGCCAGGTTGAGCCGGCGGTCAGCTCGTGGCGTTCCAGAATGACGACATCTTTCCAGCCCATCTGGGTCAAGTGGTAGGCGATGCTGCAGCCGCCCACGCCGCCCCCGATGATGACAACTTGTGCGTGTGGGGGTAAATCTGCCATTTACGAGCTCTCCTTCGATATATAAGTTAAGACATGTTTGGAGTTTTCGGGTGGATAAGTCGCCCGAAAACTCCAATTGGCGAAACATTTAACCGCCCGGGAGGATTTAGTATCTGTCCGAAATTAGGATGAAGAGGGTGTTGTGTGCGGGCAAAGCCCGCACACAACACCCTACCCTCCTGAATTTTTGGATAGGCTCTCATCCATCCGGTCGGTGACTTTTTACTCCTGCCAGACGGAGCCCGGCCGGGCCATTTCGACCACGATATCGTAGGACGAGATCACCCCGAGCGGGAGCCAATCCGGCTCGTCGGCGTCCTGCACCAGCAGGCGGTGGTGGTGGTTTTCGATCATCAGCTGGGCCGCTGCGCGCAGGCTGGCGTGGATGCCGATCGAAAGGGCCGGGTGCATGACTTCCGTCACCAGGAAGTCATCCGCCAATCCCTTCTCGCAGTCGTAATCGAGCAGGTCCAGGCCGCTGAAGATGCCAAGCGGCTTCCCATACGCATCTACCACCAGCACCGAACGCCAGCCGGTATCGCTGAGCGCCCGGGCGGCGGCAATCACCGGGGTCTTATCCCGGCATACCATGTACACGTCAGACATCACCTCGCCGACCGTCTTGCGGCCCACCGGCGCGCTCTGCGCCATCTCGCGCAGGAAGTCGGAGACGGAGATCACCCCAACTGGACGGGCGCGGTCCATGACCAGCAGGCGGCGGATCTGTTCATCCTTCATGCGGCAGGCCGCCTGGTTGGCCGGTTCGGAAGCGTCAATAGTCGCCACCGGTGTGGACATCAGCTCGCCCGCCGTCATGCGACGCATCGCCAGCAGGCTCTCCGGGTCCTGCGAGAGCCATTCTCCGGCCAGCAGGTCGAAGTCGGTGATCACGCCGATCGGGTTGCGGGCCTGGTCGACGACGAACAGGGAGTGGACACGCCGCTCAGCCAGCAGCCGGGCCACTTTTCCCAGGGATGCGTTTGGCGGGCAGGTCATCACGCCGGGCGTCATGAGATCTCGAACCAACCTGGTCATCGGGTTTCCTCCTACTGGACTTCGTCGACGTCTTTGTACCACTTGACCCGGTCGCCGACGCGGTCGCGCAGGCGCCAGGCGGTGGACTTGGGTTCTTTTTCGATGCGCCCCAGGGCCTGGTCCACCCGGGCAGCCACGTGTTGCTTCTGATCGTCGCTGAGCTGGGGATAATGGTCCGCCATCTGCTTGACTTTCACCAGGTTCATCGTCGTCGTGCGCCAAAGGCCCCAGTCCTTGGAGAGCAGCTGGGCGACCCGGTCGATATTAATTACTTCCTTATCGCTGTTCCCGAGCGGGTGCTCTAGCAGCAGCATGATCGTATCGATGATGTCCTTCTCGTTGATCTGGAAGATCTGCATCTTCTCCAGCAGCAGCTCGGCCAGCGGGATGGTGGGCGTGTCCACCTCCAGGCGGGCGTTCCAGCTGACCACGTGAGAGAAGTCGAGTTTGTCGAAGAAGACGTCGACGTGCAGGGAGGTGCCGGAGTTCTCGAAGATGGCCCGGTCTCCCTCGCTGACGATGAAGACCTCCCGGTTTTCGGTATAGCCCAGGCCGGACATGAGCGCTTTCACTTCTCTGGTCTGCTTCTTATAAGCGGCAAAGTCGATGTCAGTATAAGCCCGGCCCATGGCCGCCTGTAAGAATCCATACTGGGCACAATGCATCTGGAAAGCCAGCGAGCCGATCACCCGCATCAACACCCCCGCTGCGTCGCTGGCCTGGATGATCCGTTTGAGTTCGTTCTCGAACCGCTCGCGTTCCGCCTGATCCTGCTCACCCATCCCTATCGAACTGGTTGTCATGGCACACTCCTTCATTGGACCACAACCCGCAAGTGCGGGAGGCGGTCGTTTGCGGTGTAATTCCCGGAATTTGCTGACGAACGCCCGCGGAAACGCGCACCTCAATTATAGCGGAAAATTCAAAAACATGCAATTTTTTGCAGGGAATAATCTATTGGGTGAAAAAATCGCTCAATTTCCGTCAATTTTGCGAGGTTTTGCAGATGATTCGCATCGAGGCAGGCTCAAGGCAAGACCGTGCGGGTGCATATCGCTTTCAACTGCCCGGCGTTGGATTCCTGGCGCAGCCAGCCGATCAGGTTGACGTTGTGCCGCAGGTAACCCAGGTACTCCTGAGGGTCGACGTCCTTGCTGAAATAATCTTTCATCGCCCAGTACAGCACGAACAGGTTGCCGGCCCGGATCATGACGGGCAGGTATTCGAGCTCCGCCGGGATGAGTGGGCCGATGCCCTGGGCCTCCCTCAGCCGGTCCTGGTAGGCCTGCAGGAAAACGCCTAACGGCTCCAGGCGCAGGCTGCCGTCCATCTCCGCCTGCCACTCGGCGAAGAAGTAGAACAGCGCCAGCCCGACGTCGAAGGCGCGCGTGTCGATCTTCGACCAATCGAAATCAAACAAGGCGGTAACCCGGCCGTCCTCGAATTTAAGATTGCCCGGGTGATAGTCGCAGTGGATCACTACTTCCGGCAAAGACTGGCAGCGCGGGTCGTCGAGGCAGGCCTGCACGGCGCGGGCCTCGTCCAGCAAAAGGGCATGGTGCTCGAGCAGGTATTGGTCGAAGGGGGTCCCCCGGTTATTCTGCGGGGCGCGGCGCAGGCTGGCGGTGATCTCGGGCAGCAGGTCGCGCATCTTGGGCTCGTGGCGCCGCCCGGCAGGCAGCAGGTAGCTGACCGCGTCGTGGAATTCGGCCAGCACCCGGGCCGAGCTGCGCACTTCTTCGTCCGTCAGCCGCGTATCCACCCAGCTGTACTTGTCCCGGCCGGGCAGGAACTCGAACATGGCGTAAAAGGCCTGCTCGCCTTGAAAGACGGGATGCGGGCGGCGCAGATAGCTCTTCCCGGCCTGGGTGCGGTAGACGCGCGCCACCGGCAGCCGGCTGTGGGCGATCAGATGCTGCGTCACCGAGTGCTCGAAGGCGATCTCTTCCTCCTGCACGCCCAGTTTATAGCGGCGCAGGAAGTATTTATCCCACTCGCCGTCTTTGGCGCACATGATCACGAAGCTGGTGTTGACGGTGCCGCGCTGGTCCTGATCGCACGCGACCAGCTCTCCCAGGTCATATTCCCCCACGATGCCGCGCACTTCTGAGAGGTAACCGGCTTCCATACGCGCCAGTATACCACCGCATATGAATGCGAAGAAGCAACGGCTCACCCCACTGAGATTCTTGATTTTGACAAATTCTTGCAATTCCGTTCAAACTTCGCTATAATCATGTCAAGATTTAATCATTTTCCGTCACCGTTCGCATACAGCACAGACTAGATCGGGGAGCAAGAGGCCGCGACCATGAGTAGACCACTCATCCCCGCCCAACGGCGAGAACGGATTCAGGAATACCTGGCGATGCACCGCATCGCCCCCAGCTCCGAGTTGAGCGCCCTTCTGGACGTCTCCGAAGCCACCATCCGGCGGGACCTGGAATGGATGGAAAGCGAAGGCATCCTGGTGCGCACCCACGGCGGGGCGATTCTCAACCAGCGTCTCCAAACAGAACCGGAATACCAGCAGCGCGCCCTGCGCAACGTCGAGGAAAAGCGCCAGATCGGCGCCCTGGCGGCCTCGCTGATCCAGGACGGCGACATCGTCTTCGTCAACAGCGGCACGACCACCACGCAGCTGATCCATAATATCCGCAGCAGCGCGGATATCACTGTAATCACCAACAACCTGAGCGCGGCCCTGGAGGCCGGCGAGGAAGGCTTCGAGATCATCCTGCTCGGCGGAACCTACCAGCCCCGCTCGCAGTCCGTCGCCGGGCGTTTCACCATCGAGAACCTCGGCCATATCTACGCCGACCAGGCCTTCATCGGCGTCGATGGGATCACCCTCAAGCATGGTTACACCGTCCCCTCCAACGCTGAAGCGGAGGTGATCCGCATGATGATGAGCCGCACCAACGGACCGGTCAACGCCCTGGCGGACTTCAGTAAGTGGGGCGTGGTCTCAAATTTCGAGGTCGCCCAGATCCACCAGGTGGACCGGCTGGTCACCGACGAGCAGCTGGGCGCGATCGCCCGCGAGGCGCTCGCCAACAAACCCGTCGAAGTTATGATCGCCCAGGCCGTCTTCGCAGAGGCCTGATCCCACCCGGTAGCCCGACCACCGGCTGACCGGGTACTACCCAACACCGGAGACAACCCCATGCCCTTGTTTGGCCGCCAGAAGAAGACCCTCACCCGCCTGTTCTACGCCACCGATCTGCACGGATCGGAACGCACCTACCGCAAATTCATCAACGCCGGCAAGTTCTACAACGCCAACGTGCTGGTGATGGGCGGCGACATCACCGGCAAGCTGCTCATCCCGATCATCAAGGAGCAGAGCGGGCACTACCGCGCCTCCCTGCAGGGCACCACCCAGCACCTGGAGACCGAGGAGGAATTAAAGACTCTGACCGACCGCATCGGCCTGCTCGGTTTTTACAGCCAGATCATGGACGAAGATGAATTCCGCAGCCTGCAGGGTGACCCGCAGGCCGTCGACCTGTTGTTCCACGACAGGGCACGGCAGCGGCTGGAGGCCTGGGTCGACCTGGCGGAGACACGATTGGCGGGCACCGGGATCAAGTGCTACGTGACGGGGGGCAACGACGACGACCCATCCGTGCTGGAACCGATCTACCGGGAGGGCACGCAGTCCTTCTTCGGTTGCGAGAACAAGTGCGTGCTGGTGGACGACGACCACACCATGGTCAGCGTCGGCTACAGCACTCCCACCCCCTGGAAGACGCCGCGCGAGGTTTCCGAAGAAGATCTGAGCAGGCTGATCGACGAGATGGTCGCCCAGGTTCCCGATATGGGCCGGGCGATCTTTAACTTCCACGATCCGCCGAACGACTCCACCCTGGATACCTGCCCGATGCTGGACTGGACTACCGACCCGCCCTCACCGATCCTGAAGGCCGGGCAGGTGGTGCTGCACGGGGCTGGCAGCCAGGCGGTGCGCCAGGCGATCGAGAAGAACCAGCCGATGTTGGGCCTGCACGGTCACATCCACGAGTCCATGGCGGTCGCCAAGATCGGGCGCACGACCTGTATCAACCCGGGCAGCGAGTACGGCGAAGGCGTGCTGCGCGGCTGCCTGGTGAACTTCTCCGCCGGGCAGATCGAAAGCTACCAGATGACCAGCGGGTAGGAAAGCGAGGAGATTGCGTGCAAACGAAGTTTGCTTCGCAGTGCGAAGCTCCGCTTCGCCTAACGCTCGCAAAGACAGGAAACGGTGTCGTTGCGAGGGCGGAATGGGAAGAAGACCTGGATTAACAACCGACCAGCCCGAAGCAATCTCCCACAGAGACGATGGAGGAGATTGCTTCGCAAAGTACGCTCGCAAGGACAGAAGGCGTGTGTCGCTGCGAGGGCGGTATCTGAAAAGGATACCTGATCAACCACCGAACAGCCCGAAGCAATCTCCCGCAGAGACGATGGAGGAGATTGCTTCGCAAAGTACGCTCGCAACGACAGTAAAAAGTCACTCGCTCCAACATGAGCAGTAAACAGTATTACGTTTATATAATGGCGAATCGGTATAACAACGTGTTGTATACAGGCGTCACGAATGACCTGAAAAGAAGAGTCTACGAGCATAAAATGCATCTCGTTAGAGGGTTTACAAGTAGATATAACGTGGAGAAGCTC
>DATDRQ010000088.1:0-3767 GCA_035291645.1 Anaerolineales bacterium
TGCATGACCTGCTCGCCCGCCTGCGGGTGGCATTCCAGGCAGGCCTGGGTGACTTCCTGCCCGCTGGAAAATGGGCCTTCGATCAGGTCGGCGTGGCCGGTGTGGACGGCGTGTTCCGGGACGGAGGCGCGCGGGTTATCCGTGGAGGCAGCCGCCCGGGGCCACAGGATGGCGATGGGGACGAGGATGACCGCCAGGGTGACCAGCAGGCCGGCGATCCAGATATAGCGGAAATTCTTCATCGATGATTCACCTTGAAGGTCGGAGAATAGTGAGGTGATTAAGGTGCAGGCTGATCCTTGCCGGTTGGCTATCCGGTCTCGACGGACAGGTCATGGATGATGAGATTTGCCCGGCGGGTGACGCTGTCGTGCAGGACGGTGCGGAGCAGGTCCAGGGCTTCGATTAACCGGTGGTCGTCCAGGCTGTATTCCACGTGAGCGCCGTGCCGCGTGGCGTTCACCAGGCCGCGGTCGCGCAAGACTTTCAGATGGCGCGAAGTAGCCGGTTGGGTGAGGCCGAGCTCGCTGGCTAGGTCGTTGACCGTGCGCGGTCGCTCTGACAGGGAGTACAAGAGCAGCAGGCGCTTCGGGTCCGCCAATCCTGAACACAGGTCTGCGTGCAGTTGGGTGACTTCGCGGGAAAGTTGGCTGGTATTCATAATCGTTTACTCACACATACGCAAATGTGCATATCTCTATATTTCTCCCATCATACTCACTGAAGGGGGTGTCATTTTAGTGATACTTGTCACTTGTTACTTGGCCGGATGTCATAAAACCGTCATTTATATAGGACTGCCGGGTTGGATTGAAATCAGATTGATTGCATCCAAATTGCTGTTCTTTGCGTATAATATCTAGCCTGCCGGGGACTTCCCTGGTAAGGCAGGACTCGCCTGTTTTAGCCACTTATCCTTCTTGGGACTGCCAAGGACTACTCGGTAAATTAATGGTGCATAGAATGGCTCACAATCCCCGATCGTTATGTACCGTCCTGATTATGCTTATCCTGTTGGCCGCCACGGCAGCCTGTTCGTCTATCAACTCGAGCGTTCCCTCATCTCAAAATCTGAACGAAACGGAAGTCATGGCTCGCCCGACCACCTCCCTGGATGAGCTGGACCCCTTCCTGCCCCCGACGACTACGCTTTCGCCGCTCCCGATTGCTTCACCGACCGCCACATCCTCTCCCACTCCTACCCTGCACCCGATGAACGTCCTGGCCCTGCGCCAGACCCCCTACCCGGGCAGCGAGATCGTCATCGAGGACACCCTGGAGCGCGGTGCTAACTACTCCCGCTATTACGCTTCCTACCAGTCCGAAGGGCTCAAAATCTACGGCCTGCTGACCGTCCCGGATGGGGAAGCACCTCCCACCGGCTGGCCGGCGATCGTCTTCAACCACGGTTACATCCCCCCAGATGTCTACCGTACCACCGAGCGCTACATCGCCTATGTGGACTCGCTGGCGCGCAGTGGCTACATCGTCTTCCGCATCGACTATCGCGGCCACGACAATTCTGAAGGGGAAGCACGCGGCGCTTATGGCGATCCCGGCTACACGGCTGACGTGCTCAACGCGGTGGCGGCTCTCCAGGGCTTCCCACAGGCCGACCCGGGGCGGATCGGCATGTGGGGGCACTCGTTAGGCGGCTACCTGACCCTGCGGGCGATGGTGATCGACCCGGAGATCAAGGCCGGGGTGATCTGGGCCGGCGTGGTCGGCTCCTACCCGGATCTGCTCTACCGCTGGCGGCGGCCGGGCAGTGCCCCACCTTCCCCTCCCATCCCCTCCTCTGCCCGCCGCTGGCGGAACGATTGGTTAGAGCGTTACGGCGCTCCCGATGAAAACCCGGATTTCTGGAATGGCGTTTCCTCCAACAGCTACTTGGCGGAGATCTCCGGGCCGGTGCAGCTGCACCACGGCACCGCCGACGAGAGCGTCCCGCTCGAGTTTTCCGAGACCCTGTATAACCAGCTTGAACAGGCAGGGAAGACCAGCGAGTATTACGTCTATGAGGGGGATGATCACAACCTGTCCCAGTCGTTTGGCGTGGCGATGGCTCGCACGATCGATTTCTTCGACCAGTATCTGAAGGGAGGTGATTAGTGCGGAAACCAATCTTTTACACTCTCCTTATTATCGGCTTGGTGGCTTGCGGCGCGGTGGTCTGGTATCTCGCTTCGCCGTTGTTCATCAACCGCACGGTGGATGAAGATTTCCCGGTCACTTTGCCCGAACCTGCCGAGCTACAGGATATGTCCGCTCAAGAGCTGGAACAGCTGGAAGAGGAATTCATGACCGCCCTGCCGCCCGCCGAAACGATCGCCGGGATGCCCGCGCCGGAACGCCAGGTTCTTCAGGATGAAGCGATGAAGATCGCCACCCATATGCCTGAAAAAGTTATGCAGGAGCATATGCCGACTGCGGCGATCACGACGAGCGTGGCAGAACCGGTCCTGCAATTACGCGGGGAGTTCTATGGCGCTGACGATTTTCACCGCGGTTCCGGCATGGCCTTGATCTACCAGCTGGCGGACGGCGGCTACCTGCTGCGCCTGGAAGATTTCGAGGTGATCAACGGACCCGACTTGCATGTCATCCTGGCGGAAGACGATCGCCCTTATGACCACGCAACGCTAGGCGACTATCTTGATCTGGGCGAGCTGAAAGGCAACCTCGGCGACCAGAACTACGCCATCCCGGCTGGCACTGACCTTACCGGTTACGGCAGCGTAGTCATCTACTGCGTCCCTTTCCGGGCGATCTTCGCCATTGCTCCCTTCGAAACGGATTAAGTTTGGACGCGGTTTACAGACCGCGCCTGAAAATCCAGAAATCCGCGGTTCAACAAAACAAAACCGGCCGGGTCCAGGGGGTCTGTCATTTGACAAGAACCTCCAGGCCCGGCTGGCTTAAGCTGGGATCAACGTCTCTCGATTTATCTGCGAGCCTCCGCGCTTATTTTCCCTGGCAGTAGATCTGAATGGCCTGGCGCATGAAATCCGCCAGGTCGGGGTGGATACGCTGGAAAAAGGCGGCGAAGCGGGGGTCCTCGTTGTACAAGTCCCCCAGGCCGAGCAGCACCTCGGTGGTCGGCTCGTAGAAGTAGCGCAAGTGCTGGTGCCAGCGGACAACGCCCTCCTGGGCCTGCGGGCTGGCCGGCCCGTAGGGCATGGCCGCAACCAAAGCCTGGTAATTGACCCCGCCTTCTTCCATGATCTGGCGCTTCTTCTCCTCGGAGTAGCTGCCCCAGCGCTGCCGGGATACGCGCAGGTTCTCCTCGCCGTAGCGCTGGCGGATCTCTTCTTCGTATTCCTTCTGCTTCTCTGCGCTAAAGCCTTCAAACAGTTCTTTGCTTTCCATTTCGATACTTCCTCTCAAGTGCAAGATGGTGCGCTCGACGGTGAGCAGCAGGTGTTCCAGGCGCTCCTGGCGCTCTTTAAGGGTCTGCCGGTGCTGTTCCAATGCCGGCAGCAGGTCGAAACCAGGCTGGTCGAGGATGGTCTGGATGTCGTCCAGGCTGAACCC
This sequence comes from Anaerolineales bacterium, assembly GCA_035291645.1. Taxonomy (GTDB): domain Bacteria; phylum Chloroflexota; class Anaerolineae; order Anaerolineales; family UBA4823; genus DATDRQ01. Next base: position 3,535 of record DATDRQ010000088.1, read on the forward strand.
CAGCTCGCGCAGGAACAGGATCTGCTGCAAACGAAGCAAGGCCGGGTACGCGTAGATGCGGTAGCCATTGCCCGGGTCGCGGGCCGGTTTCAGCAGGCCGATCTCATCATAGTAGTGCAGGGTACGCGCGCTGACCCCAGCAACATCCGCCAGCTGCTTGACGGTAAAATGCGTTTCCGTAACCATGCTGCATTCTAAACTATACCGTTACGTTAATGTCAAGGGTTCAATCT
>DATDRQ010000089.1:0-4812 GCA_035291645.1 Anaerolineales bacterium
CCCAGGGCGCGCGCCTTGAGCAGGCGGCGCATAATCTTGCCGCTGCGCGTCTTGGGCAGGCTGTCGACGAAGGTAACATCTTCCGGCCGGGCGATCGGCCCGATCTCGTGGGCGACGTGCTGGCGCAGTTCTTCGGCCAGCTTGTCGCTCTTCTCAACCCCGCTGCGCAGGATGACGTAGGCATGGATAGCATTGCCCTTGAGTTCGTGCGGCAGGCCGATGGCAGCCGCCTCCGCCACCGCCTGGTGGCTGACCAGGGCGCTCTCCACCTCGGCGGTACCCAGGCGGTAGCCGCTGACCTTGATCACATCGTCCATGCGCCCGATGATCCAGATGTACCCATCCTGGTCCTTACGCGCCGAGTCGCCGGTCTGGTACATCGTGCCGAACTTGCCCCAATACTGCTCGCGGTAGCGCTCCGGGTCGCGGTAGATGGTGCGCAGCATACCGGGCCAGGGCGTCTTAATCACCAGGTAGCCTTCTTCTCCGGCAGGGACGGGCTGGCCCTCCTCATTAACTACGTCGACGTCGATGCCAAAGAAGGGGCGGGTGGCCGAGCCCGGCTTGAGCGGGGTGACCGGCAGCGGCGTGATCATGAAGCCGCCGGTCTCGGTCTGCCACCAGGTGTCCATGATCGGGCAGCGTTCCTTGCCGATCACCGTGTAATACCAGCGCCAGGCCTCCGGGTTAATCGGTTCGCCGACGGTACCCAGCAGGCGCAGGCTGCTCAGGTCGTGGCGGTTGGCCCAGGCCTCGCCGAAGCGCATCAGGCCGCGGATGGCGGTGGGCGCAGTGTACAGGATGGTGATGCCGTAGTTCTCGACCATACGCCACCAGCGATTGGGATACGGGTGGGTGGGCGCGCCCTCGTACATGAAGCTGGTCGCCCCATTAATAAGCGGCCCGTAGACGATGTAACTATGCCCGGTGATCCAGCCCGGGTCGGCGGCGCACCACCAGCGGTCCTCGTCCTTTAGGTCGAAGACATACTTCAGCGTAGTGTAAGTGTAGACCATATAGCCGCCGTGGGTGTGGACGACCCCCTTCGGGCGGCCGGTGGTGCCGGAGGTATACAGGATGAAAAGCGGGTCCTCGGCGTCCATGCGTTCGGTGTAGCACAGCGGGCTGGCGACCGGCAGGCTCATCAGGTCGTGATACCAGTAGTCCCGGCCCGGCTCCATATAGATATCCTGCCCGGTGCGTTTGACCACGATGCAGCTCTCTATGGTCGGCTGGCGCGAGATGGCCTCGTCGGCGATGTCTTTGAGCGGGACGACCTTGCCGCGCAGCCAGCCGCCATCCGAGGTGACCAGCACCCGGCTCTGGGCGTCCTCGATACGCTCGGCCAGCGCCTCGACGCTGAACCCGCCGTACACCACGCTGTGCGGGGCGCCGATCTTGGCGCAGGCCAGCATGGCGATATGCAGCTCGGGGATGCGCGGCAGGTAAATTGTGACGATATCGCCCTTCTTGACCCCCATGCTGCGTAAAACGTTGGCAAACTTGCAAACTTCCCGGTTGAGAGCGTGATAGGAGAAGCTGCGCGTATCGCCCGGTTCGCCCTCCCAGATCAGAGCCAGTTTGTTTTTTCGAAAGGTGGTCATGTGGCGGTCGAGGGCGTTGTGAACGATGTTGGTCATCCCTCCGACGAACCACTTGAAAAATGGAGGATCCCTGTCGTCGAGGACTTTCTCCCATTTCTGATACCACTCCAGCTCGCCGGCGCGTTCAGCCCAGAAGGCCTGCGGGTCAGCCAGGGATTGCTCGTAAAGGCTGTCGTATTCGCCGATAATGGCTGCGCGGGTCACCTCGAGACTGGGGAAAAAGACCTCGCCTTCGAGCTGGGTTTCGACACTCGCTGTGCGCTCCATGAACCCTCCTTGGTTATAGCCAGGTATTAATTTGGTCGGAGTTAGCCCCCTAAAGATATCGAGATTGTACGATTTTGCTGGTCTCTTGTCAATCCCTCTTCTAACCGCCTGCAAGGTTTTCTTAAAGTCAGAGACGTGTCTATGCGAGGAGGCGCAAACGGTGTTTGCGGCGACGAAGCAAACTCATTCCAGGTCAGGCGGGGATTGCTTCGGGCTGGTGGGTTGTTAATCCAACAATGTTTCCGGATACCGCCCTCGCAAAGACACACCGCAGCTGTCACTGCGAGCTGCATCCTGAGCGTAGCGAAGCAGCCTGCCCTGATCCTGTTGAAGGGAAGTCGAATGAGCAGCGAAGCAGTCTCCCTGACAGTTATGGGAGCAGGTTGCTTTGAATGGAAAAAGTTCCTCTTGACAGTAAATGTTAATTCATCTAAAATAGGATTTAGAATAATCTAAAACACATCGTCGTCAGGAGGTTTCCAATGAACGGTGAGGTTTTCTTTCGCATGTTTGCCGGTGTCCTGTTCTTTTCCGCTTTGGCGATCTCGATCTATTTCCGCTCTGGCGCAGAGCGGGCCTCTGGCGAACAGCTCGATCGGAGCGAGGAAGGCAAAGCATTGCGGATCACACTCCGGTTGGGCGGCCTGCTTCTTTGGCTTACGCTGATCGCTTACCTGATCAATCCGGTCTGGATGGGCTGGGCTTCCTATGCCTCGCCGGTCTGGCTGCGCTGGCTGGGTATGCTGACCGCCGGGACAGGCTTGGCGCTCACCTTCTGGATGTTCCGCAGCCTGGGGAAAAACATCACCGACACGGTCGTCACCCGCCGCGAGCATCAACTGGTCACGCATGGACCCTATCGCTGGATCCGGCACCCGCTGTATACCTTCGGGACGCTGTTCTACCTGGGACTGGGTCTGATCGCGGCCAGCTGGCTGATCATGCTGATGGCCTGTCTGGCCTTCTTCCTCTTGTCTCTGCGCACACCGAAAGAGGAAGCTCAATTGCTGGCGCGGTTCGGCGATGAGTATGCCGACTACACGGAAAGCACCGGGCGATACCTCCCAAAACTCTCCACGCTATTGCGCCGCTCAGCCGACTCACCGGCTTGAAATGAGATAACCATGAACGAGATGTTCTTTCACTGGATGTTTGTCTTCGTGTTCATCACTTTCATGGGCATCCGCGCCGTCTACCAGCGCAAGGCGCAGCAGACGCGTGGGAAAATCGAGTACCGCGAGAACAGGCTCATGCTCCTGTTCCGCCTGGGCATAGGCATCCCGTTCATGCTGCTAGTTCTGGCCTACATGGTCCGCCCGGGCCTCCTGGCCTGGGCAACTGTCGCACTGCCCGAATGGCTGCAATGGCTGGGTGTCCTCCTGGGATTAGCCAGCCTGCCGCTGATCTGGTGGGTCCAGGAAGCCCTTGGAAGCAACTTCTCCACGACCTTGCACGTTCGCTCCGAGCATACGCTGGTCACGCAAGGTCCCTACCGGTGGGTGCGCCATCCGATGTACACCGTCCTGTATATGGTCCTGCTGGCGGTTTTCCTGCTGACCGGAAACTGGTTGATCGGCGGTGTCTTCCTGGTCTCGATGACGATGATCGTGCTGTTCCGGCTGGGTAATGAAGAGGCGGTCATGCTGGAGAAGTTCGGCGAGGACTACCGCCGGTACATGCAGCGCACCGGGCGCTTCCTGCCGCGCCTGACCTCGAAGTTCGGTTAAGGAGCGGTCAAGGCTTAAGCCCGTAGATCGTGTTTTACCGCCTCGAAATCGAGGCGGTTTCTGTATTAAACGGGGATATAATTCCGAAAATTTTCCGTTCCGGCAGTTCAACCATTCATTGAGCCTGATCCTGTGGAGATTAGCGATGATGCTGATCCTGGGCGTAGACTTCGGCGGCTCGGGCATCAAAGGAGCCCCGGTAGATAGCGAAACAGGCGCCTTGCTGGCGCCCCGTTATCGCGTGCCAACACCCGACACTGCCAAACCACGCCCGGTCGCCGAGGCCGTGGCCCAGATCGCCCGGAATTTCACCTGGGAAGGGCCGATTGGCTGTGGATATCCCGGCGTTGTCCGGCAAGGCGTGACCCTGACGGCGGCGAATATCAGCAAGCGCTGGGTCGGCCTCGACGCAGAAATGCTGCTGGGCGAAGCGACCGGCTGCCCGGTGCACCTGATCAACGACGCGGATGCCGCCGGGCTGGCGGAGATGACCTTTGGCGCCGGGCGCGGCCGGGAGGGGGTCGTGCTGGTCGTGACCATCGGCACCGGGTTGGGAACCGCCCTGTTCACCAATGGGCAGCTGGTGCCGAACTGCGAGTTCGGTCATCTGAAGATCGATGGGGAGGACGCCGAGGCGCACGCCACGGACGCTGCCCGCCAGCGCGAGGACCTCACCTGGAAAAAATGGGCCTCTCACTTCGACCGGTTCCTGCGCAGCCTGGAGGAACTGGTCTGGCCTGATTTGATCATCCTGGGGGGCGGAGTCAGCAAACATCACGAAGAATTCATCCCGCGCCTGACCGTTCAAGCAGAAGTCGTCCCTGCTCAGCTGTTGAACGAGGCCGGGATCGTCGGAGCGGCGCTTTCGGCCCGCACAGCAGCCGCCTAATCCCCCGCGCCGCCTGCCACGATCCCACCCTCCGTCAGCCGGCCCAGGTCGCCTAAAGCCGCCTCGATCTCCTCGACCCGCACCGGGCGGCCTTCTGCGACGTGGCTCAGCGCGCCAGCCCTGGCTTTTTCCAACGCGACTTCCCTCATGGTGACGTCCCGCGCCAGGGCCTCCTTCACCAGGGCGGCTCCGGCGGCATAACCGATCACCGGGTTCAGGGCGGTGACGACGATGGCGTTCTTTCCCAGCCAGCCCTGGGCTTTTCCCCGGTTGGCAACGATCCCCCGCACGCAGTTCTCGGTGAACGCCCGCACGGACCCGATCG
>DATDRQ010000090.1:0-7290 GCA_035291645.1 Anaerolineales bacterium
GATGGGATACCCCGCACGATCTGGACGTACAGGGTGGCGATATTGCGGATCAGGGCGTTGCGCGACATCTGCCCGAAGGCTGTCAGCAGACCGATGATCATCGACAGGATAAAAGCCGAGATCGTGATGGTGATCGTCAGCCGGATGCCGATATACAGCGTCAGTAAGATATCTTGATAGGTCTGGTTGGTGGCGAAGTTATATATTAGGAATACAGCCATCAACAAGATGAACAATACCCACCATGGAAATTCTGACAGCCGCTGCGAGACCCGCGCCTGGACGAGCGGGGGAGTTTTTTGGAGTGTAGTTGGCGTGGAGGAGCTGGTGGAAGAGGTGGTCATCGAATCTTGGGTCGGTCGATGGCTCTAGGTCGGCACTTGTATGTTGAATAATCATAACAAGAAAACCCTCTTGAGGCAAGTAATCGCCCGGTTATTATGCCTATCCATATTAACGCGGAATGAGACTCTTGCATCTGCGTCTCCCCAAGGGTACAATGCCTGCCATATGGAATCCCAGGATGCGTACCAACAAGCATTGGATTATCTGTATAGTTTCGTCGATTTCAGCTTGCAGCGAACCAACCGGTATTCTGCGGATAAATTCGATCTGGGGCGCATGGTTGCGTTAATGCGTGACCTGGGGAAGCCGGAGCTGGATTACCCGGTCATCCACGTGGCTGGGACAAAGGGAAAGGGGTCGGTTGCCTCATTCTGCGCCAGCGCGCTGCGTGCGGCTGGCTATTCAACGGGTCTTTACACCTCACCGCACCTGCAGGATTACGTCGAGCGCATCCAGGTAGACGGGCAGTCGATGCCGTATGCGGACCTGGTGGCGTTGGTAGACGAAATCAAGCCCATCGTCGAAGCGATCCCGGAGTTGACCACCTTCGAAATCACGACTGCTCTGGCTCTTCTCTATTTCAAGCGGCGCAATGTCGGGGCGGCGGTGATCGAAGTCGGCCTGGGGGGACGCCTGGACGCCACCAATGTTTGCCATCCGAGCGTTTCCGTGATCACCTCCATCTCTTACGATCACACCTACCTGCTTGGGGAGACCCTGGCAGAGATTGCTGGAGAGAAAGCCGGTATTATCAAACCGGGCATCCCGGTCGTGCTGGCTCCACAGAAAGATGAAGCCCGGCTGGTCGTCGAGCGGATCGCAGCCGAGCGCGGCGCACCGCTGACCCAGATCGGAAAAGACTATTTCTATGCGCCGGTGGCGCGTTCCCTGGAGAACCAGACGCTGTTTGTCTGGCGCGCCTCCGAGCAATGGCAGCTGGATGCGTATATCGAATCCGGCGGCTTGTTGGAATGGGAGCCGGTCAGGCTGACTATCCCCCTGCTTGGCTACCACCAGGTGGAGAACGCCGCCACTGCTTACGTGGCGCTGCAAGTGGGGCGCCAGGCCGGCTTGCTGATCGGAGAGAGCCCCATCCGCCAGGGATTCGCCAGCGTCGAATGGCCCGGGCGGTTCGAGATCCTGAGGCGCTACCCCCCCTTGGTGATCGACTCGGCGCATAACCGTGATTCGGCTCTAAAACTGCGCCTGGCGCTGGATGATTACTTCCCGGGTTACCCCATCATCATGGTCTATGGCGCTTCCGAAGACAAGGATATTCATGGCATGTTCGCCGAACTGCTGCCACGCGTGAGCCGGGTGGTGGCGACCAGGTCGATCCACCCACGCGCGGCTGAACCGGAGAAGTTGGTGGAACTTGCGCACCAGTTCGGTGTGCCGGCCCGGGCAGTCAACGATGTAAAAGACGCCCTCGAAGAGGCGCTCTGGCTGGCGGAGGGCGAAGCGGTGGTGCTGGTAACCGGCAGCATTTTTGTCGCGGCTGGAGCCCGGCAGGCGTGGGCCGCCATGAAGGACGAAAAAGGGTTACAATTGTTCCGAGACAAAACATGAAGAATAATGACTGGTTGTTAAGGGATGACGAAGACGAGTTCGGCGAGGCTCTGCACCGTCGGACAGAGGAACTGTACAGCGTTCAGGATGCCCTGCCGGACGCCGATGGGTTTATCGAATGCCCGGTGCTCCCCCTGCGTGACCTGGTGGTGTTTCCACGCATGGTTTCGCCGATTTTTGTCGGGCGCGAAAGCTCCCTGCTGGCGATCGAGGAAGCCCAACTGGATGAGCAGACGATGATCGCGCTAATCCAGCGCGATCCAGACCTGGACGACCCAGCCCCCGATTCGTTTTATCCGATCGGCGTCGAGATCGCCGTCGGGCGGCTGCTCAGCATGCCGGATGGGTCGAGTTCGGCGCTGGTGCAGGGGCGGCGCCGGCTGGAGATTATCGAGTTTACCCAGGAAGAACCCTTCCTGATAGCCCGCGCCCGGCGCATCTTCGAACCCACCGAGGTGGACCGGCAGATGGACGCCACCATGCGCACCGCGCTGGACCTTTTCCAGCGCTGCGTGCAGCTGGATCGAAGTCTCCCGGAAGAGGCTTACCTGTACGCATTGAATATTGAGGAACCGGGCTGGCTGGCGGATATGATCGTCACCGCGATCGCGCCACCGCTCGAGCAGCGCCAGGAAGTCCTGATGGTGCTCGAACCATTGGAGCGGCTTAAGCGAGTGGTCCAGATCCTGGCCCAGGAAGCAGACGTGCTGGAACTGGAAGACGAAATCCACACGCGCGCCCAGGGCGAGGTCGATCGCTCGCAGCGGGAATTCTACCTGCGGGAACAGATGAAGGTCATCCAGACCGAGCTTGGGGAGGGGGATACCTGGTCGCGGGAGGTCCTGGAGCTGCGCAGCCGGATCGAGGGGATCAGCCTGCCAGAGGAAGCTCAGGTCCGGGCGCTGAAAGAGGTTGATCGCCTGGCCCAGATGCCGGCCATGTCTCCCGAAGTCGGCATCGTGCGCACCTATATCGATTGGATCATCGAACTGCCCTGGATTTCGGCGACCACGGATGACCTGGACGTACGCCATGCCAGCAAGATCCTGGAGCAGTACCATTACGGGCTGCCGCGCATCAAGGACCGCATCCTGGAGTTCATTGCGGTGCGCAGCCTGCGCCCAAAACGCGATCGCCAGCCGATCTTGTGCTTCGTAGGCCCGCCGGGAACCGGAAAAACGTCGCTCGGCAAGTCGATCAGCGAAGCCCTCGGGCGGAAATTCGTGCGTCTCTCGTTAGGCGGGGTACGGGATGAGGCCGAGATCCGCGGACACCGGCGCACCTACATCGGCGCTCTGCCGGGGCGCATCCTGCAGACGATGCGCCGGGCAGGCACCGCCAACCCGCTGTTCATGCTGGACGAGGTCGACAAGCTGGGGCAGGATTTCCGCGGCGACCCGGCCGCAGCCCTGCTCGAGGTGCTCGATCCGGAACAAAACCACGCCTTCTCCGACCACTACCTGGAACTGCCTTTCGATCTCTCCAAGGTGATGTTCATCACCACCGCCAACACTATGGGCACGATCCCGCCAGCCTTGTTGGACCGCATGGAAGTGATCGAGTTTCCCGGTTACATCGAGGAGGAGAAAATCCAGATCGCCAATCGTTTCCTGATCCCCCGCCAGCTGGAAGAGAACGGTCTGGAAAAAGGTGAGCTGGACATCTCGGAACAAACACTCCAGCGGTTAATCCGGGAATACACTTACGAAGCAGGGGTGCGCAACCTGGAACGAGAGATCGGGCGCATCTGCCGAAAGGTTGCCCGCCAGAAAGCGGAGGGCAAACGCTACCCGAGCCAGATCCTGCCCTCCGCAATCGAGCGCTTCCTGGGCCCGCCGCAGTTCTTTAACCTGGAAGCCGAGCGCCAGGACGAAGTGGGGGTGGCTACCGCCCTGGCCTGGACCGAAAACGGCGGCGAGATCATGCCGGTCGAAGTCCTGCTGGTGGAAGGGAAGGGTAACCTGCAGATCACCGGTCAGATCGGAAACGTCATGCAGGAGTCTGCGCAGGCTGGCCTGTCCTACCTGAAGTCTCGCAGCCGGCAATTGGCTGTCCAGCCCGAGCTGTTCGACGAAGCCGACATACACATCCATATCCCGGAAGGCGCCATTCCAAAGGACGGCCCAAGCGCCGGGATCACCATCGCCACCGCCCTGATTTCTGCCTTCACCGGGCGAGACGTGCACCGGGAGGTGGGCATGACCGGTGAGATCACCCTGCGCGGGCGGGTGCTGCCGGTTGGTGGAGTGCGCGAAAAGGTGTTGGCGGCTTACCGCTCTGGGTTAAAGACCATTATCCTGCCGCGTCGCAACCAGAAAGACCTGGTGGACGTACCCAAGCGGGCGCGGGAAGACCTGCACATCGTTCTTGTCGATCATATGGATCAGGTCCTGGAGATCGCCTTGTGCGAGCCGCGCCCGAGCAAGCGGACGCGCGCCAGGCGGGTACCCGGCACCCAGAAAAGCCGCGCTGAGACCGCCATAGTCCCTGGTGAAATCCCGCCCATCCAGCCGGGCGCGTGAGGCGAATTGACCTGCACGCCTGGCTTCCTGTCGGGATGGAGCCAGAACCAGAGTGGTTCCCCCGAAGTTCTTTGGGCTTGGTGCTGTCTACCCCTCATTGACGATTACTTTATAGACTTTTCCACCCGCCCGGTCCAGGATGTAAAGCGCCCCATCCGGCCCCTCGCCGAAGCTTGAGATGAAGTAGCCGGTATCTTTGAGTTCCTGGTTCGCCCAGTCGTTCCCCGCTCGGATTAAACCCCAGATCTTACCGCTGCAGAAGTCCGCGTACAGGTAAATACCCTGGAGAGACGGGTATTCACTGCCGCGGTAGACGAACCCGCCGGTAACCGAACAATTGCCGGAAATGTGCGGGTACACTTCTACGGGTGGGGTCATTCCGGTGTCATCGCAGGGCGGGCCTGGGTAACAGGCCTCTCCTTCCAGGATATTCCAGCCGTAGTTCTCTCCGCCTGGGCTGCTGGCAGGCTGGAAATCGACCTCCTCCCATTTCTGCTGCCCTACATCCCCGATATAGAGGTCGTCAGTTTGACTATCGAAGGAAAATCGCCAGGGATTGCGCAGCCCCAAGGCCCAGATCTCCTCCCGGTAGCCGGCCTCACCGACGAATGGGTTATCCGGCGGAATGGTATAACGGGGCCTCACCGGTACACCTGGATCCTGCTGTTTCACCAGGGGGAGATAAGCCAGGAAATCACCGTTCACCGGCGCCTGATCACCCTCGACGTCGATCCTGAGCAGTTTGCCGAGCAGCGAGCCGGGGTTCTGGGCATTGCCCTGCGGATCGCCGCCCCCGCCGCCATCCCCCGTCCCGATGTAAAGGTATCCATCCGGACCAAAGACCAGCTGGCCTCCGTTGTGGTTGGAGTGGTCCGGATGTTCGAAAACGATAATCAACTCTTCACTCGCCGGGTTCGCCTGGTTTGGATTGGAACCGAGCGAGAAGCGGGAGACCTGGTTGTCCCCGTCACGGTTGGTGTAATAAACGTAGAAGGCTTCGTTCCCGGAGGCGAAGCCGGGAGGGAAGGCCATACTCAGCAAGCCTTCTTCGCCCCCGCCACCCGAGTCTGGAGAATGCACTCGTTTCGAGATGTCCAGGAAAGTATTTTGGACCGATCCGTTCTTAACGATCTGGATCCGCCCAGACTGCTCGACGACGAACAAGCGGCCACTGGCATCGCCGGCGTGAGTCAGGTGCACCGGCTGATCCAGCCCCCCGGCTTCCTCGACCAGGTCGATCGTGGGCCAGGCGTCAGGGGAGGCGATCGCGGAGGACCTGGCCGGGGAAACCAGCCCTGAGACTACCATCAGAATACCGAGAACGAAGATGGTTGAGATTTTCATTACGTTTCCTCCTTATTCCCCATGATAATCGATGGCGGGTTATAGATAAAGGGGAAAACAGTACCGTGGGTGGGCAGCAATGTCGTTACAAGCTAGGGGAATTCTCACGGGCAGGCGTTATTTAAATGTTCTTCGAAGGTCTCGGCGAAACTGTGATTCCCCGAGCCGTCGCAGGCGGCGCGGAAGTAGAAGTAGGGGGTCGTGGCAGGGAAAGCGACTGCCCGCAAGGCGCTGCTGCCAGGGTTGGCGATGGGGCCCGGCGGCAGCCCCGGGTAGCGGTAGGTGTTATAGGCTGAGTCGATCTGCAGGTCCTGGCTGCTGAGCGGGTTGGTCCACCAGGTACCCTGCGCCTGATTGAATCCCAGGGCATACTGGACCGTGGAGTCGGCTTCCAGGCGTATGCCGGCAGACAGGCGGTTTAGCAGCACCGAGGCGATCAGCGGCATCTCCTCTTTAACGATAGCCTCCCGCTCGACGATGGAAGCCAGCGTGACCGCCTCAGAGACGGTCAGCCCTTGTTGTTCGAACCCGGAATCCAGCTCTGGGGTCAGGGAGGCAGCAAACCCATCTAATAGTGCGGCGATCACCTGATCAACAGGGGCCTCGCGGGGCAGGCGGTAAGCGCCAGGGGTGAGAAAGCCCTCGAGCGAATTTCCGGGCGGAAGTTCCTCCAGGAATGGATAGCCCGGGGGTGGGACTAGAGCCGCGTCCAGGAAATCCTGCGAATCGAACTCCAGGCCGGTGGTCGGGATCGTGCCGGCGATCTCCTCCAGCCGCCAACCCTCCAGGATGGACAGCGTGACTTCCTTGGGAGTGGCATCCTGCAGGTCGCGGGCGATCTCTAAGGGTGAGAGCGCCGGGCTGAGCGTATACTCGCCCGCCTGGATGGTGGTGTCGAGTCCGGAATACTGCAGGAATGTGGAAAAAGCCTGAGCGTCTGTAATCAACCCTTGATCCTGCAAGCGGGCGGCGATCCCGATCGGGGATTCACCGAGGGCGATCTTGAACGGCTGGGGACCACCCAGAGGGTTGGCAGGTTCGGTCAGCTGCGCTTCCCGCAGAAAGAGCAGAGCCGACAGCCTCAACTGGCGGGTGAAACTCATACCGGGAGCAGGCGGGCCGAACCGATCGGCGGCCCTACCTGCCAACTCGACCAGACCCACACCGGTCAGTAACACGATCAAGCACAGCAGGACCAGCAAACATCCCAGGAAGAGCAACGAGAATGGAGAGCGTCGCCGTCTCTGGCGTTTAGGAATGGCTTCGGCTTCGACGACTCGCGGCAATTCTTCCTTCATGGACCCTCCGCGGGTGGTTAGTTCTGTTTGGCATCCAGGTACGATTGCAGGATGATGGTTGCGGCAAGTTCATCCTGGTGGCCGCGGCGCCTTCGCCGGGAGGCGCCCGCTGCCCGGCGGGCCGCCTGCGCCTCCTGGGTGCTGAAGCTCTCATCCCACAGCTCGACCGGTAGTGCAGTTATCGACTGGATGGTGTCCGCCAGGCGGGCAGC